>DATFWL010000295.1:0-64498 GCA_035259385.1 Vicinamibacterales bacterium | reverse complement strand
AACTCGACATGCGCGCGACGCACGGCAACAGCGGTGGTCCGGTCTTCTCGCAGGAGTCGGGAAGAGTGTTCGGCGTCCTCAGCAGCGGCCTGCCAGACGACTACGATCAGCACCTGTTCGCGTTGGCCGAGTCCGTCTACGCAGCGATCGACACCGACATGATCGCCAACGTGTTGAGCGCGCCGCGAAGACCGTAGCAACGCGCACGTGCTCGGCCCGCCGCCGTGTTGCGCTGCAACCGGACCTGACGCTCGGCTGATTGACCTAGGAACGGCGAAGGTTTCGGACGTGCTGCACTACGACCGCGCTGCCGATCGTGTCAGGGCCGGTCGGCTACAGGGCTACCGTGCTCGACGGCGACCTGTTTCAGCGCGTAAGCTCGGCGGTGTTCTCGGGGCGAGATCTGCCTTGCAAGGTCTTGCAAACTGAGCGTCGGAACGCGTGTGTTTCCGTGGGGTGTCCGTGGATCGCGCTAACGAAAACACACGCGAACACAACGGACACCCACGAGAACTGACATGGCAGTAACGCTTCACACGCACGAGGTCGAAGGTTCGAGTCCTTCAGCGCCCACCATCCAAGCGCTTTCAACACGAGGAAGTGACGCACGCGCACCGATGCGACGACGCGAGTATCGAGCCGTGGCGCTCTCGAGCCTGTTCGCGCTGATGTGCCTCGCGGGGTGCGGGCGACCCTCGGCGCCAGCCGGCGGATCGCCGGCAACCGCTTCGGGGCCTTACGCACCCGGACTTGGCGAGTTGATGAGCCTTCAGCAGATGCGCCACATCAAGTTGTGGTTTGCCGGCGAAGCGGGCAATTGGGATCTCGCGACGTACGAGATCGATGAGCTCGGTGAAGGGTTCGACGACATCGTCACGCTGCACCCGACGCACAAGGACTCGCCGGTCGCACCGAAGGACGCGATTCCCCGGATGGTCACGCAACCGCTGGCTGACCTGCGCGCGGCGGCGAGCCACCGGGATCGCGCGGCATTCGAAGCCGCGTACGATGGGTTCACCGCCGCCTGCAACAACTGCCATCAGGCGATGAACTTCGGTTTCAACCGCGTCCAGCGGCCCACTACGAACCCGTACTCGAATCAGGTCTTCTCACCGCCTTCGCGCTGAAGCCGCCGCAAAGACCGGGCGCCTGACGGAAGGCGCCTCGCGCTCACGTTCGCCTCGGACAACCACCTCGATTCATGGACGCCCGATCGAAGCCGAATCCTCTTCCGCGTGACCGCTACATTTTGCGCTCTGCGGGACGCAGCGTCAGAAACACCGCGAACCCGACGTTGACACGACGGCCGTACAACGATTTCAGCGACTCCGGCACGATGCCGGCCGACACACCGGCGCCGACGCCGGGCTTCAGTCCGAACGACTCGCCGAAGTATCGCGTGTAGCCGCCATCGAGCTTCGTGACCGTGAACACCTCCGCGGACTCAATCCCGAGGTCGTGACCGGTCTTTCCAACCACCTCGAGTCGGCCGAACCAGGTGTGGCGCTCGTCGAACGTCACGTTCGTTTCACCCAGCAAGGCCTGCGTCGCATCGCTCCCGCGCTCCTGATTCCGGCTCCAACCGACCGTGCTGGCCCAGATGCTGCTCTCGCGGAACAGGCGGTGGTACGTTGCTGACGCGGTCACGCGATTGACATCGATGCGTGGTCCGCCGTCATGGCCCGCCTCGGCCTCGGCGAGCCGGCCCGCAGAAGCCTGCACCGCCCACCGGCTGGTCGGGAGAAACCAGGCCCGCGCCGACCAGGAATCCAGCGCGGCGAAATCGAAGTTCGTGCGATCCTCGTCCGGTTCACGTCCGTTGAAGACCGACGCCTCGGCCTTCCACCGCGGGCCATACACGCCACCCGTCACCACGCCGTAGGTGATGTGCGTTGCATCGAACCAGTGATGCGCGATCGGTGCGAGCGGACTCGGCATCGCCGAGATGCGATGGGGGAACGCCGTGGGTCCGAGCGCGGGCTCGCCGACGGGACCGCCATAAACCTGAAGCCGGACATCGCCGGCGAGCGGCCGATCGTAGGTCGCGGTGAGCTCCATGAAAAGATCATGCGGGTGCTGGCGATCGTGGATCGCTTCGCCCTCGCAGGCCTCTCCGCTCGCGAGCAGGTCCGGATAGCCGCAGCCGCGAATCGTCCACGGCTCCAGGCTCATCATCCCCCGGAATCCGAGGTGCCCCGCGCCCACCGTTCGATCGGCCATGCCCATGACCCAGTTGATGCTGCCGGCCTGATCGCTGCCTCGATTCCCGCTGTCATACAAGTACTGAAGGAACACGTTGCCGTGCGCCATCAGCGTCCACGGCCCTGCCTGGCCATGGAGCGCGTACATCGGCGTATCGTCGGGCAGCCACGACGTGCCCGAGCCATCGCGGCTCGGCCGCATCCACATGTGCTCGCCGTGCTCCATCTGCATGTGCTGCATGTCGTGCTGTTGCGCGGGCTCGTCGCCGACGACCGACGAAAGCGTCGGATCGTCCGGCTGGTCAACCTCGCCGGTCGCCGGCTGCGCCGTGGCCTCGCCAGCGGTGAACACAGAAACGAACAGCGTCAACGCCGCGGCAAGACTCGAAAATTGAACACGCGTGTACATGCACCCCTGCCCGCCAGAAGGTTCGGTCGACGAGCGATTGAAAGCGGTTATGGACGGCGGGTGGATTAAATCCGGAGCGGCGTCGCGAGCGCGATCCCGGCGCGGCCGGGGAGCGAAGACAATCCCGCTGTCGTGAGGGCCGACATGCGGACGACGACGGTGAGAGCGTCGTGTGCTGGCACGGCGACGGCGAGCAGCGTGGCGGCGTTGTCGGAGTGACGGGCCGCCGCGACGCCCGGCGTCGTCGGCTCGTCGCCGTGTTCGCACGGGTGTGCATGCGCGGACAGATGCGGCGACGCAGTGCCCGATTCGTGACAGCCGGGATGATGTGTCGCGTGCGCGAGGGGTGGATGCCGGGTCGACTCGCACGCGATACGGCAGACCTCCAGCGCCACCGGCGCGCTCGCCACCGCGAGCGCGATCAGCAACGCAAGCCCACCCCGTCTCATCATCACCGCCAGTATACCTTTTGCACTACCAGTCCGCTCTCTTCATGTCGGCGTTCGCTCGTGCAGCTTGACCGGCGAGGCCGATCCGCGGACGCGGAGGTTGATCATCTCCACGAACACGGAAAAGCCCATCGCGAAGTAGATATAGCCCTTCGGGATGTGCATGCCGAGCCCTTCGCCGACCAGCGAGACGCCGATCAGCAGCAGGAACGACAGCGCCAGCACCTTCACGGTCGGATGGCGGTTGACGAAGCGGCTCACCGGCTCGGCCGAGAACATCATGATCGCGACCGACAGCACGACCGCCGCGACCATGATCGAGATATCGTTCGCCATGCCGACGGCCGTGATCACCGAGTCGAGCGAGAACACGATGTCGAGCACCATGATCTGCGCGATCACCGACCAGAACGACGGTGCAGTTCGCACCGTCCGCTCGTGCTCGGCGCCCTCCAGCCGTTCGTGAATCTCGAGCGTCGCCTTCGCCAGAAGGAACAGCCCGCCGCCAATCAGGATCAGGTCGCGGCCGGAGATGCCGCGGCTGCCGATCGAGACGAGTGGATTGGTCAGCCGCACGACCCAGGCGATCGAGAGCAGCAGCGCGATCCGCATCAGCATGGCGCCGAGGAGACCGGCCCGCCGCGCGCGTGGTTGATCGGCAGGCGGCAGCTTGCCCGAGAGAATCGAGATGAAGATGACGTTGTCGACGCCGAGGACGATCTCGAGGAACGTGAGCGTGACGAGGGCCAGCAGACCCTCGGAGGTGAGAAACGCGTCCATGGCGCACAACGTATCAGGTTTTCGCGAGATCCCTCGACGAAGATAAATCGTGCATTTCCCGTGACGATCGATGATTGTCTGGCTAGGATCTCAGTCGTCCGGCTCAGAGTCGCCGACCGTAGCGGAGGAGATCAGCGTGGGCACTGTTGTCGTTCCGTACAGCAATATCCAGCAGGCGTTCGCCGAGCGTCCGGACGCCGTGCACAAGGTCGTCGACGACGCCGTCAACACGGTCGCGGCGGGAAACCCGGAGCGGAAAGCGAAGCTGCTCGCCGACTGGCACCAGGCGGTCGCATCGCTCGAATCGGCGGACCAGGGATCGACGATTCTGTCGACCCCGCAGAACGACCTGGCGTCGCGGCTGCAGACGATGATCGCGCATCAGGCCGCGGCCAGTGCCAAGGTTCAGACCATCTCCCCGAGGGAAACCGTGGTCACGCCGCAGGGCAATGCCACCACGGTCGAGGAAACCGTACAGGTCAAGTTCGACAACAACGATCTGATTGGATGGCTGGGCACGGGCCTGGTCATCATTCTCGATCCGACGCGAGCGGTGTTTCTGCCTCCGCCGTCTACGCCCGAACCGATTCCTGACAACGCGAAGATCGCGATGTTCTCGGACTGGGGCACCGGCCTGTACGGCGCGCCGGTCATCACCGACAGCATTCAGAACAAGCTTCGCGAGTGCGACGTGATCCTCCATCTCGGCGACACCTATTACTCCGGAACCGACGGCGAAGTACACGATCGCCTCGTCGGCGGCTGGCCGAAGCGGACCGGCGTCCTCAATCGTGCGCTGAACGGAAACCACGAGATGTACTCGGGCGGGCAGGGCTACTTCACCGCGCTGGGCTCGTTCTTCCATCAATCCTCGAGCTGCGTCGCGCTGCAGAACACGAACTGGCTGATTCTCGGGCTGGACACCTCGTACGACGACTTCGACATCGCGCCGGCGCAGGTCGCCTGGATCAACGCGATGATCAAGGCGGCCGGCACGCGGAAAGTGATCCTGTGCTCGCACCATCAGCCGTTTTCAGCGCTCGACGAACAGGGTCCGAAACTGCAGGCGGCCCTCGGTCCGCTGCTCGAGGCCGGGCGAATCGAAGCCTGGTTCTGGGGGCACGAGCATCGCCTGGTCGTGTACGAGCCGCACCCGGTCTGGGGTGTGAAGGGCCGATGCATCGGCCACGGCGGGTTCCCGTCGTTCCGCGACACCGCGATCGGCGGCCGGGGAATGATCTACCAGTGGATCCACATCCAGCCGCGGCCGCACGCGCCCGAGGGTCTCGTCCTCGACGGGCCGAATTTCTGGGTGACCGCCGCGCCGGAGCAATACAGTCCGCACGGCTACGTGTTCCTCGAGTTCGACGGCGACAAGCTGTTCGAGACCTATCGGACCGCGGACAACGTCGGCCTCATGCGCTGGCAGGTGTGACCTGACCGATCGACGGCGACGGCACGGAACTGCCGGCAGCGGCACCGGGCCGTGTCAGGGCGGCGCCGCGACGTCGACTGGTCTTCCCAGCCGCGACGAGTCGTAGATCGCCTCGATCACCTGCACGCTGCGGCGGCCGTCGCGGCCGTCGCAGCACGGCGCCGTCCGGTGACGGAACGCCTGGATGAAATCGACGAACAGGTCGCGATGGGCGGACACGTCGGACACGACCGGAGATGCGACGTTCTCCGGCGGCGGATCCGGCGGCGCGTGCCCCGCGGCGGGAAGCAACCGATCGCCATCGAGCATCGCCGTGCCGCGTGCCCCACTGATCTCGATGCGCCGCGGCCGGCCCGGATAGGCGCACGTCGACGCGTCGATCGTGCCCAGCGCGCCGCTGGCGAACTCGAGCGTCGCCACCGCCGTGTCCTCGACTTCGATGTCGTGGAACCGCGTCGCCGTCTTCCCGGCCACGCGCGCGACCGGGCCACACAGCCACACCAGCAGATCGATCGTGTGGATCGCCTGGTTCATCAGCACGCCGCCGCCGTCGAGCGCCCGCGTGCCGCGCCAGCGCGAATCGCGGTAGTACTCCGGCGGACGCCACCACGGCACCTGCGCGTGCACGAGCGACAGCGAACCGAGCGCCCCTGAATCGATCGTGGCTTTCAGCGCGCGCACGTCCGGCTTGACCCGATCCTGGAAGACGACGCCGAGCGTGACGCCCGCGCGATCGGCCTCGGCAATCAGCGCATCGGCACGTCCGACCGTGATCTCGAGCGGTTTCTCCACGAGGACGTGAACGCCGCGGCGCGCGGCGGCGGCCGCGTGCTCGCCGTGCAGACCCGACGGCGTTCCCACCACGACCATGTCCAGCGGCTGGCCATCGAACAGTCGATCGAGGGAGTCGCAGGCGCGTGCGCCGGCGGCGTCAGCGAGTCCTCGCGCCTGCTCGAGCCGCGGCGCGTACACCGCGGCGACGTTCACGGCGGCGATGCCCGCCAGCGCCCGCGCGTGCGTCGTGCTGATATTGCCGGCGCCGATGAGACCGACCTGTGTCATGCCGTCGCGCGAGACGCGGTCACGCCTGCGAGGCGCGTGCGCCCGACGCCTCCATCAGCAGGGCGTGCTCGGTCCACTCCGCCACCTCTCGCACCGGGCCCAGCCGGCCGCGCGACATCACCGCGATGCGATCGCACACGCCGAGCAGTTCCGGGAAGTAGCTGCTGACCAGCAGGACGGCTTTGCCCGCGCTCACCATCTCGTCGATCAACCGGTAAATCTGCGCCTTGCTGCCGACGTCGATGCCCTTCGTCGGCTCGTCGAGGATCAGCGCGTCGACGCCGTGATGCAGCAATCGCGCGACCGCGACCTTCTGCTGGTTGCCGCCGGACAGTTCCGCGACCGGCTGCCGGGCGTCCGTACAGCGGATGTCCAGTCGCTCGATCCACTGCGCCGCCGCCGCGCGCTGACGCGACGGCCACACCAACCCGCGCGGCCCGAGCGGCGCGAGATGCGACAAGGTGATGTTGTCGGCGATGGTCAGGCCCCGGGCGATTCCTTCCCCGGCGCGGTCTTCGCTGAGCATCCCGAGTCCCTGTCGCCAGCGTTCATGCGGCGCCGCCGGTCCGCTGTACGCGGCGACGCGGATCCGTCCGCTCCGTACCGGCTCGAGGCCGAAGATCGTCCGCAGCAGGCGCGTTCGGCCCGCGCCGAGCAGTCCGGCGATGCCGACGACTTCGCCGCGATGGAGCGCGAACGTGGCGTCGCCCGGCTGCAGCGCCTCGACCTCGAGCAGGGCGCCGCCGCGCTCGCGCCGTCCACGCGGATACAGATCGTCGACGCTGCGGCCGACCATCAGCGACACGATCGCTTCGCAGCCGGTGTTGCGCGTCAGTCCGCCGCCGGCGTTGCGTCCGTCGCGCAGCACGACGAAACGATCCGCGACCTGCTTCACTTCTTCGATGAAGTGCGAGATGTAGACCACGGCGATGCGCTGCGCCGCGAGCCGGCCGATCAGATCGAACAGCGTGCGAACGTCGCCGTGGGTCAGGCTGCTCGTCGGCTCGTCGAGCACGAGGACGCGGCAGCCGATCGCGCGGGCGCGGGCAATCTCGACGAGCTGTTGCGCGGCCGGCGGCAGATCGGCGGCTATCGCATCCGGCGCGATCTCCGCATGCCCCAGCTCGGCCAGGGCATCCGCCGCGATCGCCCGCATCCGTCGCCGGTCGAGGATGCCGCCCGGACCGCGCACGGGCTCCACGCCGAGCGCGATGTTCTCCATCACCGTCAGCTGCGGCGCCACCGACAGCTCCTGGTGGATCATCGCGACGCCAGCCTCGCGCGCCGCCAGCGGATCGCGTGGCGCATAGGGGACGCCGTCGAGCCGCATCGTACCCGCGTCAGACGGCACCGCACCGGCGAGAACCGCCATCAGCGTGCTCTTGCCGGCGCCGTTCTGGCCGACCAGCCCGCAGACTTCTCCCGGATCGACCGTCAGGTCGACGCAATCGAGCGCGAGCGTCGCGCCGAACGCCTTGCTGACGCCGCGCATCTCGAGGCGGGGCGCTACGGGCCGAGCCATCGCTTCAAATCCGGATGCAGCAGCTCCTGGACGTCCGGATCGTCCATGTGCTCGCGCGACACCAGCCGCACACCGGTGTCGATGCGCGCCTCCACCTTCTCGCCATGGATGTGGGCAACGATGGTCTTCACGCCGAGATAGCCCATCTTCATCGGATCCTGCACCACCACGGCATCGAGGTGCCCGTCACGCATGCCCTTCAGCAGCGCGTCCGATGCGTCGAAGCCGACGAACTTCACCTTCCCCGACCAGCCGTTGTCCACGAGCACCCGCATCATCGCCAGCGTCGTCGACTCGTTCGGCGTGAAGATGCCGTCCACGTCGAGCGAGCCGTCTGCGCGCTTGAGGCCGCTCAGCAGCGCTTCGCTCTTCTTGTACGCTCCCTCGACATCGGCGCCGCCGTACTGGTTGGCGCTGACGACCTGCAGACCGGGACGCGCCGCAATCGCCTCCAGGAACCCGGCTTCGCGCTGCAGCGTGCTGTCCGATCCCTCCGCGTAGCGCAGCAGCACGACGCGGCCCTTGTCGTGGAGCAGCGACGCGAGATGCTCGCCCCCGAGGCGGCCGGCGAGCCGATTGTCGGTGGCGACGAAGCTGACGTAGTCGCTGCCTTTCAGCCCCGAATCGATGACGACCACCGGGATGTTGTTGCGTCTGGCGTCGGCCACCGGCTGCGCCAGCGCCACCTCGTCGAGCGGCGCGAGCACGATGCCGGAGACGCCGCTGGTCACAAAGCGCTCGATCTCGGAGATCTGCGACTCGCGCTCGTCTTCGCGCAGCGGCCCCCGCCACACGATGTTGACGCCGAGCTCTTTCGCGGCCTTCGCCGCACCGGCGTGAATGCTCTGCCAGAACGCGTGCGACGTCCCCTTCGGTATCACCGCGATCGTGAGCGCCGCGGGATCGCCCGTCCTGGCCGGCCGACTACACCCCGCCGCGAGCAGGAGCAGCGCGGCCGCTGCGCGCCTCCACCGTGTCATCCTCGAGCCTCCAGAATCGTTGCGCATTGCCCCCGAGAACCGCGCGCTGCTCGCCCGCCGGGCGCGCGGCGATGTAGTCGACGACGACGGCCATCGTCCGCGCGTAACTGCCAGAGACGAGGCAGACCGGCCAGTCGGATCCGATCATCAGCCGATCCGGGCCGAATGCGTCGAAGGCAACGTCGAGGTACGGCCGGATCTGCTCGGCCGTCCAGCGGTTCCAGGCCGCCTCCGTCACCAGGCCCGACAGCTTTGCGAACACGTTCGCGTGCGCTGCGAGCGCGCGGATGCCACGTTCCCAGACGTCGCGCCCTCCGTCGCGGATATTCGGCTTCGCGAGATGGTCCAGCACGAAGCGGTGCCCTGGAAACCGGGCGACGCAGTCGGTCGCCACTGCCAGATGGCGTTCGTAGATGAGGAGATCGAACGCCAGGCCGAATTCGGGCAGCACCGCGAGGCCTTCGAGGACCCGCGGCCTGAGCAGAAATCGATCGTCCGGCTCCGACTGCACGATGTGGCGGATGCCGACGAGCTTCGCGTGCGACGCAAATGGCGCGAGCTGCTGGCGCACCCGGTCCGCGCCGGCCTGGAGATCGACCCAGCCGACCACGCCGGCAATCCGCGGATGCGCATCGGCGAGCGCGAGCAGCCATCGCGTTTCCTCGAGCGTCTGCCGCGCCTGGACGGCAATGCAGCCATCACATCCGGTCGCGGCCATCTCGCGCAGCGACTCCGCGGGCAGAAAGTCCCGGCGCAGTGCGGCCATCGAGTCGTCTATCCAGCCGTACTCATCCGCGTGATAGCGCCAGAAGTGCTGGTGCGCGTCGATTCGCATCGCGGATCACGCGGCGGGAATCGGCGTCGATCCGGCCGCGCTCGACGCATAGCATGCCTCGACCACGGCCATCGTCTTGATCGCGTCGCTGACCGGCGAAATCAGCACGCTGTCCTCGCCGGCGAGGAAGCGCTGCAGGTTCGACATCGGACCCTCGAACGCTTCGGTGAACCACGATCCGCGGAGCGCGACCGGCTGCCACGTCCCGTCGAACGACACCTCGAGTCGATCGGGCGGCCCGGACGGATAGCTCAGGTTGACGCCCATCGTGAGCAGCGCCGCGCCGTTCGTGCCTTCGACCTTCAACATCGACTCGCGGTGGCGCGCCTCGTGCTGATGGGTGTGGTTGAGGACGAGCGAGCAGCGGATGCGATCTCCGTAGTCGAGGACGATCGTGCTGCGGCTGTCGCTGAAATCTGCGAGCTGCGGATGGGCGATTGCCCGGCACATCACGCCGCGCGGCTCGCCGGCGATGAAGCGAATCGCGTCGAGATAGTGGATGGAGTGGTAGAGCACCTCGACGCGCGGCGCATGCTTCATGAACGGCCACTGCTCCCACGGCTGTCGATCGACCACTCGAACTTCGATGTCGGTGAGATCGCCCAGCCGGCCGGCCGCGAGGAGATCGATCAGGGCGAGCACGTTCGGGCTGAAGCGCAGCTGAAAGTTCATCGCCGCGACGAGCCGCCGTTCGCGGCAGAGATCGAGGATTGCCTGCGCTTCAGCGAGGGTCTCCCCCATCGGCTTTTGAATCAGCACCGCCGCGCCGGGCGGCAGGTGCGCGAGCACGCGCGCGACCTCCCTGCCCGGAACGGCGACGTCGAACACTGCGCCGCCGACGGCGCACGCCTCGTCGAGGGTGTCGAACACGCGCAATCCTCCGAATTGCCGCGCTGTCTGCTCCGCCGCCTCGGGACGGATATCGAAGAGACCCGCGACCGGAAACTGCAGGCGGCGATACGCGGGCAGATGCGCGGTTCGAACGATTGCGCCGGCGCCGACGATTGCGATCGGACGCGGTGTCGCCGGTGCCGGCCACGACTGACGCAGATCGTTCATCCGGCTACCGCCGGCGCCGGCACTCGGACGTCAGGTCGATCGGGAAGCGACATGTCCTCCGTCATCAGGCGGGCGCCGACGGAAGTACTACGCTTTACCGCCAAAGTCAACGTATTCTGCCCGGCAGATGACGTGGGATGTGATCGCGCTGGGCGAGACGATGGTGGTCTTCACGCCATCCCGATCAGTCGCGACGAGGCCGTCGATCCGATCGGCGCGAGCGACGCGTTCAACGCCGGCTACATCGCCGTTCGCTTGCGCGGCGGATCGATCGAGGAGGCGCTGCGGGCCGGCGCGCGATGCGGCCAGGCCGTCACGACGGCGCCGAGCGATACCGCCGCGTTTCCGCGGTCGCTCGGCTGACCGTCCGTGTCCCAAGGAAGACGACGACGCCCGAAACCAGCGCCGCCGTCGCCAGCAGGCGCAGCCCCACGAGGTAGTCGCCGGTCGCATCCTTCATCCAGCCCATCACGTACGGACCGAGGAAGCCGCCGAGATTGCCGGTCGCGTTGATGAACGCGATGCCTGCGGCCGCGGCATCGCCGCGGAGAAACGCCGTCGGCAGCGACCAGAACGGCGGCGTGAAGCTGTACAGCCCGATCGCAGCGATCGACAGCGCCGCGAATCGCTGGAGCGGCGACGCGACGAAGGACGCACACGCGAGCCCGGCGGCGGCGAGGCAGCCGCAGGCGGCGACGTGGCGGCGCCGTTCGCCGGTGCGATCCGAGTGCGCCGCCACCGTCACCATGCCGATCGCCGCGACGAAGAACGGGATCGCGCTGACGATGCCGACCGCGAGGTCCGACAGGCCCGAGAACGCCTTTACGATTTGCGGCAGGAAGAAGCTGAAGCCGTAGCCGCTCGTGACCACCAGGAAGAGGCTCAGCGCCAGTCGCCACACGATCGGATCGAGCAGCCCGGCGCGGAGGCTGTGGGCCGCCGGCCGCGAGGTGTCGGCGCGATCGCAACGCATCGCCTCCACGAGCCAGGCGCGCTCCTCGTCCGACAGCCACCGCGCCTGCGCGGGCGTGTCGGTGAGATACCACAGCGCGACCACGCCAAGCGCGATCGCCGGCAGTCCCTCGACGAGAAAGAGCCACTGCCATCCATCGAGACCGCCGGCGCCGCGCAGCGACAGCAGCACGCCCGACAGCGGCGCGCCGACGATGCCGGCGACCATGCTCGCGGTGGAGAACTGCGCGACCGCTTTGGCGCGCTCCGGCGCGGGAAACCAGAAGGTGAAGTAGAGCACGATACCGGGAAAGAACCCCGCTTCCGCGGCGCCGAGCAGGAACCGCATCGCGTAGAAGCTTCTTGGCCCGGTGATGAACAGCATCGTCACCGAGACGATGCCCCAGACGATCGCAATGCGCGCGATCCAGATGCGGGCGCCGACACGCGCCAGCGCATAGTTGCTCGGAATCTCGAACAGGAAGTAGCCGAGGAAGAAGATGCCGGCGCCGAGGCCGAACACCTGGCTCGAGAGGCCGAGCGCCGCATTCATCTGCAGCGCGGCGAACCCGACGTTCACGCGGTCGAGATACGCGACGAAGTACATCGTCGCGAGAAACGGAATCAGGCGGCGGCGCACGCGCGCCATCGTGCGGTGTCCGATCGGCGTCGCCGTGGTCACCATCGGCGACGTCCGGCGCGCATCCGGACCGATCACATCCGCTCCGTGCCGCGGCGCTCCCAGCCCGGCTCGAAGAGGCGGATTCGGCCGCCGCTGCGCGGATGGGCGCGGCACGCGTCGGCATTCAACGCCACACCCAGGCCGGGGCGATCCGGCACGCCGAAGCAGCCATCCTCGGCACTGACCCGCGGCGCCGCGTCCACCAGGTCGCTGACCCATGCATCCGCGAAGTCGTTGAAATGCTCGAGCACTTTGTAGTTCGGCGTCGCCGTGGCGAAATGAATGTTGGCCATCGTGCCGACCGGACCGCAGACATTGTGCGGCGCCATCAGCAGGTGGTGCACGTCGGCCCACCCGGCCACCGTCCGGGCGGCGCCGAATCCGCCGAAGTGGGTCAGATCGATCTGAATGATGTCGGCGAGGCCGCGCTCGACGATCGGGCAGATCTCGGCGATCGTATGCGCACGCTCGCCGGTGGCGATCGGAATCCGCGACGCCGCGCGCACGCGGGCGAGCGCGTCGTCGTTGTCAGGGGGTACCGGCTCCTCAATCCAGTCCGGACCGTAGCGTTCCAGCATCGCGGCGACGCGGATCGCGGCGGCGGACGTGAATCGGCCGTGCATCTCGATGAAGATCTGCACCTCCGGACCGACCGCGTCGCGGACCGCGGCGACGATCGCCTCGACGCGCGTCCATTCGGCTGGCGGCAGTTCCGCATGCGCGGCGCCGAACGGATCGAGCTTCATGGCCCGATAGCCGCGCGCCACCACCTCCCTGGCGCGCCCGGCAATCGCTTCGGGACTGCGCTCGGCCTGATACCACCCGTTCGCATACGCCGGCACGCGATCGCGGAACCGTCCACCGATCAACTGCCAGATCGGCACGGCGAGCTTCTGACCGATCAGGTCCCAGCAGGCGATATCGAAGGCGGCGAGCGCCGACTGCGTCACCTCGCCCGGCCGGCCGTACTCGGCGGTGTGCACGTTCCAGGCGAGGCGCTCGCCGTCGAACGGATCGCTGCCGACGAGATATCTCGGCGCGAGCTCGTGGATGCAGGCCTCGAGCGTCTCGGTCTTGTTGACCATGCGCACTTCGCTGACGCCGACCAGGCCGTTGTCGGCGACGGCTTCGAAGAACAGCAGGTCGCGCCACGGCGTGCCGACCACCGTCGTGCGGAACTCGCGAACCCTCACCGCGCCTCCGTTTGAAGCCGTGACTGGCACGGATGCGCGATCCCGGCATGCTCGAGCTGCCACGAAGACAGGAAGTCACGAAGGATCAACGCACACCACCTCGCTCACAGACGAGCGAGGTGAAGGATAGCCGACGGGGCCCGCAACGGGAAGGTTCGAAACTCGAAGGGCCAGGAACCAGGAACCTTGAACTTTAGAACCCTAGAACCCTAGAACTCTGTATTTGCGTCGTCGTGCTCGAGCGCGATCGCCCTCGGAAAGAGCACGTTGTTCTCGAGGTGGACGTGTCGATGCAGGTCGCGTTCGAAGCGCGCGAGCTCGTCCATGCAGACGCGATAGGTCGTGCAGCCGTCTTCGGGCGCGATGTATCCATGGGTCAGCACCCGGATCGCCTGCACGCCGTCGGCCGCGTCCTGATGCTCCCGCTCCATCATCCGGATCGGGTTCTCGACGGTCCCGAAGGGACTGAGGCGACGTCCGCGCGTTCCGGCCGGAGCTTCGAGCTGCCGGACGTACGGGAACAGCACATGCTCCTCTTTCAGCATGTGATGTGCCATCTCGTCCGCGATCGCGTCGAAGGCGGAGGCAACGTCGGCCAGTTCCGGATGCCGCGCTCCGTGCACCTCCACGAGCTTCGCGAGGTACTGGCGAATCAACGGCAACGCCGCTCGCACATACGTGTGGTGCGTCGACACGATGTGATCGATCAGGTCGTGCAGAGGCCACGCGCCGACGTCGGAGTCACCGGCCGACTCGGCCGGAAGGGCATCGATCGCCGCCTCGACGTCCAGCGGATTCACCGCCGCGGTGCGGCAGGCCTCGGCCACCGAACGGCGCCCGCCACAGCAGAAATCGATGCCGAACTGCTCGAAGACGGCGGCCGCGCGAAAATCCATGGCGACGATGTCGCCGACAGTCGTTCTCTCGAATGCCTCACTCATGATGCCTCCTGCCGTCAGGGTAGCGACGCGGCGGCCGGCGTGGTATGACCGCGGTCATACGACACACCGACCGCGCCGATCGACGACGAGCGCCGCGGTCACAGGTCGCGGCTGCGGATCAGCCGGACGCCGATCAGCAGCGGCGCAACCGACCAGGCTGCCAGCGCTCCGGCGACCGCCAGCGCCGCCGTCGTCGTCCCGCCGAGAAAACGAAGCCAGGCCTCGCCCGCGGCGCCGAGGACATTCGGCGTGCCGGCGACCGACAGCGCGGCGACGCGAATCAGGTCCACGGGGTTGCCGAAGATCGATCCGAACAGCACGCGCCCGCCTCGCGGGCCGGCGAGCCACCCGGCCGCTGACAACGCGGCGCCATCGTAGAGAAGCACGAAGAAGAACCACGCGAAGACGGCTGCGCCGAGCGCAACCACCCGCCTGTCGGTCGCCGCCGCGATCGCCGCGGCGATGGACAGGAACACGACCGCGAGCAGCGCCGCCATCGCGACGAAGAACGCGAACGGCAGCAGGCCGTCAGCGCCGCTGGCGAAGGACACGACGGCGCCGCCGGCGCCAAGTCCGACTGCGAGCGCGCCGGTCAACGCCGCGCATTCGCCGAGCCACCGGCCGCCAAGAATCGTGGATCTGCGGATCGGCTGGCTGAAGAGAAACGGTTCGCTGCCTGGTTCTGCTGACTGCCCCGAGACGCCGAGCACGAGCGCCGCGAGCGGCACCAGGACGAGCACGACGGGGACGAGCGCCATCGTCGTCCTGGCAAAGCCGTCGGCGCCAGAGAGCTCGTTCGCGGCGCCAGCGGAATACGCGGCCGCCACGGCCAGCAGCGCGAACGCGATCGTCAGGAGCCGCATCCACTTCAGCCGGACCGCGGCCGTCCATTCGAGGCGTGCGATGGTCATCAAGTGGCCGGTCATCGGCGTCCTCCGGTCAGCCGCAGGAGATCGTCGAACGCGATCGCGCGGCCATCGCGATCGGCGGCCTTCGCTTCAGCCTCCGATGCAAACGCGACGAATCCCGACCCCATTGCCGTTTGAGCATCCCGGGGCCGGGCGTACGACGCCGCCAGCGCGTCCTGCCAGCGACCGCCCGGCAGACGCAGGAACGCACGCGCACCGGCGCGATGCGCCGGCCAATCGGCCGCGAGACACGCGACATCGTCGTAGAACCGTGTGTCTTCGCTGGACGAGAGAATCTCGCCGCCGCCGGCATCGCTGGACATCAACATGCGGCAGCGCGAGCACTCGACGCGATCGACGGGGATCGGCTCAGGCGACCGCGCCTCCGCGGCGCAACCGAACGTCCACAGCGACCCCATCACAACCGCCACCGTCGCGTATCGCAGCGTCATCGTCGTCTCCCCACAGGTCACGTTCCAGCAGCCGTTCGTAGCGCCGCAGTTCGAAGGCGCCGGCGCCGTCCGACTCGACGCGACCGTCGCGAAGCACGATCGCGCGCGTCGCCAGACGGCGAACGTCCGCGGGCATGTGCGTCGTGAACAGCAGCGTCCGTCCGTCGCGGTTCAGCTCGCGGGCCCTGCGGAACAGAATGCGCAGAGCCGCCGGGTCGAGGTTCGCCGACGCTTCGTCGAAGAGATACAGATCGACCGCGGGCAGGAACGCGACCGCCATCGCCAGGCGCTGCCGCTCGCCTCCTGACAACTGCACGACGTTTCGATCGGCGAGCGGGCTGAGATCGCACGCGGCAAGCTCGCGATCGACGGCATCGGCGCCGGCCGAGCGCAGCTTCGCCACCACTCCAAGCGTCTCCCGGACGCTCAGCGTGCCAGGAAAGATCGATCGCTGCGGCAGATAACTCATGCGCTGCCGTGCACCGATCGGATCGTGTGCGGCGTCGATGCCGCCGACGAGAATGCGGCCGCTGTCCGGGCGCGCCAGCCCGACGATGCACCTGAGCGTTGTCGTCTTGCCGGAGCCATTCGCTCCGAGCAGCGCAACGCTTTCGCCGGCTGCGATGTCGAGGGTGACGCCGTCGAGGACGCGCCGACCGCTGAACGACTTGTTGACGCCGGTCAACGTGAGCACGGGACCGCTCTCCTCATGAAAAATGCTGCACACGCCGCGAGGCACATCGCGATCAGCGCGGCGGCGGCAGGCTGCGCCCTTCGTCGCGCCGGGTCCTCGGACTGTGGTGGTCTCCGGGCGATCGGCCGATCATCGGTGGCGTCCGCCCGAAGGGTCCCGCCGAGACGAGCCGCCATCTCGAGTCCCGCGGCGGCGGGGCTGTGCAGGAAGATTCGCGCCGCCGCGTTTCTCCCTTCGAGCCGCTCGAACGCGCCCACCACCGGATGGCTCGAGTCACCGAGCCCGTCACCGTCGAAGTCGAAGCCGCGATACCGCGTCCAGTAGTTCCCTCGCCCGCCGATCGACCAGCGCGTCCCGGAGTCTGCGCCGCTCAGCACGACGTCGCTCCAGTTGTCGACGAATTCGTTGTCGCCGAACGCATTCCGCTCCGCGCTCGAGAACAGCGTGACGGCGGTGTCGTTGGCGCGAAATGCGTTGCCGCTGAAGCGATTGGCCGACGATCCGTCGAGCACCAGCCCGCGCCCGTTCTCCACGATGCGGTTGCGCTCGATCGTGGAATCGTCGCAGTCCTTGAGCGTCAATCCGATGCCGGGGATGCCGCGATTCCGGCGAATGCGGTTGCTGGCGAAGCGGATGCGGCGGGAGTTCATGATGTTCGCACCGACGACCGAGTCCGCGAAGGTGTTTCGGGCGATTGCGGTGTCGTCCGAGAACATGTCGTGCAGCCCGTAGCGCGAGTCGGACACGACGTTGTCGACTGCCCGGCCGCGCGGCGCGTACTGAAAATAGATGCCGTCGCGCTCTCCGGAGATGCGGTTGCGCGCGACGAAGTTCTCCGGCGCCCGGAACAGGTAGATGCCATCGCCGCGGCGGCCGAACGGAAGTTCCCGCAGGCCGGCAATCTCGTTGTCGGCAATCTCGTTGTGCATGCTGTCGGCGACGACGACCCCGTAGAACACGCGGCGCATCCGGTTGTCGACGATCCGGTTGCCGTTCGAGCGCACCTGGATGGCGGCGTCCATCTGGTTCGTCTCGCCGAGGCCGCTGCCCTCGATCGTGAAACCGCTGACCTCGCTGCCGCTCGCGACGATGGTGATCACCGAACCGACGCCGGTGCCGAAGAGCACCGGCTGCTGCTCGCCGCGGATTGCCAGCCGCTTGTCGACCAGCAGATCCTCGCGATAGACACCGCCGCGGACCCGAATGACGTCGCCGGCGGCGGCGGCCCCGATCGCCGGCGCAATGAGTGGGAAGTCGGCGTTCGGACCGCCGACGGTCCAGTCGCGCGCGTCGGCCCGGCCGACGAGCGTCGCGGCGACGGCGACCGCGGCGGCCCACCCGCGCATTACGCAGCCGCCCTTCGGCTGCCCGCCACCGACAGCGCGGCAGCAACGACCAGCATGCCGGCGCCGGCATGCGGAAACGACCAGACGGTGAAGTTGCCAACCTTTACCGGACCGACCAGCGGCGGCGTGAAGTCATGAACAGCGCGAATCGGCGCACTCCGGTCGCGGTCGTGGCCCACCTGGTACAGTCGCGCCTGGACCGCTGCGGCCGACGCGCCCAGGAACAGGAGAACCACCGCCGCGCAACTGACGCGGTAGATGTGAGCCAGTCGTCCGCCGCCGACGAACGCGGCGCCGAGCAGAAGCGCCGCGAGCGCGAGAATCGCCCGTACTGCCCAGTCCAGCTCTGGCAGGCTGGTCGGGAACCTGACGCCGATGTAATGCTGCAGCGTCGAGACTTCGTGCACGTCGCCGACGATGCCGGTGCGCGCGACCTGCAGATGCAGCGTCTCGTCGGGATACTGCGGCGCCGACATCGCGAATCCCCACAGCGGCAGCAGCAGCGCGGCCGCCGCCAGCAGCGCGGCGACGACGTACAGCGTCCTTGCTCTCACTGTTTGTCTCCCGTGGACGGCACGCCCGGCACGACCTGCCCGTTGACGTTCGCTGCCGCATGCCAGTCGGTCAGCGTCACCGTCGAATCCTTCGGCTGGACCACCATACGACCGCGCATCTCGAGATGCAGCGCGCTGCAGAAGTTCGTGCAGTAGTACCAGTACACGCCGGGCTTTCCGGCGGCGAACGTCAGCGTCTTCGTGTATCCGGGCGCGAGGGCGATGTTCAGGTTGTGATCCGGGAGCGCAAAGCCGTGGATCATGTCGCGGATCGTCTCGACGTTGGTGACCTTCAGCGTCACCTGATCGCCTTCTTTCACCTCGAAGGCGTCGGGCGTGTAGGCGCTGCGGATGAGCGTCATGTCGATCGTCACGGCATGCGGCCCGGTGCGAATCACCCGTTCCTCGCCGGCCTTCACCGCGTCCGCGGCCGGCGTGTAGGTCTGGTGGACCAGCGGCCTGAGCGCTGACACCGCCATGAACGTCGCGTCGTGTGGCTCCGGCGGCGTCGGGAACGACGCCAGCATCCTCATCTTGTCGCCGGAGATGTCGATGATCTCCTGGTTCTCGGGCAGGTCCGGTCCGACCGGCACGTACTGATCCTTCGACAGCTTGTTCAGCGCGAGCAGGTAGTCGCCGTACGGGTGCATGTGGTCGCCGCCGACCGCCTGCAGGTGGCCGATGTTGTAGTGCACGTTGATGCGATCGACGACGTAATCGGACGCGCCGTTGATCGCCTTGTCGATGTTCCACTTCACGACCTGGCTGTCGAGGAACAGCGACGTGTACGCGTTCCCGCGATCGTCGAACGTGGTGTGCAGCGGCCCGAGGCCGACTTCCGGCTCGGCGACGATCTTCAGTGTGCGGGCGTCGATGATCGTCACCGTCGGCGACAGCTTGCCGCTCGCGATCGCGTACTTGCCCTCGGGCGTCACGTTGATGCCGTGCGGATTCTTCGGGACCGGAATGAGCGTCAGGACGCCGGGATTCTGATCGGGATCGATGATCGGGACGCCATTGCGAATCTCGCCGTGTCCGCCGGCAGCCGCCTTCTCCGCCGCGGGGATGTCGATCGCGGCCACGGCGTCGCGGTCGTACTGGAGCATCGCCCCCATGTCCTTCCCCTGCTCGAGGTTGTAGACGGTCGAGAACGAATAGCGTCCGTCTTTCGAGGTGTCCGCGATGTCGATGTTGCCGTTCACGCGCACCTCGAACTTCACCGCCATGCTCTCCGGATCGACGAAGGCGACCACCGAGGTGTAGGGCGCCGGATTGGTCACGAGTCCGTCCGTCGGCTGCTCGAACTCGCCGTTGACGACGATGTACTTCGTGTTCGGCGAGACGACGGCGATGCCGTGCGCGCCCTGCAGGTTCGGGATCTTGACGATGCGGTCCGCCTCGAAGTAGTCGAGCCGGACGCGCGCCAGTCGTCCGTTGGCGAGATCGTTGATCCAGAGGTATTTGCCGTTCGGAACACCGTCGGTCTCGGACAGCACCGGGTGGTGTGTGTCCCCCCACGTGCCGCCGGTCGAGGCGAGCTCGATTCGCCGCGGATCGCTCTCGTTCATCGCGTAGCCGTAGGCGGCGCGCGGCTCGAAAATCGGGATCTCGCGAACCAGGCGCCCCGACGGGATGCCGACGACGAACACCGAGCCGCTCTGCCCGCCCGACAGGAACCCGTAGTACTTGTCGAGCTCTCCTGGCGCGACGTAGACCTTCTCGGCGGCAAGCGAACGCGCCGACCGCGACGCGCCGCAGCCGAACGTGTGCACGGCGCCGAGCGTCGCGACCACGCTGACGATCACGAGGATGAACGGATGACGCTTGATCATGATGTCCTCACTCGACGACGAGCACGCCGTGCATGTGCGGGTGGAGCTCCGTCGTGCTGCACTGTGTGGCGCAATAAAAGTTGTAGCGGCCCGGGGCATCGACCTTGAACGTCACCGCGAGCGGCGCGCCGACCATCGCGCCGTTGATGAACACGTTCTGATCCAGACCGTCGAGCGCGAACCCGTGACCGGCGCCGAGCCCGTTGTCGGTCGCCGAGAATTCGATCGTCACGACCTCGCCGTGCCGGACGTGGATTTCGGACGGCTCGTACTTCCAGGCGTGCTCGCGCAGCTGAATGACGCGGTCAGGCGCGCCGACCCCTTCCATGCTCTTCGCCAGCTGCCGCTTCTGATTCCCCGCTCCATGCTTGGACAGCGACATCACGTAGGCGACCAGGTCGTATTCGTCCTGCGCCGGCATCACGCCGGAGTACGACGGCATCGCCACGCCGTTCATGCCGGTTTCGAGTGTGCGGATGATCTCCCGCTCGGTCCAGCCGGTCCGGAACGATCCCGGTTGCGTCAGGTCGCGGGCGTTGACGTGGCGGCCCTTCGCGTCCACCATCGTGTTCGACGAAGGCCCGACGCCGCGGCCGTCGTCACCGTGGCACTTCGCGCACTGCATCCTGGTGTAGACCTCCTTGCCGCGACCGGCGCTGCGCGGTCCCGGCGCGCCGGGCAGCGGCATCGCCGCCAGTCCGCGCGCGCCCGTGAAGCGGGCGTCGAAGCTCTTCACGTAGTCGACCAGCGCCCAGCGCTCGTCGTCGGAGAGGAGGTACTTCCACGGCGGCATCCCGGTCCCGTCCGCACCGCGCGAAATGGTGCGGAACAGATCGGCATCGCTGGGAAGCTGTCCCGAGGAGGTCGAGCGGAACTTGAATTGACCGGCCGTGAAGTCCCGCGGCGGCGGCACCAGGAACGGCGCGCCGTAGCCGTCGCCCTTTCCCTCCCTGCCGTGGCATTGCACGCAGTTGGTGTCGTAAAGATGCCGGCCTTGCTCGACCGTCGCGGCGGTCGTCGCCGGTCGCGGTGGAACCGGCAGGTCGAGGAACGGCGGGGTGAGCGCGCTGCTGCCCGGCGCCGGCTTCGAGGAGCACGCCGACAGGCCGACCGCGGCTGCGATGAACGTGAGCGCGAGGCGGTTGAACGTCATGACCGCACTGTAGAACCCGTCCGAGGCGCCTCCTATGACGCGCGTCATACCGCATGTCTTTTCTTGTCTCTGGCCCTGTGCGACCGTTATGACCGGCGTCATAGGCAGCTTCGAGGCGCCGGGTGATGCTGGGGCATGACCCGTCGCGACATCGCCGCTCTCGATTTCAACCGTGCGCCGTTTCTCGTGATCTGGGAAGTGACGCGGGCGTGCGCGCTCGCCTGCGTGCATTGCCGCGCCGACGCGCTGACCCGCCGCGATCCGCGCGAGCTGACGACCGACGAAGGGCGCCGGCTGATCGATCAGGTCCTGGCGTTCACCCCGGCGCCGCTGTTCGTCCTGACCGGCGGCGATCCGATGCGGCGACCCGACCTGCGCGATCTCGTGGCCTACGCGACGAGCGTCGGCTTGACAGTGGCGCTGACGCCGAGCGGCACGGCCGCCGCGACGCCGGCGCGCCTCCGCGAATTGAAAGAGGCCGGCCTGTCGCGCGTTGCGGTGAGCCTCGACGGACCGGACCCGGACTCGCACGATGCCTTCCGCCGCGTCCGTGGCTCATACGCGTGGACGATGCGGATCATCGACACCGCGATCGAGCTCGGACTCCCGCTGCAGATCAACACGACGATCAGCCGGACGACGCTGCCCGGCCTGGAGGCAATGGCCGCGCGTGTCGCGGAATTCCCGCTGACGTTGTGGGCGCTGTTTTTCCTGATCCAGACTGGCAGAGGCGCGACGCTCGAGCAGATCACGGCGGACGAGTGCGAGCGCGTGCTGCACTATCTCTACGACCTGTCTTTGACCTCGCCGTTCGGCATCAAGACGACCGAGGCACCGCACTACCACCGCGTCGTCTGGCAGCGCGAACACGAGCGGGCGGAGGCCGGCACAGCGCCTGCCGCCGTCGCGCGGCGGCGGCAGCTGCGCGCCCCTCGCAGCGTGAACGACGGGAACGGGTTCGTGTTCATCGATCACCTCGGGAACATCTGTCCGAGCGGCTTCCTGCCAGCCGCGAGAGGCAACGTGCGATCGACATCGCTGGCCGAGGTGTACCGAGGCGACGACATGTTCGTTCGGCTGCGTGACCCCGATGCGCTGATCGGCAAGTGCGGGCGCTGCCGATTCCGCGCGATCTGCGGCGGCTCCCGATCGCGCGCCTACGCGGCGACCGGCGCGGTCATGGCGTCGGATCCGTTGTGTGCCTACGAACCAGACCCCGAGATCGAGCCGCTGGTCAATGGAGGATAAGGTGATCCGGTCGGACGTCAGCGGCAGGATGCCGGCGCGAACCCTGCCAATTCTCTATCTCGTGACCGCTCATGTGTCGCTGGCCGTCGCGTTCGCCGTTGCGGGGTCGTGGCCGCGCGCGGTTGCCGGCTTCTTCTATCACTCGTGGCTGGTCGGCCTGGTGCATCTCGTGACGCTCGGCTGGATCACCTTCTCGATCCTCGGCGCCATCTACATCGTCGGGCCGGTGGCGCTGCGGATGCCGATAGCCGCGAAGCGGGCTGACTACGTCGCGTACGCGTGCGCGGCGATCGGCCTCGTCGGCATGGTCGGACATTTCTGGATCGCGGAGTACGCCGGGATGGCCTGGGCCGCTGCGGCCATCGCATCGGCGGTCCTTTTCATGACCGGTCGAATCGTGACCGCGGTGCGGCGCGCGCTCATCGATCGCGCGGTGAAGCTGCACATCGCGCTCGCCTGCGTCAACTTCTGGATCGCCGCGTCGATGGGGTTGCTGATCGCCTTCGACAAGGTCGGCCACTTCCTGCCGGGTTTCGTGCTCGCCAACGTGTTCGCGCACGCGCACCTCGCGGCTCTCGGCTGGGCCACGATGATGGTGCTCGGCGTCGGCTATCGGCTGCTGCCGATGGTGCTGGCGTCGAAGATGCCGTCGGGACGATCGATCTACGCGAGCGCCGTCCTGCTCGAACTGGGCGTGCTCGGACTGTTCACCACGCTGCTGCTGCGCAGCGGTTCGGCACGCTGGTGCGGCGTGCTGGTCGTCGCCGGCATCGGGGTGTTCGCGGGACAGGTGGCGTGGATGGTGCGACACCGGGTGTTGAGGCGGGTTGATGCGCACGCGGTCGACTTCGCGGTGCTGCACGCGGCCGGCGCGGGAGTATCGCTCGTGCTGGCGGTCGCGCTCGGCGTTGCGCTGCTCATTCGGCCGGCATCAGTTCAGATGCTCAGGGCCGCCGCGGCGTACGGGGTGTTCGGGCTCCTCGGATTCCTCGGGCAGATGATCGTCGCCATGGAAGCACGGCTGCTGCCGATGGCGGCGTGGTACTGGGGGTACGCGGGTTCCGACGACCGCGTCGCGCCGCCGTCGCCGCACGCGATGCGCGACCGGACGCTGCAGGCGGTCGTCTTCGCAGCATGGACGGCGGGCGTGCCGGCGCTCGCGGGCGGCATGTTTCTCGAGTCGGCAGCCCTTGTCAGCGCCGGCGCGTGGACGCTCTTCGCGGCGGTCGTCGTTGCCGCTGTCGACACCTCATTCGTCGTCGGCCGTACGTTCAGGCGGCACGATTCTGTATTCAGGAGACACGATGTTCCTAAAGATTGGTCGTCAGCCGGATCACACGTTCGCGGAGCCGCTCGGGCTGCTCAGTGACTGCCACCGGCGAATCGAGCACTTCCTCTCGGTCCTGATCGCGATCACCGAGCGCGCCGGCGGTGGCCTGCTCGACGCCGACGAGCGCGCACAGTTCGTCGGTGCGCTGAGCTACTTTGCGACGGCAGCGCCCCGCCATACGGCGGACGAAGAAGAGAGTCTGTTTCCGAGACTCAAGTCATCGAACGATCCGGAAGCGACCGAGGTGCTGGCGGCGGTTGACCGTCTCGAAGACGATCACGCTGAAGCGAGCGATCATCATGCGACGATCGACCGGTGCGTCCGGCAATGGCTGGCGGCCGGCGCGCTGCCGCCGCACGACCTGCGGTCGCTTCAGGAGCGGCTGGGACGCCTCAGCGCACTCTATCGCACGCACATCGGCATCGAAGATCGCCAGGTGTTCCCCGCGGCGGCGAGGATTCTGTCCGCAGGCGCGATCGAAGAGATCGGGCGTGAAATGGCGGCGCGGCGCCGGCGTCCGTGGCAAGGAGATCATCCGCCGCATCCGGACCATCCGTGACGCCACGCCAGCGCGTGTTCATCGCGGCGGCCGTTCTCGGCTCGATCGCGCTGAACCCGGCCACGCGGGAGGCTGCAGCGCAGATCGCGGGCAGCCCGCCAGCTGAGGCTGGCATGGCGTTCTCCGGTACGCTTCGGACGAGGGCCTACGCGTGGAACTGGTTCGGCGACGATCCGGGCGGTGAGTACGTCTACCCCGCCGCCATCGGCCGCGTCGCGCTCTCCCAGTCGAAGACGAAGCTCGATTGGCAGATCGACCTCGCGTTTCCGGTCGTCGTTCACCTGCCCGACGATGCGGTCCTGGCAGCTCCGAAGGGACAGCTCGGGCTGGGCGCATCCTACTTTGCCGCGAATGGCAGCAGCACGGACAACACGTCCCTGTTTCTCAAGCAGGCATACGTCCGTTTCAAACGACAGAGCGCCGGCGCCACTCATGCGTTGACCATCGGCCGGCTGGAATTCAACGACGGCGCCGAGGCCGCACCTCCAGACCGCACGCTCGCCGCGCTCAAGCGGGATCGCATCGGCCAGAGAGTGATCGGCACATTCGGATTCACAGACGTCGGGCGCAGCATTGACGGAGGCGAGTACACCTTCGCGACGAAGCGGACGAATCTCACGCTCCTTGGCGGACGGCCCACACAAGGCGTCTTCGATGTCAGTGGGTGGCCCGAGCTGAGCGTGAACGTGTTCTACGGCGCGCTGACACACCAGGCGGGCAAGGAACGGGCCCGCGTCGAATGGCGCATCTTCGGCCTCGGTTATGACGATTACCGGCACCTTACCGACAAGGCAGACAATCGTCCGGCTGCGGTCAGAACTGCTGATACGGAGTCGATCGCGATCGCAACGATCGGCGGGCACTATTTGCAGGTCGTTGGCACCGGTGAAGGACCGATCGACATCCTGCTCTGGTCGGCGGTCCAGACGGGATCGTGGGGAGCACTGACGCACCGGGCCGCCGCGTTCGCCTCGGAAGTCGGCTGGCAGCCGCGAGCGGCTGAACGCCTCGGTCTGTGGATCCGCGGCGGGTACGACTACGGATCTGGCGACGCGAGTCCCACCGACGGAACGCACGGCACGTTCTTTCAGGTTCTGCCGACGCCGCGGCTGTACGCGCGGCTGCCATTCTTCAACATGATGAACGACGGCGATGCCTTCGCCGAGGTGATTGTGCGGCCGGTGCCGCGCGTCACCGTGCGGGGCGACGTTCACTCTCTGTCGCTCGCCGATGCACACGATCTCTGGTACACCGGCGGCGGAGCATTTCAATCGACGACCTTCGGCTACGCCGGTCGGCCAGCCAATGGCGCCGCCGGGCTGGCGACGCTGTCCGACGCCAGCGTCGACTGGTCCGTCAATGCGCACCTTGCCGTGGGCGGCTACTACGGGTACGCGCACGGCGGCTCTGTCCCGGTGGCGATCTATTCGACGCACAACGCCGCGCACTTCGGGTACGCGGAGCTGCTAGTTCGCTTTTGACCCGAGCACGTACTGGGCGGCCAGCCGGTGTACGAGACCGGCCATCGTCAGCGTCCAGGCCGTCATCGCCACGTAGACGAACGCGCGCGGAATCGCGAACAGGAACGGTGCGTCGATCGCCTGCGCCAGCCGGAACGTGCACACGGTGTACATGCCGAGCGGGAACACCGCACCCCAGTACAGCGGATCGTAGCGCAGGGGGAAACGACGGTAGACGTGCCGCCAGACGCCGAGCGACACCAGCATCGGAATCCACCACGTGGCGGTCGCCCAGAACATCAAGGTGAGCCCCTTGACGAAGGGAAGCGTGTCGCGAATCACGGTGGAGCTGGGTGCAGCCAGCACGAGCAGCGACCCGGCGAGCGTGGAGATCGCGACCGCTCCCATGTTGATCCAGTACGGCGGTGCGAGGTCGGACGGCTCCATCACGAAGAACGTGTAGCGGTAGAAGATCAACGCGATGATCCAGATGTAGAGCATTCCCGACCCGAGCCACATGGCGAGGCAGAAGAACAGGATCTCAGGTGCGCGCGCGCCGAATCCAGGCGCGAGCTGCGAGCCCAGCACCGACACCGACTGGCCGGCGACGACCGACAGCAGCCAGCCGCCGTTGATGCCGTCGGCGAGCGATGGCTTCTGCGCCTTCACCGTCAGCAGCGTGAACACCGTGTAGGTGATGACGGCCCACAAGACGATGCCACCGGCCCACAGCCAGGCGGCCGGCAGCCAGGCCGACGCGATCACCATCCACTGGCTTCCGAGCACGCAGGTCGCGGCGACGGTCGTGAAGAACCCGACCGCGCGGCCGTGATGGCTCAGGTCGGCGGCGACGCGGTCTGGAAATCGCCCGATTCGAATGGCCGTCAGCACCCACAGCACGACGTAGAACGCGCTGTTGGCCCACAGCAGCCACACGGCGATCGGACGCAGGCCGACGAGGCTGCTGGCGATCGACACGATGCCGGTGGCCATCACCAGCGCAAAGTACGCGGGATGCAGCGCCGCGATGCCGCCGTTCATTGCCTGGTGCGCTCGATGTGGTACAGGTAGCGCAGGAGGCCCGCGTTCAACAGCAGACACACGACGCTGGCGACCGCCGCCGGCCAGATCACCGACTGATCGCCACCCAGATACGCGTTCATCGTCGCCGTCAGCAGCCACAGTTGCAGCACGACGAGCATGACGACGAACGCGAGCATGCCGTTGACGATGGTCGCCCGCTGCGCGCGCGTGAACGGCCGGTTGACGCTCACACGGTCCTCTCCTCCAGCCCGGTGGCGACGATGTCGCCGCCGCGGATGTCGAGGCGCACGCGAGTCAACGGACGCCGCGGAGGGCCGGCAATCGGACGGCCGGTCGCCAGGTCGAAGAGTCCTTCGTGACACGGGCAGCGGATCACGCCTTCGGCGACGCTCGGCACCACCGCGCAGGAGAGATGCGTGCACTCCTGGCTGTAGGCGACGAACGCCTGTTCGCCGGACCGGACGAGCACGCACGGATCGTACTCCGTCGGATACGCGAACATGTGTGTCGCGCCAATCGGCACGTCGGTCACCGACGCCAGGCGAACCGCTTGCGATGCGACGCGCCGCCGTCGCCACCAGTTCTGCGCGGCAATCCAGAACTGGCCGACCGTGAACGCGAGGCTCGTGAGCACCATGAACTTCATGAAGTCGCGGCGCTCGACGTAGTGGTCCTGCGGCCAGTCGATGGGGAAGTCGGTCCGCCACGCCGGCTGCTGCTCCATGGGCTTCCAGTCGGGCGCGATCGTCACCTGCTCGGCGTCGTGCAGCCGCCGATAGACATCCGCCGGCGTGGTGCCAGTCAGCCCTTCCCGACCGGCGGAATCGATGCGAACGTCGAGGCGCTCGCGTCCCTGGTCCTCCACGGCGTCAGACCTCCACTCCGGCAAACGGATCGGCGGCGACCGGCGTCAACGCGATCGCCCGCTCGCGCGGCCGCTCGGTCATCGCCGCGGTCACGTCGACATAGGAGCGCGACGACAACGGTCCGGCGGGCATCATCATGTAGACGCGGGTCGAGATGGTCTGGTGTCCGAACTGAAAACGGTTGACCGGCGTGGACATCGGCCGCAGCTGCTCGACCTGCTCGCGCGTGCCGAAGAACAGCGCCTGGCTTGGACAGACCGTCGCGCACATCGGTCGCTTCCCCACGCTCGTGCGGTCGTAGCACATGTCGCACTTCATCATGATCTGGCGGTCCTCGTAGACTTCAGGCACGCCGAACGGACACGCCATCACGCAGTTCCCGCAGGCAATGCAGCGCGGCTTGCGCGCCGACTGCACGACGCCGTCGCCGGTCCGTTTGATCGCGTCGGCCGGACAGACCTCGGCGCAGGTCGGCTGCTCGCAGTGCATGCAGACGACCGGGACGGTCTGAACGCTGTGAGCTCGATCGATGAATTCCAGGTGAATCATCGACTCGCCGCGGTGCGTATCGCATTCGGTGCAGGCCTGCACGCATGCCTGGCAGCCGATGCACCGGTTCGGGTCGATGAAGAAGTGCAGGTAGTCGGGCTTCGGCATGTGGCTACTGTTGGGGCTCGAGCACGCCGGCGTAGGCGGGCGGCGCCGCCGCCTTCCGCAGGCGGCAGCCGCACACTTTGTACTGAGGAATCTTGCTGATCGGATCCTGGGCCGCGACGGTCAACCGGTTCGCGCTCTTGTCGTCCGGCCAATGGTACGGGATGAAGATCGTGTCCGGCCGAATCGTCGTCACCACCATCGCACGCAGCGTGATCGCACCGCGCCTGGTCTCCGCAGTCGCCCAGTCGCCGTCGCCGATCCCGAGCTTCACCGCCAGCCGCGGATGCAGCTCGATCCGCGGTTCCGGGTATTGGCTCACCAGCGGTCCGATCCGCCGCGTCTGCGTGCCCGACAGGAATTGACTGACGACGCGTCCGGTGGTCAGGAACAGCGGATAGTCCTCGCTGGCGTCGTCGACCGCCGGCCGGTACTCGGCGACGTTGAACCGCGCCTTCCCGTCGGGGAAATAGAACGGTCCGCTCCCTTTCGCGACCGTGTTATAGCTGCCCCGCTCGAACAGGCGCGGCGTGCCGGCGTGATCGACGGGGCGGCCGGTCTCCGGATCCTCGCTGTAGCACGGCCAGAAGACGCCCATCTGGCGCTCGATCTTCTCGTAGGTGATGCCCGAGTAATCGGCCACGCCCCCCTTGCTGGCGCGGCGCAGCTCCTCGAAGATGTCGCGCGGCCCGGTGAAGGTGAAGCCGTGGGGCCGGCCGAGCGCACGCGCGATGTCCTGGATGATCCGCCAGTCCTGCCGAGCGTCGCCGGGACAGTCGATGGCCTTGTTGATCTTGATCACGCGGCCCTCGACCTGCGTGACCGTGCCCTCGTCTTCCTCCTGCAGGCTCCCCGGCAGCACGACGTCGGCGTGTCTTGCCGTGTCGTTCAGGAAGAAGTCGATCGCGACGTAGACCTCGAGCTTCTCGAGCGCGCGGGCGACGAACATGCTGTCGGGGAGAGAGACCTTCGGGTTGAAACAAATCGACAGCAGGCCCTTGATCTCGCCGGCGTCGATCTTGCGGAACAACTCGTACGCGTCGACTCCGGGACCGGGCAGATCCTTCTCGTCGATGCCCCAGATACCGGCGATGTGACGCCGATGCTCCGGATTGCTGATGTCGCGCCAGCCGGGCAGCTGATCGCATTTCTGACCGTGCTCGCGTCCGCCCTGCCCGTTCGCCTGTCCGGTGATCGTGCCGTAGCCGCTCTTCGGCTTGCCGATGCGTCCGGTGGCGAGGACGAGGTTGATGGTGGCCAGAGAGTTCTGGACGCCGTTCGAATGATGCTCGATGCCGCGGGCGTGAAACAGGAAGCTGGTGCGCGCGGTTCCCCACCACTCGGCGGCCTGGCGGATCGATCGCTCGGGAACGCCGGTTACCTCCGCGGTGCGCGCGGCCGGCCACTCGCGGCAGTACGCGGCGACGTCGTCGAAGCCGACCGTCAGGGTGTCGATGAACTCGTGATCCAGCCAGTCGTGCTCGATCATCAGTTGCAGCACGCCGGCAAAGAGCGCGGCATCGCGTCCCGGCCTGACCGGCAGGTACAGGTCGCAGGTCCGCGCGACCGGCGTGATGCGCGGATCCTGGACGATGATCTTCGCGCCCTGCTCGCGCGCCTGCCACAGGTAGTTGGTCGTGATCGGTGAACACTCGGCGACGTTCGAGCCGGCCACCCAGATCACGTCGGTGCCGACCATGTCGGACCAGGGGCTCGTCGTCCGATCGATCCCGAACGCCTTCTTGTTCGCCGCGCCGGCGCTGACCATGCAGAGACGGCCGTTGTAATCGATGTACGGCGTCCGCAGGCAGACGCGCGCGAACTTCCCCATCAGATACGTTTTTTCCGTCGTCAGGCTCGCGCCGCTCAGGACGCCGAACGCCGACGACCCGTAGGTCTGCTGGATGCGGGCGATCTCGGAGGCCACGCGTGCAATCGCGTCGTCGTAGGGCAGCGCGCTGAAGCCGTGGGGAGCCGACTGATCGCGCCGGAGCGCCGTCGTCAGCCGATCGGGATGGGCGCCCTGCAGGTAGCGCTTCACGCCCTTCGGACAGAGCATGCCGCGATTGAACGGGAAGTCCTCCCAGGGCTCGAAGCCGATGACCTCGTTGTCGCGCACTTTCAGCTGCACGCCGCACTGCTGGCCGCAAAAGCAGCAGTGCGTCTTGACCAGCCGATCCGGCTCAGCGCTCGTCGAGAGGCGCACGCCGGCCATGGCCGATCGATGCGGCCCGAACCGTTCGATGATCTTCAGCGGATCGACAGGGATCGTCGCCACGATGCCGCTACCCCGGCGCGGAGAAACGCTGCGACAACTCGTCGCTCCACGCCCGTCCCTGCGCCAGCGCGACGAGCGCCCGCCGGCAGCGCGGACAGATTTGCTGATAATGTTCCGCGCCCGCATCCATCTCGTAGGCGAACCCGAGCTGCCGTTCGACGACGGCGAGGTCGCGCATCATCATCGCCGAGGCATACGGCTTGCCGCAGCGGCGGCAGAGCGCCTGGTCTCCCCGCGCTCCGGCGTCCTTGTAGAAGCTGACCCCGATCTGCGCCGGCCGCTGGAAGATGTGGAACAGTTTGCCGAACGGCAGGTACAGGAGCGTGACGATCACGGTCACGGCGTGGATGATGGCGAGGAACTCGTAGCCGTAGCCTCGCATCCACGTATAGCTGGCCGTGAGCATCAGCCCGGTCACGCTGATCGCAAACAGCAGCACCAGCGGCATCACGTCCTGCGCGAAGAGCTGCAGCGTCACCGCCGCGTGATCGACCATGCGGCGGCGGAACGCGAGCATCACTCCCGCGATGACGAGGATCGCGGACCACACCAGGCCGTGGAAGATGACGAACGCTGCAATCGATTCCACAGGGAACGTCAGCACCGGAAAGCCGAACACGAACGTCCGATAGAGATCGAGGCGGCCCGGAACCGTCTCGAAGTGGATCCAGCCCCATACCAGCGGGAAGGTGATCGCGGCCGCGATCACGCAGCCCCACATGATCAGCCAGTGCGACAGTCCGCGCAGGCGGCCGCGGCGGAAGATGAAGCGGTTCGCGGCGAATGCCAGGACGAAGCGCCGTACGCCTTCGAGCAGGTTCGCGCCGACGAGCCGCGGCGTGAAGAACACCGACCAGCCGCGGCGCCAGTACATCCGCGTCGGCGGGCGCCGGAGCCACATCGCGTAGCGGTAGGTGATGGCGAACGTCGAGAACAGCGTCGCGAAGGTGTAGCCGACCAGCGCCGCGTCGAAATGATTCAGATTGCGCGAGCCGAGGACGATGAGGCCGGCGAGGATGGCAGTGGCGATCACCCCCGCGGCGGCGGCGGCACGCTTATCCGGCGACAGCATCACGGTCACGCCAGCCGCGCGTCGCTAGAACCGCGCCGCACTCCGCGCCGCGCCGGTCAGCTCGAGGATGTGCATGCCGGTGTTCGCGCGATCGACGATGTAGATGAAGCCGCGGTCGTCGACCTCGACGTTGTTGGTCTGGATCGCGACCTTGCATTTTTCCTCTGCGCCGCTGCCAACGCACCGCTTGTCGGTCTTGCTGGTGACGGCTGGCACATAGAACCCGATCTCTTTCGGGTTGAACGGATCGCGGATGTCCACGGCGCGCACGCCGGCGTTGAAGTGCGCGAGGAACAGCACCCGCTTGTAGTAGATCGGCGTGAAGTTCTCGTTCGAGGAGTGCGTCCCGAAGCGGCCGCCGGCGCTGCAGTAGTCATGGCTCGACTCCGGCACGGTGAAAGACGAAGCGCCGAACGGCCGCGTCTCGACCGTCGCATCGAGCAGGCGCAGCATCTGCCGGTTCTCGAAGCACTCGTTGGCCGTCGTCTCGCCGACGACCGCGATGAAGTCGCGCCGCGCCTGCGTCCGGTTGGCGGGGACGGACACTTCGTGATCGTGGGCGCCGGCGGCCGCGGGAGGCGCCGCCGCGCCACGGCCGATCGGTGCCTTCTGCATGCCGAACTCCGCGACGTCCATGCCGAGGAGCGGGAACGTCGTATGGGCGCCCACGTCCGGCGGCAGATCGACTCGTGTGATCTGCGGGTAGATCAGGTTCTCGTCGGTCGGCTCCTTCGGTCCGTTCAGCAGCTTCTCCCGATCGACGATCTGCACGATGCCCCTGACGCTGGTGCCGTACCCGAAATAGACGCGGTTGGCTTTCGGCCCGAGGGAGATCGGTCCGTGCAGCTCGGTCGGGACCGGGCCGGTCGATCCAGGCTGCTGGCCCGGAAGACCGAAGTCGCGAATGAACACCGGGTGGGCCGGATCGCTCAGATCGTAGATCTTGGTCATTCGCGTCGTGCGCCACGCGGGATCGCCGGAGATCAGATACGCGATGCCGGTGTCGCACTCCCACCAGTTCTTGTGGGTCTGCCTGAGGCCGCTCACGACGACGGTCACGCGCGATGGTCTGGTCGGCTCGGTGACGTCCCAGATCTCGTGCGCGCTGTTGCCGAACGTGCGCAGGAGATACACCTTGCCCGCATCGGCGTGCGGGAGCTCACGCCCTTCGCACACGCGCACCATCTGCGCGCCGCCGGCCTCTCCCTGTCCCGGCTCTCCGGGAATGTGCGCGAGGTACTTCGGCCGCCTGGGATCGGTGACGTCGAGGATCGAGGTGCCGTTGATCTCCTGATTGCCGGTGAGCGGGTTGAGCTGAGTGCCGCCGTGATGGCCGACGTAGGCGAGCCACCGATCGCCGTGCTTGCGAATCAGCGGCTGGTAGGCGCTGCGCGCCTGCAGGTCGTCGAAACCGACCAGCCGCATGTTGCGCATGTCGGCCCGCTGCTGCGCCGCGACGCGGTGATCGCGAACGATGCCCAGCCACGCCAGGGCAATCCCGACCGCCGCGGCTGTCACGTGCGAACGTCTCATGTGACGGTCCCCTTTCGAACAGGACCTGGAGCCCCTCGAAACCTAGGAGACGATACGCCCGCCGTCGCATTCCGGCAACGGAAAGGAACCTGGCTGCCCGGCACCGTGCCGGGCGCTTCAGGCGTGCCGCGCCGTGCGGGCGGCGCGCCTGCGGACGTGCGATGGCGCACCGGTGGATTCCCCGGCGCGGACCGCATAGAGCTGCCAGGTCTTGTGGATCGTGGCGAGCGCGTGGATCCCGCGGCTGCGGAATTCCAGGCCCGAACCGGCCACGAGGTCGACGACCGTTCGCGTGACGAGGACCTCGCCGCTCTTCGCCAGCCGTGCGATGCGCATGCCGATGTCCACGACGACCCCGTGCGGAATGCCGGCGACCATGTCGCACTCGCCGGTGTGGAGGCCGAGACGGACGTTCTGCTTCGACGCGCGCGCTTCGGCGCTGATCGCGCAGCCGCACCGGATAGCCCGCGCCGGTCCGTCGAACACGACGAACACGCGGCCCTCCTCCACCCGCACTGCGCCGCCGCCGAATCGCGACGCCTGTGTGGCGACCAGATCGCGCAGCCGATCGAGCGACGCGGCAGCCGCCCGCAGATCGATCGCGCGGGATGCGACGCCGGCGTCGGCGCAGAGAATGGTCACCAGCGCGCGATCGCTGTCGACGATGTGGGTGCGGGCACGGACGAGGAACTTCTCGATCTCGTCCAGCAAGGCGTCCTGATCGCCGACGAACGGCAGGTGATCGTCGCCGGCGAGCTCGACGAAATGCGAGTTCGGGATCAGGTTGGCGACGTAGCGTCCTTCTTCGACGAGCAGGCAGCGATCGCCCGCCCGATGAAGGACCAGTGTCGGCACACGGATCGTCGGCAGGACGTGCCGGACGTCGATGTCGGCGTTCATCCTGGTGAGCGCGACCGCGGCTGCCGGACTCGCGCCCATGCGCAGAAACGACGCCCACCACTCGCGGAACGCCGGATCCCCGGCGACGCTCGGCGCGCGCTCGTTGATGCCGACCGGGCCGCCCCAGTTCTCGATGATCTCCCGCAGGAATTGTTCGCGCCGTTCGCGCGTCGGCGCCCAGGGATAGTCAGGCGCGCGCAGGCGCCGCGCGTAGGTGCCGATCATCACGAGCGCTTCGGTCTGCGCCGGGTGCGTCGCCGCAAACAGGCTGCACATCGGACCGCCTTCCGACACACCGAGCAGCACCGCGCGGCGCGAACCGGCCGCCTCGAGCACCGCGCGCACGTCGTCCATCCGCTGCTCGAGCGTCGGAAGCCGCGTGACCGGATCCGACAGGCCGGTCCCGCGTTTGTCGAACAGGATCAGCCGCGAAAACGACGCGAGCCGACCGAGGAACCGCGCGAACGATGGCTCCTTCCAGAAGTACTCGAGATGGGACACCCAGCCCATGACGAACACGAGATCGACCGGCCCGCTGCCGCACAGCTGGTAGGCGATGTTGACGTCGCCGCTGCGCGCGTACTGGACCGGGCCCGGTGTCACCGCCAGCGTGCCCGGGACCGATGGGGGCGCGCTGGCCGCAGGCACGGAGACCGCCGCCGCGCGCGCGACGTCGGCGATGAAGCGGTACCCTCGACGGTGTGCCGTCTCGATGAATCGCGGCGACTGCGCGTCGTCGCCGAGCGCCCGGCGAATCTCGCGGATGCAGACCTTCAGCGCGCCGTCGGCGACGAACACCCCCGGCCAGACGGCGTCGAGCAGCTCCGACTTCTTGACGAGCCGTCCCGGACGCTCGGCGAGATATTCGAGCAGCGACAACGCTTTCGGCGCCAGCGGGATCGGGCGCGAATCACCAAACAGTTGCCCGCTGGCCGGATCGAGACGGAAACGACCGAAGGTCAATGACAGCTCCGAGGCCATGACGTGCGCCCCTCACGGCGTCAGCGATCCTATCTGATTTCGCTGCGGTCGATCGCCACAGGCCGTGGCTTGTGTGAAGTTGCGGAGATGAGGAGCCGCACACGGTCGCCAAGGCCGGCGGCCGCGCCGACGAGTCCCAGCAGAAACAGCGCGAACACGCCGAGCGCGTACTCCGATCGACTGGTAAAAGGCGGACGCTGCATGAGCTGTTCAAGTCCTTTCCAGCGCCGGCGCCACGTACTGCGCGACGCGCTTGACGTTCAACAGATGCCGGAACGTCACGTTGTCGGTCGTCGAATTGCCGCCGAACGTCCCGCAGCCGAGCGTCATCGAGCGCTCCAGCCCGGTTGTCATGCCACAGCAACCCTGCGCCGCCGGCGAGTTCACCAGGATCCGCCCGGCGGGCATCGCGCGCGCGAACCGCTCGACGCGGGCCGCGTTGGTGGTGTGGATGACGGCCGTGTGTCCGGCGCCTTCGCGCTCGAGGATCCGGCGCGACACCTGCAGTCCCTCGTCTTCGCCCGATACCGTGAACAGCGACAGGAACGGGGCCAGCTTTTCGCGCCCGTAAAAGGTCTCGAGATCGCGGACGCCAACCCTGACGACGAGCAGGCGCGGCGCTTCGGATCGCTCGATGCCGACGGCCGAGGCGATCTCGGCGGCCGTTCGGCCGACCAGATCGTGGCGGAACAGTCCGGGCGGCATCTCGACGACGCCGGCGACGAAGCGCCGCGCTTCGTCGGACGTGAGCACGGCCGCGCCATGCCGCTCGAGCGCCTCCACGAACCCTTCGACGACACGGTCGTCGACGACCAGGTTGTGCTCGGCGCCGCAGATCAGGCCGTTGTCGAAGGTCTTGCTGGCGACGATCGACCGCGCGGCATGGTCGATGTCTGCGTCAGCACAGATCCACGCCGGGGCGTTGCCGGGCCCGACCCCGATCGCCGGTTTGCCCGAGCTGTACGCGGCCTTGACCAGGCCGGCGCCCCCGGTGGCGAGGATCATCGACACGCGCGGATGGCGCATCAGCTTCGTCGTCGCCTTGCGGCTGCTGCGCAGCCCGAGCACCTGCACGAGATTCGCCGGTGCGCCGTGACCCTCGAGCACGTCGCGGACGATCGCGCCGGTGAGCTGGCCCACGGCGAACGCGTTGCGGTGAAAGCTGAGAATGAGCGCGTTCTGTGCTTTCAACGCGATCAACGTCTTGAAGATCGCGGTCGCGACCGGATTGGTCACCGGCACGATGCCGAACACCACGCCGACCGGGCTGGCGATCTCAACGATGCCGCGATCGCCGTTGCGCGTCCGTGAGCCTGTCGCGGGCTCGATGCTCATCGCCTCGTAGATGCCAAGACTGGCGAACCGGTTCTTCAGTGCCTTGTCGGCGACGTTCCCGAATCCCGTTTCCGTCACCGTCGCTTCGGCGAGATCGTTCGCGGACTCGGCGAACGTCTCGGCCAGATCGTCGAGCAGCCGGTCGACGCGCTCGGCCGACCACTTCTCGAAGGTCTCCTGCGCGCGCGCGGCGTCGGTCGCGATGCGATCGACCTGGGCGTCGAGGTGGCGGTCGGCCGTGATCGCCTCGTCCAGGCGGTCGGCGGCGGCCGAACGCAGCCGCGGCGACGCGGTGAGGATCGAGCGGACGCGCGCGAGTGCGGCCGCAGATTGTGTCTCGATCAGCGCGTCGAGCAGCGCCGCGGGATCCGGAGGGGGCCCGCCGCCGCCCGCCATGGGCTTCACCGGCCAGGAGAGCGGGTCATCCATCAGATGCATGCCCCGACGGTAGCGCGAGCCCGAATGTGCTTCATGAGCGATCGGTAAGCATCGAGTGAGCAATGGGTGAACCCCGAATCGTTACCGCACCTTAACCGCGCCCTCATGAATGGCGACGGCCGGCGTTCGTATGCTCTCGAATCATCGGCCCGGCTACGCGGCGCGGAGGCGCGACCCGGCGGCAGAGGAAGGGACGAGTCAGCATGCAGCAGCGGAGGACGAGACAGCGCTACCGGCGGATCCTCGGAATCGCGGCCGCGATGGCCTTCGCGGCTGCTGTCGTGATGCCGCGGTCGGCCGCGGCGGACGACGGCCAACTCCCGGTGAATCTCGAAGTGTTCACGCCCAAGAACGGCAACCTCGCGGGTGCGGGCAGCCGCGCGTTCATGGTCGATCTCAAGGCGGAGTTCAACGGGGACGTCGCCTCGACCGGGGCGTCGCCGGAACTGACAGGACCGGGCGTGCATCCCAACGCCTCGCCATTGCCCGGCAGCTTCGGCATCGGCGCCAACGACGATCACGTCCCCGGGCTGGTCGTCCTGTTGTCCTCGAGCCGTGCCGGTGTCGGCCCCGGACAGAACGTCGCGAACGACTTCACGATCGCGACGACCACCGACCGCCGCAAAGACCGGACCGAGGTGTGGTCCACCTGGATGGTCGGCGCGCCGAACGTCTTCGGCACGCCCGGTCAGAACACGCCGTCCCGTCTGTTCGTCGCCATCGTGCGCGGATGCGCGCCCGACACGGTCGTCGACATGGACGAGAACGGGATCTTCGATGAGAAGGATCTCGAGTTGATGGGATTCGACGTGATCTCGAACGTCGTGAAACGCGACTTCATGATCAACGGCATCTGAGCACGCCGCCGGGTGATGGGCCGGTGCGGGTGACCGGCCCTGGCCGTCATCCTGTGATGAACGCGAGCAGGTCGGTGTTGATCTGGTCCTTGTTCACGGCGCACATGCCGTGCGACAGGCCCGGATAGACCTTCAGCGTCGATCCCTTCACCAGCTTCGCGGACAGCAGCGCCGACGCGCCGATCGGCACGATCTGATCGTCGTCGCCGTGCATGATCAACGTCGGCACGTCGATCTTCTTCAGATCGTCGGTGAAATCGGTCTCCGAGAACGCCTTGATGCAGTCGATCACGCCTTTGAAGCCGGCCATCATGCCCTGCATCCAGAATCCGTCGCGTACGCCCTGCGACACGTTCGCGCCGGGACGGTTCGCACCGTAGAACGGTGTAGTGAGGTCCTTGAAGAACTGCGATCGATCGGCGAGGACGCCCTTGCGGATGGCGTCGAAGGCCTCCATTGGCAGACCGCCCGGATTCGAGGCCGTCTTGAGCATCAGCGGCGGAACGGCGCCGATCAACACCGCCTTGGCGACCCGTTCCGTGCCATGCCGGCCGATGTAGCGAGCGACTTCACCGCCGCCCGTCGAATGGCCGACGTGGATCGCGTCACGCAGATCGAGCGACTCGACCACTGCTGCGAGATCGTCGGCGTAGGTGTCCATGTCGTTGCCGTCCCAGGGTTGGCTGGAGCGGCCATGGCCGCGACGATCGTGCGCGATACACCGATACCCACGCAGGCCGAGAAACACCATCTGGTCTTCCCAGGCATCGGCGCTCAGCGGCCAGCCGTGGCTGAAGACGACCGGCTGTCCCTTGCCCCAGTCCTTGTAATAGATCCGCGTGCCGTCGCGGAGCGTGATCGTGTCGTGGCTTCTCGCTCCGATCGTCGTAACGGTCATGACGCACCTCCCTCTTTCTCGGCGCCCGCGTCCGCGCCGCGGCGGCGATTCTCCCACTGCGACAGGACGATGTAGGTGACCGTGTCCCACGCGTTGTGAATGCCGACGAACATGAGCAGCACGGCGGCGCCGCCGACGACGAACATGAGCAGCGTGGGATGCCGCGTCAGCATGGTCGCCGCGGCCGCGACGCTCACGTAGGCGATCAGCGGCAGCACCGCATGGAACAGCCAGTCTTCGAGCACCGGCTGATACTCGACTTGTCGGGTAGTGCGCCTCACGACGATCACCATGTAGACGATGGCGGCCCAGGCGTAGATGCCGAGCGCGACCCTCGCTCCGGTGAACGTCGGCCACGGGGCGCTCAGAATGATCGACTGCATCAGGACGGCGCTGAAATGGACGACGGTCGGCGTGCCGAAGGCGTCGATCTCGCGCGACGTCGCCGAGTGCAGGTTGGCGCGAGCGTCGGCGACGAGCGCGATCACGACGAACATCAAGCCGGTCAGGGCTGCCGCCGACGAGCCGGCAATGACGTAAAAGCTGTCCCATTCTTTGAGCGGCATGGACGAGCCTCCGATTCGGATCACGGTTCGGCTGCGACAGGCCGCTACCGCCGGCGGACATTTGACCACAGAGCTCTCACCGGGACGTAGCGCGCAGGCGGTGGCGTCGCTGTGGACGGCGGTTCGGCCGGGCCGTGACAGCCGCGGTTGCTTGCGGCTATTCCGCTCGCAGGGTGGTCGCGGGATCGACGCGGACAGCGCGCCAGGCGGGGACGCCGCTCGCGGCGGCGGCGACGGCGGTGAGCACGACGACGACGCTCACGTAGGTGGCCGGATCGAGTCGTGAGATGCCGAAGAGCATGACGGCAATCGCGCGCGAGGCGGCAAGCGCGGCGGCCAGGCCGCAGGCGATTCCAAGTCCGGTGAGCCGCATCGCCTGACGGACGACGAGCCCGAGGATGTCGGCGCGCGAGGCGCCGAGCGCCGCGCGGACGCCGATCTCGCGCGTCCGTTCGGCGACGCTTCCGGCCAGCACGCCGTAGATGCCCGCTGCCGCGAGCACCAGCGCCGCGAGCGCGAACGCCTCGACCAGCACCAGGGCGAAGCGCCGCTCGGCGGCCGATGCGGCGACCAGATCGTCCATGCGCGCGATACGCACGATCGGCTGGTCCCTGTCCACGGACCAGACGGCCTGCCGCACGAGCGGCGCCAGCGCCGCACCGTCGCCGCGCGTCCGCACGACCAGCGACATCACCGTGTCGGCGAACTGCCACACGTCGCTGTGAATGGTTGCCGCCGCGGCGCTCGCCGGGATGTACACGGCGTCGGCATCGTTCAACGCGAGCGAGACCTGCTTGACGTCGCCGGCGACGCCCACGATCGTGTACGGCGCGCTCTCTGTCGGCCCGATGCGGAGCAACTGGCCGATCGGCGACTCGGCGCCGAAGCGATGCCTGGCCAGCGACTCGCTGATGATCGCGACCAGCGGACGGCCGGTCAGATCGCGATCGTCGAATGCGCGTCCAGCGCGGAGTGCGATGCCGACGGTCCCGAAGTAGCCGGGGCTCACCGCGTAGCGGAACGCGCTGAAGCTCGCCGCGTCGCGCGACGGCATGGCCTCGAAATGCGCGCCGTACTCGTCGCGATCCCCGCTGAGCGGCAGCTGGCTGGTGAGCGCGGCGCCGGTGACGCCGGGCACCCGCCGCGCGGCGTCGAGCGCCTGCTCGTAGAACCGGTAGGTGATGGCCGGATCGGCGAAGCGGCGGCCGTTGACCTGCACCTGCATCGTCATCACGCCCTGCGCGCGGAATCCGCTGTCGATGGCAAACAGCCGCTCGAGGCTGCGCCACAGCAGGCCCGAGGTGACCAGCAGCACGAGCGCCAGCGCGACTTCGGACACGACGAGCGAGGCGCGCAGGCGAAGATGCCCGCCCCCGCCACGCCGCCAGCCGTGCTGCAGATCGCGATGGGGATCGTTGCGCGCGGCCTGGAGCGCCGGCACGACACCGAACGCAAGCGCGATCATCGTCGTGATCGCGACGGCAAAGCCGAGCACCGTGCCGTTGACCGCAATCGCGTTCACCCGCGGCAGCCCTGGCGGACTCAGCGCAATCAGCGCCCGGACGCCGGCAAGTGCGATCAGGATGCCCGCCGCGCCGCCGATCGCCGCGAGAAACAGGCTTTCGGTGAGCAGCTGGCGAATCAACCGCCCGCGTCCGGCGCCAAGCGCCGCCCGCAGCGCAAACTCGGCGCGGCGATGCACTCCGCGCGCGAGCAGCAGGTTCGTGACGTTGACGCACGCGATGGCCAGCACCAGGCCGACCGCGGCGAGGATCACCAGCAGCGACTGGCGCACGCTGGCCGTCAGTTCCTGCTGCAGCGGCGTGACGATGAACTCAGTCGGGCCATAGGCGTCGCGATGCCGTGCCACGAAGTCGTGGCCGATTGCGCTGACCTCCCGCGCCGCCCCGGCGACGCCGACGCCCGGCTGCACGCGGGCGAGCGTTCGCAGGTGATGTCCCCACGCGCGGTCTTCCGACATCTCGTACTGCAGCGGCGCCCACAGTTCAGCCGCCGGCGCCACCACGTTCTCGAACGACGCCGGCATGACGCCGACGACGGTGTAGATCGTGTCGTCGAGCGCGACGGTGCGGCCGACGACTGCCGCGTCGGCGGCAAACCGGCGCCGCCACAGCGCGTCGCTCAGCAGCACCACCTTCGCAACGCCGGCCCGATCGTCCGACGCATCGAATGCGCGGCCGACGGCGGGCGACACGCCGAGGACGCGAAAGTACGAGGCGCTCACGCGCTGCCCTTCGAGCCGCTCCGGCTCCGCCTGGCCGACGAGCGTCGGCTGCCAGGCGCGGGCGACCGCAATGCCGTCGAGCGTGCGGGCGCGTCCGAGAAACTCCTGATACACCGCAAACGTGCCGCCGTTGCGGCCGCCGTCGGCGCGTCCCTCGACAATCATCGCCAGGCGGTTCGCGGACGGATACGGCAGCGGCTCGAACAGAATCGGATTGACCGCGCTGAAGATGGCAGTGGTGGCGCCGATGCCGATGGCGAGCGTGAGCGCGACGACGAGCGTGAAGGCAGGCTCCGCCGACAGGCGTCTCCCGGCATAGCGGAGGTCGCGCCACGCGGTGACGATCACGTTCTCCCAGCCGGAGGCGCGAACCTGCTCCGACACTCCGGCGACGGTTCCGACGTCGAGGCGCGCCGCACGACGCGCCGCCTCGGGACTGAGGCCGCGCGCCTCGTGCTCGGCGGCCGCCTCGTCGAGGAAGTGCTGCACCTCGGCGGCGAGATCGGCATCGGCCTGCCGGCCGCGCCACAACGTCCGCCCGCCGCGCGCCAGATGACGCCACAGGCCCACGGTCACCCCTCCGCCTTGAGCAACCGGGTCACGGCGGAGACCCGGCGCGCCCAGTGCGCGGTCTCGTCGCCGAGGCGGCGGCGGCCGGCGCGCGTCAGCCGGTAGATGCGCGCCCGCCGCGAGTTCTCGGTGTGCTGCCACTCGGCGTCGAGCCAGCCGCCGCGCTCGAGCCGCTGCAGCGCCGTCAGCAGCGACCCGGGATTGACCTTGAAGACCCCGCGCGACACCTGCTCGATCCGCCGCGCGATGCCGAAGCCGTGCATCGGCTCGAGGCTGAGCGTCTTGAGGATCAGCATGTCGAGCGTGCCCTGGATGACGTCGGTGTTCGGTTCGCCCACGCCGCGCAGCATAGGCCCGCTCATCATGATTGTCAAGATGTGGAGGTCAGGTGATGACAATCGGGAGCAGCGGCGGCCGGTCCGGACCGCGATCGGCGCGGGCGATCCGCCAGCCGCCGGGTGCGCGGCCGGCGATCGGTGCAACCGCGGGAATTCGCGCCGGCTGCGCCGCGCGGCGCCGTGCCGCGGACCGCAGCCGCGTGCACTTTGGTGCCGCCGATCACGAATCGCGCGCTTGCGCGCCACTCGATCTCCGTGGCACAGTGCTGGTTTCCTTACGACCGTCAACCTTCACAGCAGGTGCACCACATGACGATGACCGTGACCGGGAGCAGTCCGGCTGTCAGCGGACTCGACGAGGGCGTGCTCGCGGCGCCGCCCAGCGGTCCCGCGCCGATCTCGACGGCGGCGCTGCTCACCGCGATGCTGGAGTCGGGCGCGGGCATCAGCGATCTGTTCTTCTCGCCGGGCCGGCCGCCGCAGGTCGAGAAACAGGGCGTGCTCACGCCGGTCGCCGTGCCCGGCCTGGCGCTGCTGCGGCCCGAAGATACCGCGCGGCTGGCGCGCGACCTGGTCGGGCAGAATGCCGTCGCGCTGCGATCGCTCAAGGACGACGGCTCGTGCGATCTGTCCTACTCGCTGCCCGAGCGCTGCCGGTTCCGCGTGAACGTCTTCCGGCAGCGCGGCACCTTCGCGATCGTCATGCGCGTCATCCCCTCGCAGATCCCGACGCTCGACCAACTGCATCTGCCCGCCTCGCTGGCCGACACAGCCGCGCTCAAGAACGGCATCGTGCTCGTCACCGGACCGACCGGCTCGGGCAAGTCGTCGACGCTGGCGGCGATCATCAACCTGATCAACGAGACGCGCGCCGAGCACATCCTCACCATCGAGGACCCGATCGAGTTCCTCCACCAGCACAAGAAGGGCACCGTGCACCAGCGCGAGCTGCACAGCGACACGCCGACCTTCGCGCTCGCGCTGCGCTCGGCGCTGCGGCAGGCGCCGAAGGTGATCCTGGTGGGCGAGATGCGCGATCGGGAGACGATCGAGATCGCGCTGACCGCGGCGGAGACCGGCCACCTCGTGTTCTCGACGCTGCATACCATCGACGCGTCGAAGACCGTCGATCGCATCGTCGGCAGCTTCGACGCGAGCGAGGAACGGGCGATCCGGATGCGGCTGGCGGCGTCGTTCCGCTACTTCGTTTCGCAGCGGCTGGTGCCGACCAGGACCGGCGGCCGCATCGCCCTCCTCGAGGTGCTGAAGGCAACCCTGCGCACCCGCGAATACATCGAGCGGGGCGATTCGGAGGGGCGCTCGCTGCTCGACGCGATGCGCGACGGCGAGCTCGACGGCATGCAGTACTTCGACGGCGAGCTCGAGAAGCTGGTGCGGGCGGGCGTGATTTCGTTGACGACCGCGATGCTCTACGCGACCAACGCCGGCAACCTGCGCGTCCAGCTCGTCGACGTCGCTGACGAGCTGGAGCCTGTGGCGGGCTGAGCGAACGGAGTGGCCGGGCTGACCACTGACGCAAGCAACTCAGCCACTCGAGGCGTTGCTATTGCATCCAGTTGCAGAGGGGGTTGCAATGAATGCATCACAAGCAACGGCCGTACGATCGTCGTCTGCATCGTACCAGGCGTATCAGATACTGCACGTCGCTTTCGTCGTCGCGCCGGTGATTGCCGGCGCGGACAAGTTCTTTTCACGCGCTCGTCAACTGGGATCAGTATCTGTCGCCGATCGTTCCGCGTCTGCTGCACGTCGCGCCCCACACCTTCATGATGGCCGTCGGCGCGATCGAGGTGATCGCTGGACTGCTCGTCGCGTTCGCGCCGGCAATCGGCGCCACCATCGTGGGGCTCTGGCTGTGCGGGATCATCGTGAACCTACTCTCCATTCCCGCCTACTTCGACATCGCGCTTAGAGACCTCGGCCTCGCACTCTCAGCCTTCGCTCTCGCGCGGCTGGCGCAGGATTATGAGCAATAAGAATGAGGAACCTGAAATTTGGAATCTGAATTCGTGATCCCGAACTTCACTTCACGCATTCCAGATTCCAGATTCCACATTCCCAAATCAGCTCTTCGGCCGCGCCGGCCAGACGACGCCCTGGTCCTTCTTGGTGATCGGGGCGATGCCCTTGAAGACGAACTTCTGCACGCGCTGGCCTCGATAGGTCTCCGTCGTGTAGAGATTCCCCTTCGAGTCGGTGGCGATGCTGTGCACGCCGTAGAACTCACCGGGCTGACGTCCGCCTTCGCCGAAGCTGGTGAGCAGCTCCAGCGTGTCGCGCTGGATTACGTGCACCTTGTCGTTCTCGCCGTCGGCGAGATACAGGTATCTCTGCTGCGCGTCTCGCGAAAACGCCACGTCCCACGCCGATCCGGATCCGAGCGTCTCCTTGTTGAAGAACGCTTCCTTGACGAAGGTGCCATCCGGCTTGAAGACCTGAATGCGATCGTTCACGCGGTCGCAGACGTAGAGCAGGCGATCGACGGAGAGATCGGCGCAGTGCACCGGGTTGCGGAACTGCTGCGCGGGCGGCGCCTTCGGATCGTATGGACCAAGGTTCACGTCGTCCGGTTTGTGGCCGTACGCGCCCCAGTGCCGCTTGTAGGCGCCGGTCTCCGCGTCGAAGACGATCACCCGGTGGTTTCCGTAGCCGTCGGCGACGTACAGTTCGTTGGTCTCCTTGTCGACGAACGTCTTCGCGGGCAATCGCAGGTTGGCGGTGTCGTTGCTGCCCTTGCTGCTGTTGGGCTTTCCGATCTGCGTCAGGAACTTGCCGTCCTGCGTGAACTTCAACACCATGTTGTCGTTGAACGACTGTGTGCCGCCGGTCTGGCTCTCGTCCTGCTGCCGGTTCTGACCGGCGGCGGGCGCGCCGCGCCCGCGGCCGGCAGCCGGCGCGCCGCCGCGTCCGTTGCCGCCAATCCACACGTTGCCGCGATAGTCGATGGTGATGCCGTGGTTCGAGTCGGGCCAGTCGTACCCCTGACCGGGCCCGCCCCAGTGGCCGATCAGATTCCCGGCGGCGTCGAACTCGAGAATCGGCGGCGCCGGCGCGCAGCACTGCGCCGTCTGCGGCTGCGTGGTCGCATGGACCTCGCCCGGTTCGAGCGAGCCGGCGCGATGGATGATCCAGACGTGATCCTGCGCGTCGACCGAGACGCCAATCGTCTGGCCGAGAATCCATTTGTTCGGCAGCGGCTTCGGCCACAGCGGATCGACTTCGAAGCGCGGCGCCTGCGCGCCGTTGGCGGCCGCTTCAACCGCGGCACGCCGGTCGAGCGCCGACGCAGCCATCCCCAGCGCCGCCAATGCGGCAACGAATCCGGAAGCCATATACACCTGTCGAGTCATAGACCCTCCGCGTCCGCGCTCCAGCGCGACGTGATTGTAGGCCAGTGGCGGGCGCTGCGTCAGTTGAACGCAGCCTGCTGCGGCCGGGCCGCCGCCACCTTCGCACCGCGACGCGGCATCAGCGCCAGCGCCGCAGCACCGAGCACGAGCGCGACGGGCGGAAGCACGAACGCGAGGATGAACACCGATTGGGACAGCGTCTGCATGGGAGCCTCCAGCCGGAAATCTGACGTGGACGCCGTGGACGCCGGTGTGCGTGGGTGGATCGTCGCACGCTTCGGGCACGCGTGCCAGTGTTTCTCTCCGGGAGGGATGTGCGAACGATTCGGCGGATGATCGCTGAGTCGTGAGGAACGCGAGTCGGGAGACGTGCGCGGGCGTCGCGCCGGAAGATCGACGCGACGCCCGCCGGGGCCGACTATCTGCGACCGGACGTCTCGACGGCGCCGTCGTCGCTCGTCGACAGCAGCAACGAGACGATGCCGAGGTTCGGCGTGCCCCAACCGGTCGTCAGGTCGTACCCGACGGCGGCGGAGAAACCGTCGACGCCGGCGAACGAATTGTTGCCGGCGGTGACGTCGTGCGTCAGCGGCGCCAGCGCGCCGACGATGCCCAGGAAGTAGAGCCTGGTGTTGAGGAACCCGAGCGGACGATCGGCGATCTGATTCGCGATCGCGACGATGCCAGCCCACTGCGGTGCGCCGGCGCTGGTGCCGCCGACCAGGAAGAATGACGGAGCACCGAGGAACGAGGTCGCGACAATCACGCCGCCGTCCACCGCGGCGTTGTACGAGACATCGGGGACACCGCGGAACCCGCCCAGGGCCGCTCTGATCGAGCCGGGCAGCAGCATCTGGTAGCCCGGCATGCGGAAACGTGTGCTGACGCCGCCGCCCGTTGCACCGCCTCCGATTGCCTCCTCGTTCCAGACGACTTCGCCCTGGTACGTGCCGGCCGGATCGGCATGGCCGTTGGTGCCGAACAACAGATGCGTGCCGCCGACGCCGGTCACCTGGGGAGAGGAAGCCGGATAGCTCACGTTGCGGAACGGCCTCTCGTTGCCGTCCTGGTCGGGATTCGTCGCGCCGTCGTCGCCTGCGGAGACGAGCACCGTCATCCGGCGGTCGCGCGCGCGCGCATAGCTGCGTTCGTAGTCGAGCAGCGTGCCCCTCTCGACGTCCAGCTCGGATTCACCGAAGCTCTCGGAGATCACGTGCCCGAGCCGGCGCTCGATCGCGAAGTTCTGCGCGGCGAGGACGCTCTGGTCGTCGCTGTCCTTCGCGGCGACGACGACGATCTTCGCGCCGGGCGCGATTGCGTGCGCCCACTGCACGTCGAGGTTCGTCTCGAAGGCCCAGCCAAGCTGGATGTCGTCGTTGACGTTGAACGGCGTGCTGCCGGGCATGTGAATCTGCGTGATCGAGGGAGGAGCCGGCAGAGCGAACGTCGAGTCGAACAACGCGAGATCGGCCTCCAGCGACGGACTGCCGTACGCTTCGATCAGCACGATCGTCTCGCCCGTTCCGTCGAACCCTGCCGACAGGAGCTGCTGCACGCCATAGGCGGCGCGGATGGCGTCGGGACCATAACAGTGCAACCGCGTCTGGCTGTCGAACGCGGCCAGCTCGCAGCCGAATCGTGCTGTGGCGTCGCCGCTGGTCAGCTCGGCTCTGGCGGCCACGATGATCTTCGGACGGATCCTGCCGCCGGCAAACGCGGCGTGACTGATCGCCAGACATGCGACGACCGCGAACGCAAGCCTTCGTGTTTTCATGAGGTCCTCTTTTTGGGGGCCTGAACCCTGGATGGAAGCTCGACCAACTCGGGCGACGAACCGACAAAAACTTGTTGAGCTTAGGCGCCGGTCATTGTCGGTTCTCGCCAGAGCGCCGTCAAATTTGACAGATAGTGTCTTGTTGGATCCTGTGCAGTCTTATGAAGTTACGTGAAATTGAGCGCCTCTACGGTATCGGATCGATAATTGCCACCTTCTAACCCTTCCTTCACGCGCGCACCTCTGTCGCTGCGCACCCGTGCGCTCGACTGGAAGAGGCCGGCAATGGGCCGAGCTAGTTCCGTCCGTCCATATCGCAATCGTCGTCGTCGACGTCGCCGCTCGACAGCAGCAGCGACACGACGCCGAGATTCGGTGTGCCCCAGCCCGTCGTCAGGTCATAGCCGACGCCGGCCGAGAAACCGTCCACCCCGGCGAACGAGTTGTCGCCGATCGTGATGTCGTGGGTCAGCGGTGCGAGCGCACCGATGCGGCCGAGGAAGTAGAGCCTCGGGTTGAGGAACCCGAGCGGACGGTCCGCGATCTGATTCGTGATCGCGACGATGCCTGCCCACTGCGGCGCGCCCGCGCTCGTTCCACCTGCGAGGAAGAAGGCCTTTGCGCCCGTGAACGTCGTCGCGATGATCACGCCGCCGCGGACGCCGGCGTTGTAGCCGACGTCAGGAACGCCGCGGAACCCTTTCAGCGTCGACCGCAGGCTCCGGAGCGCTTCGATCTGATAGATCGGCTCGCGGAACCTGGCGCTCACGCCGCCGCCGGTGGCGCCGATGCCAAGGTCCTCTTCGTTCCACACGACTTCGCCCTGATAGGTGCCGTTCGGATCCGCGTGGTCGGCGGTGCCGAAGAACAGGTTGGTGCCGCCGACGCCGGTCACGTGCGGCGACGACGCGGGATAGCTCACGTTGCGGAACGACTTCAGATTTCCCTCGGCGTCGAAGTTGGTCGCGCCCTCGTCTCCTGCGGAGACCAGTACCGACATCCGCCGCTCACGCGCCTGGTGATAGCTCATCTCGAAGCCTCGGAGCGTCCGGCGGCTGACGTCGAGCTCGGACTCGCCGAAGCTCTCGGAGATCACGTGACCGAGGCGATGTTTGATCGCGTAATTCTGCGCGTCGAGAACATCCCCGTCGTCCGAGCTCTTCGCGGCGACCACGACGATCTTCGCGCCCGGCGCGATGGCATGCGCCCACTGCACGTCGAGACTGGTCTCGAGGGCCCAGCCGACCTGCTCGTCGTCGTTCACGTCGAACGGCGGCGTGCCGGGCATCCGGATCTGCCTGACCGAGGGGGGCGCTGGCAGGGCGAAGGTGGCGTCGAAGAGATCGAGATCGGCTTCGAGCGTCGGGCTGCCGAACGCCTCGATGATCACGATCGTCTCGCCCTTTCCGTCGAAGCCGGCCGCCAGAAGCGCGTTGACCCCGTAGGCGGCGCGAATCGCGTCGGGCCCGTAGCAGTGCAGCAGCGATCCGGTGAACGCTCGCAGCTCACAGGTGAAACGAGCGGTCGCGTCGTTGGTGACGCGCTCGGCCCGTTCGGCGACGAGGATCTTCGGACGGAGCTTGCCGCCGGCAAACGCGGCCGGACTGATCGAGAAACACGCGATGACCGCGAACGCAAGGCTTCGTGTCTTCATCAGCGCCTCTTTCCGGGTTGAACCCGCGGAGCCAGCAAGCTCAGCCATGTCTGCCGAACGAGCCAGCGAAACGTTGTTGAGCTTAGAGGCGCTATTGTCGAGTTTCGTTATTGAGGTGTCAAATTTGACATCTATTGTCGTCTTATTTTTTGTATAGTGACGCGCAATAACGTGCAGAAGAGTGCCTTAACAGCCATGAAACGAGCATTGCAGTTGAGCTGTTCAGCTCTTCGTGTGTGTGTGAGGAACTGACAGCGGCGGCAGCGCCTGCTCGACCGCCGTACGCTGCGCTTCGAGCCACGGCGGCAGGACGAGCGTTTCACCGAGATACATCGCGTCCTCGTCGATCGCGAAGCCTGGGCCATCGGTCGCGAGCTCGAGCAGCACACCGCCCGGCTCCCTGAAGTAGACCGACTTGAACCAGAAGCGGTCGATCACCGGCGTCGGTATCACGCCGGCCGCTTCGATGCGGGCGCGCACGTCGCGCTGGTGCGCTTGGTCGTCGACGCGCCACGCGAGATGGTGGACGCAGCCGACGCCCCCACGCGCCTCGGCGTGAACGCGGCGGCGCCATCTCGGCCCACGGAAAGAACGTCAGGTCCGATCCCGGGTGCCCCTCGGCGTCGGCGTAGAACAGATGGTAGGTGCCGGAGTCGTCCTGGTTCGCGCTTCGCTTCACGAGGCGCATGCCGAGGACGCCGGCGTAGGAATCGAGGTTCTGCTGCGCCGGACCGGCGATTGCCGTGATGTGATGCAGGCCGTTCGTGCCGCGCGCCACGGTGGTCTCATTCTGCCGCAGTCCGGCTCGCGTCGACAGCGGGGGCCCCTTCCGGGTTGAAATGCCGGTGCAACCTGGGCGACGATGCGAGTCGTGTCGATTCGCCTCGTACTCGCCGACGACCACCCGATCGTGCTCCACGGCCTGCAGCAGCTGTTCGCCAGACAGGGAGACTTCATCGTCGTCGCCGCCTGCGCGGATGCGACGAGCGCGATCGACGCGGTCAAGTCGCAGCAGCCCGACATTCTCGTGCTCGATCTCCGCATGTCGCCGCGCAACGGCCTCGACGTGCTGCGCGCGCTCGCCAAGGAGCGGCTGCACTGCCGCACCGTCCTGTTGACGGCGGCGATCAGCGACGAAGAGGTCGTCGAAGCGATGCGTCTGGGAGCGATGGGGCTGGTGCTGAAGGAAGCGTCACCCGACGCGCTGCTCGACTGCGTCCGCCGCGTTCACCGCGGCGAGCAGTGGATCGAGCGCGAGACGGTGACCCAGGCGTTCAAGTCGGTGCTGAAGCGGGAATCGGCGGTGTCGCACGCGGAAGCGACGCTCACTCCGCGCGAGATCGAGATCGTGCGGATGGTGGCGCACGGCTTGCGCAACAAAGCGATCGCCGAGCGGCTGTCGATCTCCGAAGGCACCGTGAAGGTGCACCTGCACAACATCTACGAGAAGCTGGGCGTCGACGGCCGCCTCGAGCTCGTGCTGTGCGCGCAGGAAAAGGGGCTCGTCTGAAAACCCGCAATTGAGAATTTGGAATTACGAATCAAGAATTCGTGGTTGTCGTCGACGCATTCTTGATTCCTCATTCCTACTTCTTAATTGCAGTGACACCGCGCGATTCACCATTTCAGCAGCATGTAGCCGCGCAGGACCGGCCCGACGCTGTTCGTGAACGTCCCGAACCGCGGATCGCCGACCACCGGATAGGCATCGCGCGGGTTGAAGTAGTTGGTCGCGTTGAACAGCTGGAAGCCGACGTCGGCGTTGCGCCCCTTGGCCGAGAAGGTCTTGTAGACCACGAGATCGGTGGACATGAACACGGGGAAGCGGCGGCCGTTCGGCTGGCCGACATAGAAGTTGCGCGCGTCGACCGCCGAGTAGGGGAACCCGTCGCGCCACTCGACGACCGGCGAGACGACGACGCGCCGCGGCAGGTTGAACGTGCCCCACGCGATCACGCGGTTCGGCGCGTCGGCGGCGAGCCGGGCGATGCCGCCCGGCTGGACCAGCGGCACGTCGAATCCCTGAGTCAACGCCGCGAAGTCGTTCAGCTCCCCGGTGGACGACGATCGCACGTAGCTGACGAATACCTGCTGATCGTTCTCGAAGGTGCGCCGCGCCGAGACCTGCACTTCGTGGTAATTCGAGACGCCGTCGCCGCGGACATAGAGGCGGCCGCTCGTCGCGGGCACGTTGAGCGTCGGCAGCTTGGTGGATCGCCGGCTGGTGAAACTGACCTGCGCGTCGAGACGCGGCAGCACCTGGCGCTCGATCCCGATCGTCGCCGCGACCGCGCGCGGCTGCCGCAACTGGTCGACCATCGGCTCGAAGGTTCGTTCTGCGATCACCTCGCCGGTCTCCGGATCGAAGTCGCGCTCGACCCGGGTTGGATACGAGCCGAACGCTTCGGCGGCCAGCGGCAGGTTGCCGACGAACGAGCCGTAACCGCCTTTCAGGACGGTCAGCCCTGACTGATCGAGCGCATAGCGCACGCCGAGCCGGCCGGACGGCTGCGGCGCGCGGCGATGACGGCCGCGGTGATCGAGGCGCACGCCGGCGTCGAGCTGCAGCCGATCGTTCAGGTGCATGACGTCGCGCGCCAGCAGCGCCATCGGGAAGTCGCGGACCGCGAACTGCGCCGACGGGCCGAACGTGACGCTGCGCACCAGACGCCCGCGCGTGTCCTCGACGGAAATGGGAATGTCCGCGACGCTGCCGCTCATCCGCCGCGACGTCAGGCGGCCACCGAGCGTGATCTCGTGCGCCCTCGATCCCATCGTGGTCGCGCGCTCCCAGGTGACGATGGCCGCCAGCCGCGACGCCTGTCGCGTGAGCGCGGAAAACCAGTTGCCCCGCCATCCGCCGGGCGACAGACGGGCGACGCCGCTGCCGTGCCGCTGCATTTCCGCGTCGTGAATGAGCGCGCCGACCTGCACCGTGAAGATCGTCGAATTGTCGATCACGAACCGATCGGTGACGCCGCCGAAGATGTCGCGCGACGACAGGTCCGCTGTCGCCTCGTCGTCGCGCCGCGGACTGAGGCCGGACGAGTCGGTGGCGCCCGGGAACACGAAGCCTTCGAGCGTCAACTCGTTCCGTGGCGACGCCTGCACGTCGATCCGGCCGAACATGATCGCGCTCTGCTCGACGATGTTCGGGCCGCGGCCCTGCGTGACGTCGGGAACGGCGATCCGCTCGTAGTCGTATTCGACCGCGGCGACGTAGTGATCGCGGCCGTTGGCCATCGGGCCGCTCGCGTGGAAGCGCGGAAAGATCCCTTCGAGCCGACCGAAGCCCGGCGACGCAAAGCGCGGCCGCGGCACGAATCCCTGCACGCCCATCGCAAACTTGTCGCCGCCGGTGCGGCTCGCGATCTGAACGATGCCGCCGAGGTTGTCGCCAAAGGTGACCGACATCGGATCGCGCAGCGCGTCGACGCCGCGGACCGCTTCGAACGGAAGATTCAGCGACGAGTTGCCGGTCGCCGGATCGGTCACGTTGAAGCCGTCGAGCAGCACCGGCGTCTCGTGTGCCCGGGCGCCGCCGAGTTGCATGAGGCCGTCAGGTCCGCGGACGACCGACGGCAGCAGCGGCAGCGACTCCCGCGCCTTGAGACGCGACGACGGCAGCCGCGACACGGTTGCGGCGGTGATGCTGCTGCCGAGCAGGCTCGTCGTGGGGGACGCGGGCGTCAGCGTCGGCGCCATCGCAATCACCGTTGTCGTCTCGGCGGCGCGGCCGATCGAGAGGACGATCTTCGCGGCGTCGGCGCGCTCGACTCGCGCGGTCTCGAAGCCATCGAGCGAGACGACGAGCGCGTCGCCCTTGAGGGCCGGGTCGATTGCAAACGTGCCGTCGCCGGCGGTCGTGACCGTCGTCACGACGTCGGCGCCGCGCACGAGCTGGACGGTGGCGCCAGGCAGCGGGAGGCCTGTCTGATCGACCACGACGCCCTGCCCTTGCTCCTCGGCACACGCGGGACGATCAGGAGTGACGACAACGACGAGCGCGAAAATCAGCGGAAGGAGCGTGCGGCGGGCTCGCTTGTCGAGCATGTTCCTTTGAGTCCCTTAGAGGAGGGGTCAATTGTAACCGATTATCTGAATCTTACGGCCCGATTACACTGCCAGAATCCCGAATTCGGACGGCAGTTGCTGACCAGCTCGAACGAACCCGTCGTGCCGTGAGCCCGCTGAACGTGATCGATGACGGACCAGCGTACGCGTCTACGGCGCCGTGCGCGCGGCCGGCAAGCTGATCTCGACCCGCGACCCGGTGACGCCCGATTCGATCACGATCGAACCGCCGAGCTCCTTGACGCGCTCGCACAGGCTGACCGGCGCGGCGTTGGACGCCAGCAGCGCGTCGAGGTCGAGCCGGCCGCGAAATGGAAACCCGCGGCCGTCGTTCGCAATCACCAGCTGCAGGACGCCGTCGGTGCCCGCGTCGACCTCGACCGAGACGCGCGACGGATGCGCATGCTTGAGCGCGTTGATCGCCGCTTCTCGTACCAGCAGCCGCACGCCTTCCTCCACGTCGGCTCGGAGACTCAGATCCGATGGCGTCACGCGCACCGTGATCGGCGCCTTCCACTCGATGCCGAGCCGATCGCGCAGCTGCTCGAGCGTGCGCGCGACGCCGCCCTGCTCGACCGGACGCCGCGACGCCGGCTTGAGATCTTCGATGAACCGCCGCAGCTCGCGCTGCTCGATCGCGATCGCGCGCTCGATCGCGAGCAGGTGATCGGCGACGGCAGACTTCTCCGACTCTCGATCGGCGAGCGCCTGCAGCTGAAACCGGATCCCGGTGAGCGACTGCAGTACGCCGTCATGGAGATCGCGGGCGACCCGGAGGCGATCTTCGCGGACCGCCACCTGCTGCAGCCGTTGCTGTGTGTAGAGGTGCTCGAGCGAGTTGCCGACTTCGCGGGCGACGACTTCGGCCAGCGGAATCACTTCGGGCGAAGGCCGTTGCAGGCCGACGAAGTAGACGCGGCCGGCGAGGTGCTCGAGCGCGAACGGCGCGGACGCATCGGCGTGCTCGCCGCGCGGTCCTTCGCAGGTGAGCGTCGCACCCCGGAGCGCCGTCGTTGCCGCGGACGCCGGCGCATCGGTTGGTGCGAGGTGCGTCAGCGCCTCCATCGACGCGGAATCGGCGACGTAGATCCACGGCTCGTCCTCGGTGTCCCACGCCGCGATCACGCGCGCGCAGCCGACGACGCTGGCGGCGTGCGCGAGGAGCTGGCGCGATCCCTCGTCGAAGCCGGCGCCGACGAAGGTCGGCCACCCGCTCACCTTGCGCAGCGTGGTCAGCGCGGCGTGCAGTTCGTCGAGCGCGCGGCGCTGCGCGTCCTGCGCGCGGCGGCGCGACGCGCTCAGCGACGCGGTGGCGACGGCGACCGCGGCGAACGCGGTGAGACGAAACAGATCGTCGGGCCCGAGATCGAACGAATAGCGCGGTGGCACGAAGAAGAACGCGAGCGAGGCAGCGGAGAGCAGAGTCGCGAAGAGGGCCGGACCGTAGCCGCCGTGGACTGCGGCAAAGACGACCGCCGGAAAGAACATCAGCGACACGCTCGGGCCGAGCCATGGCTGGATTACGACCGTCACGGCAGACGCGACGGCGACCGCGGCGAGGGCCCAGAGGTACGCGGACAGCTTCACTCAGCCGGATTCTAGATCCACGCTTGACACGCAGGGCTTCAGGCCTAGATTAGGCCGGTAGCGCTGCCGGGGCCCGGCGTCTGCAATATCGACGCTGCAGGCGGACGGCTGGCGCGGAACGCCCTGTTGGTCTGCCTAGGTCGCGCGGCTGGTCAGGCTTTATCGCCACCACCACCGCTGATGCGCTCCCTCGACGCCGGCTCTCGAGCCGACCCGGGCGAGCCCCCCTCGGACCCTCAGGGCGTTTCTTTGTACGTCGCAGACAGGGCACTTTTTACGACGTCTTCTTCACCTGCGCCAGCAGCGCCGCGAGGATCTTCGCGTAGCGATCGTCGGCGTCGGCGAACGCCTTCTGATACTCCTGCTCGGACAGCTTCTGCGCTTTCCAATCCGAGTTGAACATCGTCTGCTTACCGCCGATCTCGACGATGTCGAACGGCTGGTTCTCGTCGCGCTTCGCCTTGAGGCCGTCAGCGCCAGGATCCTGGATGAACACCTTCGTGTCGGCGGCCGCCGCGCCGTTCAGATCCATGTAGATGTCGCGGTATTCCTTCTTGCCGAGCCGATCGTTGAGCAGTTGCGGCACGGCATACTTGCCCGAGATCACGAGCAACTGCCCGGGAAAGAACAAGGCGGCCACGAACACGTCGGGCGCCGTCGCATCCTTCGCCGCAATGCTGTCGATCTTGCCGGCTTCCATGGCCGCCGCCAGTTCCTTGGCGAGTGGACTGGACTTGGAGTCCTGCGCCGAGAGAGGCGCGGGAAGGGTCAACGCAAACACGAGGACGCCGCCGGAAACCGCCCGCTTCGTCAGCCGCATGGGACCCCTCCGGGAACTGTGGGATGTGAGGGCTGTTCTACCACCAGCTGAGCCGCAGCGCAAGCCGCGTGGCGATGGCTAAGGGCTGATGGCTGATGGCATATGGTCGATGGTCAGATAAACAGTGCGTCTTCGTCGTCGCTGCGCGACTGGCGGGCGCGGGCGCGGCGCAGCTCGCCGATCGCGTGAAACGCGGCGCGCGCGGCGCTGAGGAGCGCCCGTCCCTCACGCGCCGGCGCCAGCACCGACGACTGCACGACGTTCAGCGTTTCGTCGATCCGGGCCGTCAGATCGGCAAAGAGCCTGTCGGCGCGCTCCACCTGCGCGGTGGCGAGCTGCGCGGCGCGCGCGGCATCGCGGCCGATCGCGTTGAGATGACCGAACAGCGGCTTGACCTCGCGTTCGAACTGATCGGCGATCTCGCCGACCCGCTTCGCGGCCGACGCGGCGGCGACGACCACGACAATCTGCGTGATCGCGACCGCCAGCATCGCGACGGCGATGATGCCGAGGAACAGGTCCCGCCAGACGATCACGCGTTGTCCCGGCGCGCCTGCTGGTAGGCCTCGCGGCCGCGCTCGATCGCGGTCGTGATCGTCTCGCGTCCCTGGTTGATGACCTCGCGTCCTTTCGCAGCGGCTTCCGCCGCCCGCGCGCGCGCGTCGGCGGCTCGGTCGCCGAGATACTCGCGCGTTTCGCGCCCGGTCGCCGGCGCGTACAGCAGCGCGAGCGCGGCGCCGCTCACCGCGCCCAGGATGAACGCAAGCAGAATGTTGCCGGCACCCGCTCCTTCGTCTCGTGACATTCGCGCCCCCTCCGATCGAAACCTGGTAGGGGCGGCCGTTCAGGCCGCCCGCGCGGCCGCCCTGAAAGGGCGGCCCTCCATCGGTTGCGCCACGCGCTAGAAGATGCTGACCCTCACGTTCAGATACTTCCTCGGGTCGTTCGAGATCTGCTTCAGCAGGCCGCGGAAATCGGCGACCGCGCCATTCATGTTCTCATATAACTCCTGATCTTTCAGCAACCGTCCGGCGGTTCCTTCACCCTCATTGAGCTTCGCAATCAGCTGGTCGAAGCGATCGCTCATCGAATTGAGCCGGTTGAACAGCGACGGATCGGTCACCAGTTTGCCGGCCGTGCCCTCGCCGCGATTCAGCCGATCGGTCAGCTCGCGAACGTTCGCCGTCGCGCTGTCGAGCGATTTCGCGAACGCATCGTCCTTCAGCAGCCTGCCGAGGCTGCCCTCGCCGTCGTTGATCCGTCGGGTCAGATCCTCGATGTTCTTCATCGACGCTTCGAGACTGTTCGCGGTCTTCGGATCGTTGAGCAGCTTCCCGAGCGTCCCACGGCCCTGCTGCAGCTGGCGCGTCAGCGAGTTCGCGCTCGCCACGAACGCGTTCAGCTGTGCGTAGAGTTGGTCGTCGGCGACCAGCTTGCCAAGGGTCCCCTTGCCCTGGCGGACGTCGGCGATGAGCCCGGTCAACTGGGAGATGCCCTCGCCGGCCTGCGCGGTCATGTCGGCGAACGACGCGGCCGCCTTGCCGGTCGGGACGTAGCCGAACTCGGGAATCGGCGTGCCGCTGGTGGCCGGCGTGATGTCCACGGCGCTCTCGCCGAGCAGCGACACCGATCCGAGCTTGGCGACCGAGCGATCGGTGATCCGGCTGCGCATGTCGTCGCGCACGTCGAAGCTCACGTCCACCTGCGTGCCGGCGAAGGTGACGTCCTTGACGCTGCCGACTTCGACGCCCGCCACCCGCACCGGCGATCCCTTCGCGAGCCCGGCCACGTCGTCGAAGCGCGTCTTCAATGTGTAGCGCTGCCACGCGAAGCCGCGCGTACCGGTGAGCGTGAAGATCAGCACGGCGGCGATGATGATGGCCACGATCGTCAGGACGCCAATCTTGAGTTCCGACAAGGCAAGCGATCGGGTACGCGGCATAACTGGTCCTCAGGACAGGAAGTTCACGATATAGGGATCGGTCGAGGCACGGAGCGCGGCGGCGTCCCCCTCGAAGATGATCACCCCGTCTTTCAGCATGATGAACTCGGTCTCGCGCTCCTTCTCGGGTGTGGCCGGCACGATCTCGACGTGGCCCTGCGCGTCGCGGTGCGCCATGTGCGTCGCCACGTAGAACGCGTCGCGCAGCTGATGCGTGACGATCAGCGAGCTGACCTTCTCGAGATCACGCAGCTTGATCATCTCATCGTCCACGGTCGTGGCGGTGATCGGATCGAGACCGGTCGTCGCCTCGTCGTAGAGCATGATGCTCGGCTTGAACGCCATGGCGCGCGCGATCGAAACGCGCCGCCGCTGTCCGCCCGACAGCTCGGAGGGCATCTTGTCGATGTGCTCGCCGAGATCGATGAAGCCGAGCACTTCTTCGACGCGCTTGTCCACTTCCGCGAGCGGCAGGTCGGTTTCTTCGTAGAGCTTGTAGCCGACGTTCTCCCGGACGGTCAGCGAGTCGAACAGCGCGCCCTCCTGGAAGATCATGCCGAGGTCGCCGCGCACCGCCATCAACTCGGCCTCGCTGAGCTGGTCCACGCGCTGGCCGTTCACCCACACGACCCCGCCGTCGGCCCGCAACAGACCGATCATGATCTTGAGCGTCGTCGACTTCCCCGAGCCGCTCGCCCCGAGGATGATCTTCGTGTGCCCCTTGATCAGCGTGAAGGTGACGTCCTTGAGCACGACCTTCTCGTCGAACGCGAGCTGGACGCGATCGAAGACGACGACCGGCGCGCCCTCTTCGCTGAGGATCTGGCGGACCTCGTCGGGCGCGGTGGCCGGCTTGGGCATCAGAAGACGAACCCGATGAAGAACTGCGTGACGAAGAAGTCGGCAGCGATCACCGCCACCGATCCCGCGACCACCGACAGCGTCGTCGCCTTGCCGACGCCGGCGGTGCCCCCCGAGGTGCGCAGCCCGACGTGGCAGGCGATCGAGACGATCAGGAACCCGAAGACGAACGGCTTGGCCAGCCCCATCCACACGTCGTGCATGTAGAGGCCTTTGGTCACCGACGCCCAGTACAGGCTCGAGTTCACCTGCAGCTGGTAGCGGGCGACGACCCAGCCGCCGGAAATGCCGATGAAGTCGGCGATCACGGTGAGCACCGGGGCCATGAAGATGCCCGAAATCATCCGCGGCACGACGAGCTTCCGCACCGGGTCGGTACCGAGCGCGCGCAGCGCGTTGATCTGATCGCCGACCACCATCGACCCGAGCTCCGCGGCGATGCCGGACCCGACCCGGCCGGTCAGCATCAGCGCGGTGAGCACCGGCCCCAGCTCCTTGATCATCGACGCGCTGACGAGGCGGCCGACCACCGGCCGCGCGCCGAACTGATCGAGCGTCAACCCGCTCTGTGACGCCAGCGCCATGCCGGTGAACAGTCCCGACAGCAGCACGACGGTGAGCGATCCGAACCCGATCAGATCGAGCTGTTCGATGGCGTCGTGCCGGTAGAACGGCCGCGTGAACGTGGCGACCAGCGCCGCCGAGGTCAGGTACATGTAATCCTGCACTTCGTGTGCGGCGTTCTTGAACCACCGTTGGAGGGGAATCGGCACGCGGAGGTCACGCCCTCCGCGCGGGCCACGGCAGCCCGAGCTCGGGGTTGCGCAGCCGTTTGATCTGGTCGCGGAGCGCAGCAGCCTTCTCGAAGTCGAGGTTCGCCGCCGCTGCGCGCATCTGCCCCTGCAGGCCGGCAAGATGCGCGTCGAGTTGCTGCTGGTTGTGGAAGCGCTCCGTGCCGTCGATCGTTGCGGCGGGCGTCACGTAGTCGCGCTCGTAGACGCTCGACATCACGTCGTCGATTGCGCGGACGATCGACTGCGGCGTGATCCCGTGCGCTGTGTTGTAGGCCTCCTGCACGGCGCGGCGCCGCTCGGTCTCGTTGATCGCGGCGCGCATCGACTCGGTGACGGCATCCGCGTACATGATCACCTGGCCGTTGACGTTGCGCGCGGCGCGGCCGGAGGTCTGGATCAGCGACCCCGACGACCGCAGGAAGCCCTCCTTGTCGGCGTCGAGAATCGCGACCAGCGACACTTCCGGCAGATCCAGCCCCTCGCGCAGCAGGTTGATCCCGACCAGCACGTCGAACTCGCCGCGGCGCAGATCGCGCAGGATCTGCACCCGTTCCAGCGTCTCGATGTCCGAGTGCAGGTAGCGCACCTTGACGCCAAGCTCCTGGTAATACTGCGTGAGGTCTTCGGCCATCCGCTTCGTCAGCGTCGTCACCAGGACGCGCTCGCCGCGCGACACCCGGGAGCGTATCTCCGCCAGCAGATCGTCGACCTGCCCCTTGACCGGCCGCACGTCGATTGGCGGGTCGATCAGGCCGGTCGGCCGGATGATCTGCTCGACCACCACGCCCTGTGACTTGGACAGCTCGTACGGCCCCGGCGTTGCGGACACGAAGACCACCTGCCTGACCCGTTCCTCCCACTCCTCGAAATTGAGCGGCCGGTTGTCGAGCGCCGAGGGCAGCCGGAAGCCGTAGGCCACCAGCACTTCCTTCCGCGAGCGGTCGCCGTGGTACATGCCGCGAATCTGCGGCACCGTCTGGTGGCTCTCGTCGACGATGATCAGGGCGTCGCTCGGCAGGTAGTCGAGCAGGGTCGGCGGCGGCTCGCCGGGGTTGCGTCCGGTCAGATGGCGCGCGTAGTTCTCGATCCCGTGGCAGTAGCCGATCTCGCGAATCATCTCGAGGTCGAACATCGTCCGCTGATGCAGGCGCTGCGCCTCGAGCAGCTTGCCTTCGCCTTCGAGCTTCGACCGGTACCACGCCAGCTCTTCCTTGATCGTCTCGACGGCGCGGCGCGTCCGTTCGCGCGGCGCGACGAAATGCGATTTCGGATAGACCGCAATCTTGTCGTGACGCCGCAGCGTCTTGCCGGTGAGCGGATCGAAGGTCGCCAGCTCGTCGACGTCGTCGCCGAACAGCTCGATGCGCAGCCCGTTTTCCTCGTACGACGGGATCACCTCGACGATGTCGCCGCGGACGCGGAAGGTGCCGCGCGCGAAGTCGTGGTCGTTGCGCTCGTACTGGATCTCGACGAGCTTGCGGAGAATCTCCTCGCGGCTGATCCGCTGGCCGCGCTCGAGCGGCAGCAGCATCCCGTAGTACGCCTCGGGCGACCCGAGGCCGTAGATGCACGACACGCTGGCGACGATGATGACATCGCGCCGCTCGAACAGCGAACGGGTCGCCGACAGCCGCATGCGATCGATCTCGTCGTTGATCGTCGCCTCCTTCTCGATGTAGGAGTCGGTCGCGGGGACGTACGCTTCCGGCTGGTAGTAGTCGTAGTAGCTGACGAAGTACTCGACCGCGTTGTCGGGAAAGAACCGCCGGAACTCCTGGAAGAGCTGGGCCGCGAGCGTCTTGTTGTGGACCATCACGAGGGTCGGCCGGTTCACCCGGGCGATCGTCTGCGCCATGGTGAAGGTCTTGCCGGAGCCGGTGACGCCGAGCAGGACCTGGTGCGGGTCGCCGCGCTGCAGCCCCTCCGTCAGCTCCCCGATCGCACGCTGCTGGTCGCCGGCAAGCTCGAAGTCCGAGACGAGGTTGAAGCGATCGTAAAGCGAGGGCATACGAACCCTTCATGGTACACGGGCGAGGTTCTAAAGTTCTAGGGTTCCAGGGTTCGCGGTTCTTGGTTCCAGGTTCTTGGTTCCGGGTTCCGGGTTACGGCGGACAGATGACCAGAATCGCTGCGGCGACAGATCCGAAAGTCGTCGCGGTCGGCCGTGATGACGGCGCAGCTCGCTCATCCGGATGACACGTAGTTGCGGAGTCCGGCGCCGGGCAAGACTCAGCGGCGGACGTCCACGGTCCCGCTGATGGCCGCGCGTCCGCTGCCGGTCAGCAGCCTGAGCCGACGGCACCGGCACGCGCGGCGCACGTCATTGTCACCCTGAGGTCTACTGTTTGCGCAGCAGCGCAAAGTAGCCGCGGCGGGCTCGCGTGCGCAAGTCGGTTCGCTTCATGCGGACGTCGACCTTGCGCCACTTCCCGTCCATCTTCTCGTTGGTCGAGACGTAGCCGAGCGTGTACTGCGCGCGGATTTCGGCGAGGACCTTCTCGTAGACCGAGTCGAGCTCCTTGACGGCGGTCGGAAAGAACGCGCGGCCGCCGGTCACCTCCGCAATCTGCTGGATGATCATCCGCTGCTGGTTCCTCACCAGGGCCGACTGGTGCTCGAGCTCTCCTATCGCATAGACGGTGACGTCGGAGGCCTTGAGCAGGTCCATCAGCTCGGTCAACCCGATCGAGCTGCGCGTGTCGCCGCCGTCGGTGTACAGCAGCATCACCTTGCGGCCGTCCTCTCCCGCGGCGCCGTCGAGGTACGTGCCGATGGCGTCGTACAGCGCCGTGTCGCCGCCCGCCTTCTTCTGGCGAATCCGTTCGATGAGCCGCGCGTACTCGTTCTGGCTGTAGCGCGCCGTGCGAATCTCCGTGTCGAAGTCGACCACTGTGATGTCGACGGCGTCGGTGAGCGTGTTCAGAAACTTGACGGCCGCCGTCTTGCTGAACGCGAGATCGTCGCCCATGCTCTCGCTGACGTCCACGAGTAGACCGAGGTGCATCGGCGGCCGCTCGCTCGCATCCGCGTCGCCGGCTGCGAAGAAACGCACCGTTTGCGGCTTCCCCTCCTCCAGGATGTCGAAATCGTCGGCGGTGAGGCCGGCGACCAGGTTGTTCTTGCGATCGGTCACCGTGACGCCGACGTTCACCAGATCGATGCGGCCCCGGAACTGCGGCACCTGGCGGGCCGCCCGCGCCGGAGGAGACGCGCCGACGATCAACGACGCGGCCGCGGCGACGGCCGCCGCCGTCCTCGGAAACCACGATGCGCGGAATCCACCCACAACGTCGCACTCTATACCCGACGGCGCTCAGTCGGAGGCGTATAATCGCAGGTTGGTACCTTGATGCGGTGTCTAGCCGTCTGTCAGGACGAGCTGGTCATCAGGATGCTCGACGAGATCCTGCTGCCCGGTTTCGAGGTCGAATTCATCGTCGAGAACCGCCCGCTGGCCCGCCGGCTACATGACGCGGGCGTCACCGTCACCACCGGCGACCCGCGCCGCACCGACACCTGGCTCAAGGCCGACCTCGGCCCCTCCACCTGCGTCATCATCGAAGACAACGGCAGGCGCAACCCGAAGAAGATTCTCGAAGCGGTCCGTGACGCCGGCGGCACGCTCGTCTACGTCCTCGGAATCGGCCCGCAGAGCATCGGCCGGCGTGAAGACGAATTCCATGCCGAGTTTCCGGACGTCGCGTTCCTGTCGATGGCGCAGCTGTTCGGCGGGCCGCTGCTCACGGAGTTCAGCCGATCGCTGACCCGGGCGCGCGTCCAGCAGTATCAGCGCTACTTCAGCGACGCCGATCGCGTACTGATCCTGCTGCACAATGATCCGGATCCCGACGCGATGGCCAGCGGCCTCGCGCTGCGCAACGTGCTGCGGCGCACCAAGACCACGGCGATCATCGGCGCGATTCAGGGGGTGACCCGGCCGGAGAATCTCCGGATGATCAACCTCCTCGACATCCACGTCGAATCGATCACGCATCAGTCGGTCAAGGAGTACGACCGGGTCGCGATGGTGGACGTCCAGCCCCACTATTTCGGCGGTCTGATCGATCGGGTCGATCTCGTCATCGATCATCATCCGGAGCAGCCGGGCTACACCGCCGTGTTCAAGGACATCCGGCCGGACTACGGCTCGACCTCGACGATCCTCACCGAGCATCTGCGCGCCGTGGATGTGAACATCTCGGAGCGGACCGCGACCGCGATGCTCTACGCGATCAAGTCCGACACGCTGTTCTTCAACCGCTCGACCAACCGCGTCGATCTCGAGGCGTTCTCGTACCTGTATCCGCTCGCCGACGCGGCGCTGATCCGCAAGATGGAGGGGGCGGAAATCACGCTCGAGCGCCTCGATTACGTGCTGCGCGCCTACAAGGACGGCACGCTCAGCGACCAGGTGTTCTGCGCATTCCTCGGCGCGCTGCCGCGCGAAGACTTCATCCCCTATGTCGCCGACTTCTTCCTGCAGCTCGAAGACGTGAAGTGGACGATCGTTGCCGGCATCGTCAACGAGTCGCTGGTCGTGTCGGTCCGCAACCTCGGCTACACCAAGAACGCCGGGGAGTTCGTGCGGCGGTTCTTCTCGGACATCGGCAGCGCCGGCGGCCACCGGGCGATGGCCAAGGCGGTAGTGCCGATGCGGGCGCTGCGCGAGAAGTTCGGCGACCTGGCCGGCGAGATGATCGGACCAAAGCTGCAGGACCTCGCCCACGAGTTCCTGATCCATGACCAGCCGCCGGCTGAGAAGAAGAAAGAACCCGCTGCAATCAAGAATTAGGAATTTGGAATTTGGAATTTGGAATGCGCAATCATGGTCCGGCGTAAGCCGGATTCTAAGAGTGCGTTGCAAAATTAGCTCGAGGCGGGTCCTGTCCGCGAACAGCCCCACCGGGTGCTCGCCAGAAAAGCACTGGTCACGGCCCACGGCTCCGCGCCCGGCGGGGCGGCCCCGTTCGCGGCCACCCGCGAGCGAGCTGATTTTGCAACCTGCTCTAAG
>DATFWL010000294.1:0-55337 GCA_035259385.1 Vicinamibacterales bacterium | reverse complement strand
GCCGTCGGCCGCCGGACTTCGCTCGAGCGGTCGAGGGATGCACACGAACTCGCACTCCACTGCGTCGCTGCCGATGCGCACTACCGCGTAGCCGTGGCCGCCCATGTCGAGAAACGCGAGGTGCGGAGCGAGATCCGGGTTCGAGACTCGTCGGGCAGCGCCGGCATCGCCGGTGCGCTGATATTCGAGGCACGACCGCACGCCGTGATGCAGCAGGAGGTTCACGGCCGCTGCCGGGCGGCCGTCGATGTCGGCCAGATAGAGCGAGCGCAGCGGATGATCCTTCGGAAAGCGGTGCTCGTATGCCTCGACGATTCCTGGCGCCGACACCGAGCCGGTGATGAACGCGACGCCCACCGGATCGAATGGCAGCGGCGGCAGCGATTTCGCGGCGAGTCCGGCCCAGAAGCTGTGTCGATCGCCGGATACGGTGACGAACCCCGTGATCCCCTCTGTCCGGACGACGTCGTAGATCTCGCCGCGCTCGGTGTACGCCGTTCCGTAGTCGCCGCCACCGCCGAAGATCGCGTAGCCCTGGCCGGGCCACGGAGTCGTGAGCCCGGACGGCAGGTGCTGCGGATCGGCGCGCCAGTCGAGCGTGCCGAGCGAGTTGCCCCACACCTTCCAAGTGGCTCGCGACCTTCGAAGCTGATCGAGGAACCACGCTCTCTGTTCGACCCCGAGCAGCGTCTGCGAAGGCGCGTCCTTTCGATAATTGGGCACCGGTGCACCGCTCGACATCAGGACACCCGGCGGGTGACCATTCGCATCGGCCGCGCCGGCGTCGAGCGTGCGCATCACCTCCTCGGGCAGCATCTCGGGAAACGCCGGCAGCGCCAGCATGCGCGCTTCGGGTCGCGTGGAAGGATCTTCCGATCGATGGCTGTACTGATCGGTGATGATCAGATCGAGCAGCCGGCCCCAGCGAAGCGTGCGGTAGGCGCGCAGGCTCTCGATTGCCGCCAGGTTGTTGGGCTCGCGGCCGAGCCCGTGCTCGTCGAACTGTTCGATCGGCGCGTCCTTCACCGGCGGCGCCTGAAACCGTTCGAGCGATCGACTCGCGCGCACGGCGACCCGAGCCGGCTGGTATTCGAACCACGCCTGGTTGGCCATCACCTTGCGCGTCTGCGCAGGGCGCGCCTTCCCTTCGAAACGCTGGAACGACTGCCACCCCAGCCAGGAGAACTCGTGGTTGTCCCACATCGCCACGAAGGGCCAGCGTGCGCGCGCGTCCTGGATGTCAGGGTCGTGCAGGTAGGCGCGGTACAGCATGCGGTAGTCGCCGAGCGTCGCCGGCACGTGAAACCCGGCGACGGCTTCGCCATCCGCGTAGCGCACGGCATCGCGCAGACGTCGATCGTAGCGGCGGCCATCCGGCGTGTCCTCCGGATAGGTGACGACTTCGTAGACGAAATCGCCCAGGTGCAGGACGAAATCCAGATCGGTTCCTGACGGCGCACGCTCGTCGTCCGCGATCATCCGCCGGTACGCGTGCTGCGACCCCTCGCAGACGTTCTGGCAGCTCACGAACGCGAAGCGCACGCTGCGCGGATCGTCCGCAGCGGGCGCCGTCCGCGTCCGCCCGACGCGGCTGCCGTATCCCTCTTTCGTCGAAAAGCGATACCAATAGGTTCGCGCAGGCTGCAGGCCGGAGACCAGCACGCGGCACGTGTGGTCCGCGGCTGCGGCCGCGCGTGCCGGAGCCGAGGCGACGACACGGGTGAAATCGGCATCCTCCGCGACTTCGACCGTCAGTGGCACCACATCTGATCCACTCGACGAGACGCGCGTCCACAGCAGCACGCTGTGCGGATCCGGGTCGCCCGATGCGACGCCTTCGGCGAACCACTCGCGCCGCTCGACCCAGCGGACGCGGGAGGCCTCCGCACCGCCCCGAGCACAGGCAAGCGACGCACCAAAGGACGATGCCGCGGCGGCGAGAAAGGCGCGGCGGGTCAGCCGGGTGGCGTGCGAAGTCACTCGATTGTCGTGCGGCGTCATCGCGCGTCTCCGTGGCCACTGGCAACATGGCCACGTCGACATTGGCAACGATATCAGACGTGCGACCGTTGTTCGAGCCGGACGGACCGTGACAATCAGCGCGCGACACGCGACAGCCCGGCGTTGACGGTGAATTGGAGGAGATTGATGGCAGTGAACGTATTTCGGACCCTCGGCGTCGGTGTGATCTCGACGCTCTCGATGGATCTTCTCAGCGTTCTTGCGCTTCGGCTGCGCGTCACCGCGCCGTTGTCCCCGAACCTCATGGGTCGATGGTTCGCGTCAGTGGCGCGCGCGCAGCCGCTCCACGCCGACATCGCGCGTACACCCGCGGTGAATCATGAGGTCGCCATCGCATTCCCCGTGCACTACGCGATCGGCGCGGTACTGGCGGCGCTCTATGTCTGGGGCACCCGCGAACTCGGATGGCCGGCGCGCAGCCTCGCGGTGGCGCTGGCGTTCGGTCTCTCCACCAACGTGTTTCCGTGGCTGCTGATGTTCCCGGCGATGGGCTACGGATTCTTCGGCGTGAACGGCCCTGCGGGCACGAGGCTGTTTGTCAGCAGCCTGGTGAGCCACGGGTTCTTCGGCGCCGGCCTCTGGATCGCGATCCGGACGATCGGCGGCTCGTGATCCAGCTGAAGCCGTCGCGCAGGTGATTCAGACATGCCCTGACCCGCGCTAGTCGCCCGCGGCAATCGACTCTTCATCGTCTTCAGGGACGAGGCCGGCGCTGCCTCGCTCGATGACGTCGAAGAGCAGCTTCCGATCGATCGGCTTCGCGAGATAGCCGTCCATGCCGGCGTCGAGGCAGCGCTCGCGGTCGCGTTTCATCGCGTGCGCGGTGAGGGCGATGATCCGAACGCGGCTGCCGCGGCCGCGTTCCTTGCGGCGGATGGCGGTCGCCGCCTCGAGGCCGCCCATGGTCGGCATCTGAATGTCCATCAGGATGGCGTCGAAGGTCTCGCGATCGAACGCATCGAGCACTTCGAGACCGTTGCGCGCGACCGTCACCCGATGGCCGCGCCTGGTGAGCAGGCCGACGGCCACGCGTTCGTTGACCGGGTTGTCCTCCGCGAGCAGCACCTTCAGCGGCGTGAACGGCGGCGCGTTCACGGCCGCCTCCGCCGTTCTGACGGTTGCGGCGCCGAGCGCGCGGCGAATCGCGCGCAGGAGGTCCGTCTGCGCCACCGGCTTGGTCAGATGCGCGGCCACTCCCAGATCGCGACATCGGGCGGCGTCACCCAGCCGACCCGACGAGCTCAGCATCATGATCGTCGCGATCCCCAGCTCGGCGCGGCTGCCGATCTCCCTGGCGACGCTGAATCCGTCGAGGTCCGGCATATTGGCGTCGAGGAGAACGAGCTGGAACGGGCGTCCTGCCTTCGCCGCGTCGGCCAGCGCGGTGAGCGCCGTCTCACCGCCGTCGACCGCGGTCGGCCGCATCTTCCACCGGGTCAGCTGCTCCTGCAGGACGCGGCGATTCACGGCGTTGTCGTCGACGATCAGCGCCGGGACGTCGACGATCATCGGCTCGTGCGCTTCCGCCGGCGGCATATCGGCGATTGGACACTCGAGGACGAAGTGGAAGGTGCTGCCGACGCCAGGCTCGCTCTCCACCCAGATCCGGCCGTGCATCAGCCGCACCAGATTTGACGCAATCGTCAGCCCGAGGCCGGTGCCGCCGAAGCGCCGTGTGGTCGAGCCGTCCGCCTGGCTGAAGGCCTCGAAGATCGCCTGATGTTTGTCGCGCGGGATGCCGGGACCGGTGTCGGTGACCGAGAAGTGCAAACGGCACCGGCCTTCGCCGGCGGCCTCGCGGCGAACCGCGAGGAGCACGTGCCCGAGTCGGTGAACTTGGCGGCGTTGCCCAGCACGTTCATGATGATCTGGCGAAGGCGGACCGGGTCGCCTCGAACGGCCGCCGGCACATCGCCGCCGATATCGCTGACGAGTTCGAGGCCCTTCTGATGGGCCCGCACCGCCAGCGCCTTCAGCGTGTCGTTGGCCACGTCGCGCACCGACATCGGGATCTCCTCGATGTCGAGCTTCCGCGATTCGATCTTCGAGAAGTCGAGGGTGTCGTTGAGCACCGACAGCAGCGCATCGGCCGACGACTTGACCGTCTGCAGGCACTCGCGCTGATCGTCGCTGAGCTCGGTATCGAGCAGCAGCTCGGTCATCCCGACGACGCCGTTCATCGGCGTCCGGATCTCGTGGCTCATGTTGGCGAGGAACTCGCTCTTGGCCCGGTTGGCGGCTTCAGCCGCCTCCTTCGCGCGCTGCAGTTCCTCCGCCACCTGGTTCTTCTGCACGGCGCGCACCGCGACGAACGCGAAGACCTGCGCCAGCAGCAGGATCAGCAGGACCGGGTAGATCGAGTTGTTCGACGACCGCTCGAGCGCGCGGATCTCGACGCCGGCCTGCTGTTCGTACAGCTCCTTGATCGCGCGGAGATCGTCGCGCACCCGGTTGAAGGCCGGGATGCCGTCGCCAGGTCGGTGTCCGTCGCCTCCTTGTTCGAGCCCTCGAGAATCGCGCTGATCACCCGGTCGCGGACCGCGAGGTACGCGCGCCAGTCCTCGGTGAAGCGGTCGGCGGCCTGCCGCGCCGATGGAGAGGAGGTGCGCTGGATGTGCCGGGCGATGATCCCGGCGACCTGTGCGTCGGCGGCGCGCGACTGGTCCGCGTACTCGACCTGACGGTTGGTGTCGCTCGTGCCGAGTGCGTAGAGCACGCTGCGCCGTGCTTCCTGCGTCAGATACTGCAGCTGATTCAGCAGGTCGAGCCCGGCCATCGAGCTCTCGTACATGGTGCGCGCCTGGCGGTTCGAGCTGCGCGGATCGCGCACGACGATGAGGCCGACGCCGAGCACCGCCACGCCGACGATGACGAGCATCGCCGTGAGGTGGCGCCCCCACGCGATCAGGCCGGCCGCGCGTCGCAGGAAGGAGGTCATCTGATCGGCAACGTCAGCCCGAACGCCTGTCCGGGCGATGGCCCTCCCGTAATTCTCAGCTTCTTGACCGATCCGTCCACTTCGTCGCCGCGGACGTAGCCGATCGCGCCGGGCACGTTGAAGACGAACCGGCGCACGCCGTTGGCCGTTTCGAGGACCTTCGGACTCGACTGCAGCGTGCCGCGGAACGTGGCGTGAAGCAGGTACCGGGTGAAGTCCTGGTCGCTCATGCTGCAGACGAGTCGCAGGACGGCGTCGCGCTCGGCCTGGCCGGTGTCGCGCATCGCCACGGTGATTCTCCGGCCGTCGGGCCACCGCGACGTCTCGCCGAGGAGAATCCGCCGCAAATCGACCATCGACAGTTCGTCCACCGGGTTCTGGGTATTGACGATGATCGCGAGCGCGGAGTGCGAGAGGCCAACCGCGTTCGACCGGGCCGGCTGACCCGCTCTCGGCGCTTCCCCGCCGGCGGCGACGACGACCGCCGCGATCAGGCCGAGCGCTCGCGCGGATGCCGGCGGCCGGTTGCAGCAGGGCGCCGACCGACGAAGTGATTCAAGGAGCCTCAGGACCGTGCTCACGGATTGAATAGCGGCCTTTCGTCTCAGAACGTGAACGCGAACTGAAACGTGAGGCCGTTGGTCTGAGCCTTGATCCCGCCCGTCAGCCCGACGTACTCGACTTTGATCGCAACGGGCGGGGCGGCGTCGACGCGCAGACCGACAGTCGGTCCGTACGATCGGCCCATGTCACCGCTGAATACGGGGTCGCTCGACGGAACGTCGAGAAACTCGTAGCGGAAGTACGGGCGGCAACGGCCGAACTGACGGGAGATCTGCGTGTAGAAACTCGAGGTCGTCGTCACCGGCGCAGCGTCGGCCGGCGCGTGACGAATGAAGATCGCTTCGTTGAGCTGCTCGAAGATCGGGTTCTGATAGACGACGTGCGCGGCAACGATCGTTTCGTCGATGGTCGGCTGCCCCGCCGGTTCGAGCCGATCGCGATAGAGCGAAACGCCCGCCTCGAGCCCCGGAACTCCTGCCGGCCGCGACAGCAGCGCGACGTTGAACGCCTTGTGACTGTTCTCGTCTTCGACGTTCTGCACCGGCTCGTCGCCAGGTGATCGAGAGCTTCGTCCGTTGCCGATCTCCGCCACGTAGCGAAGTCCCGCGTCGCCGGACGGGATCTGTCCCGTCGCCGTGGCCCCGACACCGTGCACCGGCAGAATGCCGCCATCGTCTTCGAACCGGAAGATGAACGGCCGACCGGTCGCTGTTTGAAACCAGTTCCCGTGGTGGTAGGCGGTGTTGTACCACCCGATTGCCGTGTGATAGCGGCCGACGCCACCGACAGGATGTCGTTCGGCGAGTACTGGAGCAGCAGGCGCTCGACGTCAACGCCGAACGCGTTCGCGTCGCTCGCCTCGAAGACGATCTCGCTGAGCATGCTGAAATCGGATGAGAGGCGCGACGAGAGAAACAGATCGAGCTGGCCGAGACTGAACGTGTTGACGTTGTCGCCGTCCCGGACTGTCCGGAAGTCGATGTCGTTGAAGCCGCGAATCTGGAGCGCGCCGAGCCCGAGCGGCGCGAGCATGTCGTGCGCGCCTTCGGGCGGCTGGCCCGCAGATTCTGCAGCCGACTCGGCGGCGCGCTTCTCCTCGGCATTCTTCTCCTGGAGCGCCCTGATCTGCACCTCGAGCTCGTCGATGCGCTTCTGGAGCTCCTGGATTTGCGCGCGATCGGCGTCGGGGGTCTGCGCCGTCGCGCAGTGCGCGGCGAGCGCCACGAGCGCGGTCGAACATGCGCAGACGCGCAGGAGCCGCGCCAGTGGCGTGACCCGCACGGCTTCCGTCTTTGTTTCGCCGGGCGCTGAGGCGCAGGGCGCGGAGTCCCCTCTCATGTCCTCTGCGGCGGCGCGGGGTGATCGGTCATCAGGATTGCTGCGCCTGCACCGCACGCAGCGCCGCGGCGAGCTGCTCCGCCTCCGAGACCAGTACGGCGAGACGCTGCCCCGCAAGAACGATATCGCCAGCCCTGGCGGTCACTTCCAGCGCGTGGGCCGCGTCCGCCACTCGGCCGCCCGCCAGCGAGCTGGCGCTGCCCTTCAGCGCGTGAGCCTCGGCGCAAAGACGGGCGGAATCGCGCGTCCGAATGGCTCCGTGCATGGCGTCGAGGCGGAGCGGGTAGTCGTCGAGGTACAGACCAATGATTTCGGCCACGAGCTCGTCATCGTTGCCGAGCCGGTCGCGCAATTCCGCAACGTCGAGCACGGGGCGCCCCGCGCCGGCATCACGCATCGTTTCCATGGCGGTATCGGCTGGTATCTTACTGCCGAGTTACGCGCCGCGACAGGCGTTTTCGGCAAGTCGAGGGCGCCGCCGCCGCTCCGTCGCACGCGGCGACAGCGGTTATGCCGGGTAGCGGCAGCACGGACGAGGCCCCCGCACTCTGGCTGCGAGTAGACATCCATACGGCTGAGGTCGAGCACCGGCGAATTTCTCTACTTTCGTGCTTGAAACGCGGGCGTTTCGCGTTTACGCTGACGCTCCCGCAGATTCGGCTGACCGCCGCCCTGCACCTCATGACGACTCTCGAGTTCGGCGCCATCATTGCAGCCTGCGTCATCGTCGCGGCGACCGTCGTCGTGCGTCTTCTGATGGGCCGCTCGAAGACGACGGTTGATCTCAGCAACGTGACTGTGAGCAGACAGTGGTTGATCGAGCATCAATCGAACGACGTGATATGACGGAGAGTTTCGGCGCGCGGCTGCGGGCCGCACGCGAACGCCAGGGAGTCGGACTGCCCGCGATTGCCGGCCGCACCAAGATCAACATCGCGCTGTTCGAGGGGATCGAGCGCGACGACGCGTCGCGGTGGCCATCGGGTCTGTTCCGCCGGGCGTTCATGCGCGCGTACGCCGCGGAGATCGGCCTCGATCCGGAAACGACCGTCCTCGAATTTCTCCAATGCTTCCCGGACCCGATGGACGAGCCACATGGAGCCGCGAAGGCCGATTCGAACGATCTCGAAGGCAACCCCCTGCGACTCACGCTGGCCGACGAACCATCGCGATTGGGACGAGTGCACCAGTTGTTCGGCCGGTTGCCCAGAGTGTCGGCGGCAGGCATCGATCTCGCGATCGTGATCGTCGCCGCCCTCGTGGCGTTTGAGATCTCGAATCGTTTCTGGACACCGCTCACGGTGGCGACGCTTGGCTACTACGTCGGCGGCGTCGCGACGCTGGGAAACTCTTTCGGTGGCTGGGTGATCGAGCGTGCCCGGACGAGGGTCTCAGCCGCGTGGCGACCGGCGCCGATGCAGCACGGCGCGACGGCTGCGGCCATCGAAGGCGGAAACCTCAGACAGTTTCCTGCGCGACGCTACCGGAAAGCCGTCTGAGCGCGTGCCCGCTCGATAGCTTCCCGGCCCGCCAGCGCGATCCCGGTCAGCAATCAATTGCGTCGATGCCACGGATGCATCACGGTTGGCGTGTTTGCGTATCGCTTCATCGTCAGCACCAGCTGCTGGCCGCAGCCTGGTTCGAGCCGCACTGTCAGCAGCGGACGATTGATCGGTGTCGTCTGCGCGCCGCCGGTGACGCTGATCAGCTGATGCTCGCCGTAGGCCCCGCCCTGAACGATGAGCGTTCGCGGCTGCGTTGAGTTGAGATTGACGAGCGTCACGGTGGTGCGCGTGTCGGAGAGCTCCGACACGAGCGCGGCGACGTCCTCCGGCACGCCGGCCCGTTTTCGATCCGGATCGAAGTAGCGCAGACGGGCGTTCACGAGTCCGCCCTCACGGCCAGGAAGGAGGGCACCCCACATCAGTTGCACCAGCGATTCGGTGGCCGCCGGATTGTAGTCGAGCATGTTGTCGGCCAGACGCTTCTCCGGCGGCGTGTGGTCGCGGCGGAGTGCGGCCAGGCGCCGGGCGATGGTGTCGAGATCGCGCTCGAGGACTTCCTCCGGGTAACCCGATCTCGTCCCGCGGAGGAAATCGAGCCAGCCGCCCGCGCCGGCGCGGGCCAGGTCCTGCGGCTGCTGCGACCAATACCACACCTCCAGGGCGCCGACATTCCAGGGGGTGTCGCGCCACCCATACCACCCGTCGGCGCCGTGCATCGTCGGGTATTGTCTGCGCCCGCCGGCGTCGCGCGCGTGCGCGTTCACGGCGTCCATCATGCGCCGCCAGGCGTCCACGTATTTCTGGTCGCCCGTCACGAGCAGCGCGTTGTTGAAGCCCACGAGGGCGCGCGGGATTCGATTCCGATCTTCGCGTTTGCCGGTCACCGGATTCACCGGACTGAAGCCCCATCCGTACGCGTTCTTCCACCACGTGCCGTCGGCGCCGCCGATCGTGCCGTCGAGATCGACGAAGCTGGGAATGATGCCGCCGTTCCGCTTCATGCGATCGAGCCATGCGTCCATGTAGTCGACGATCCAGGCTTTGTACCTGGACTCGCCACTCAGCAAGTACGCGTTCATCGGCAACGTCGTCGCCACCAGATTGAGGAAGTGGTCGCCGACGACGTCCCCGTATTCCGCGTAGTGTGCGAGGAACTGCTCGAACGTCGATTCACCGTGCAGCGCGTCGAAGCCGGAGACGTCGAACGGGTCGCCAACCCAGTCGAGCGCGGTCGCCTTCCGAAGCATCGGTCCGCGGCTGCCGTTCTCCATGCTCCGGATGATCTTGTGGACCGGATCGTAATTGGGGGCGTCAGGATCGTCGCCCATGTAAAAGCCGGCAAAGCGCCGGGCGCGAGCCTGGTAGGTCTGATCCATCGGGATCGAGAGGCCCATGCGGTTGAAGAGCTGCAGACCCTCGCCGTGGTGCATCCAATCGGACTGGACGATGAACTCCTTGTAGTACATGCCCTGTCGGGCGATCGGCACGTCAGTCGTCTTCGCTTCGGTGTACTGCGCGAGCAGGCCCTCGTGGCCCCTGGAATACATCTGGAGGATCTCATCGGCCGCCCCCAGCGCGTGCAGCTCGGGCCAGCGGTTGAAATTCTCGAACGCATCGTCGGGCCCGTCGTTGGCGCCCCAGCGGACGAAGCACTGCAGGCGCCCGCGGTCGTCGAAGTACTTCATGAAGAATTCACGGCACGCAGGCACGTTATCCGCCAGCAGCCGCCGCTCGAGGACGGCCCAGCGCGGCGGATCCATGTGCGTGTCGATGCGGAGCGACACGTCCGCCGCGCGACTCCACACCGCGGCCGCGATCAACCCGCATCCGACGACGAGCGCCGTCGAAGCGCGACGAACGGTTGCGCCATGCATACACACGTCCTCGAGCGAATACTACTCGCTGATCACCCTTTATCGGCCGGCTACTTCTTCGGCAAATCAGGAGGCCGAACAGCGATGGCCTCGTAAGAACCGACGGCAGCGCGTGAGGCTGGAACGCTGATCGGTCGCCCGGAACACGCTTCCGGCTGTGTCAGCGATCGAAATCACGTCCACGCGCGAGCATGTTGGTGGCCGGCGCTACTCCGACCGCAGCGCCTCGATGACGTCAATCCGCGACGCACGCGCAGCCGGCAGCCACGACGCGACGACGGCCGCTCCAACCAGCACCGCGGCGGCCGCGGACACGGCCAGCATGTTCGGCATCTGCACCGACGTGAAGAAGCTCGTCGCCACACGCGACAACGGGAACCCACCCACCGCACCGGCGCCGACGCCGACGATCGCAATCGCGGTGCCTTCCGACAGTACGTGCCTGAGCAGGGCCTGCGGCGAGCAGCCCACGGCGAGCCGCATACCGAACTCGCGGGTGCGCGCGCTCACGGAAAATGCGAGCACGCCGGCAATGCCGACCACGGCGATGAGCAACGCGATGCCGGCGAATCCCGAGAACACGAGTGCGTTGACGCGATCCGGCGAGAGCTGTGCGGCGCGCACTTCTTCCAGCGTGGCGACGCGCTCGACCGGCTGGTCGGGGGCGATCTCGCGGATCGTGCGCGTGACGGTCGGGAACAGCGTGTGCGGATCGCGCGCCGCCCGCACGAACAGACGACCGGCAAAGCCGTTGAAGCCCGGCTGCTGAAGCAGCATGTAAAACGTCACCGCCGGTTGGGCGGCGAGATGCTCATCGTCGGCATCGGCAACGACGCCGACGATCCGCCCGAAATCGATGGGCGTTGGATCATTCGAGAACAGGTGACGATTCAGCGCTTCGCCGTCGGGGAAGAACCGCTGCGCGAGGCTCTAGCTGACGATCGCAACCGGTCCGGCGCCGCGGCGGTCCGCGTCGGTGAACTCGCGGCCGGCGACGAGCCGGACACCGAGCACCGAGAAAAAGCCCGATGAAACGAATCGGACTCGCGCGCGTGGCGCGTCCTCGCCGTCCGCGGGCGTGTAGCCTTCAGCCCTGAAGCTGAAGACCAGGTCCGGTCCGTTGTCGCCGGCATCGCGCCAGGGAACGAAGCTGGTCGCGCGATCCTTGAAGTCGTTCACCTCGGGCACCGAGAAGGTGTAGTTCTCAATGCCGACGCCTGGCGCCGTCTGACGGACGTAGATCAGCCGTTCTTCGTTGCGGTTCACCAGTGGCCGCAGCAAAACGCCACGCACGATGCTGAAAATCGCAGCGTTCGCGCCGATGCCGAGGCCGAGCGTGACGATGACGGTTGCGGCCAGGCCTTTGGCGCGCATGAGTGAGCGAACCGCGAACCGCATGTCGCGGGCGAGCTCCGTAATGGCGTTGGCAATCGCGCTCATGACCATGCGCCCTGGAAGGTCAAACGTCGTGCCACTCATGCGACGTCCATCGCCGCAATTGTGGAACAAATCCAATTGAAATGGTGCCGCGTGTTCAGTACCTGCGCGGTTGTGGGACGGCGCCGTTCGGCGCCGGGCGAGTGTCTGACGCCTCTTATCGGTGTCTGTCCTTCACCAGGGCTTGGATTCCACGCAGGCACATGTCGATGCCGAATTGAAACAGCTCGTCCTGAGCATCCTCGGTGAGATGGTCGGCGAGCGCAACGATCGTCGGATATTCGTCCTTCGGGAGCGATTTGAACTGCCGACGCACCTCGGCAAGGATTTTTCGGCGACTCGCGCCAGGAGCGGTCGCCATGTACGTCGCGAAGCGTCCCTCGTCGGACGCAAACTCCGTCACCAGGTTGTTCAGGTGATACGCGGCGCGCGCGGCGTCGCGATCGTCGAGGCCCGCGTTCCGGAGAATCCGCAGGACCGCCTCGACATGGCGGAGGCGTCGCGGGCCGGCAGGCGGCGTACTGGCCAGCACTCGCGCCGCGTCGCGATGCGCCAGCAGGCCGCGCCGTACGTTCCAGGCGATCTCGACCAGCTGCTCCCGCCACGTCCCCTCGCCTCGCGGCAACGGGATCGCCGCGCTGATCTCGTCGCCCAGCAACGCCAGCAGCTCGTCCTTGTCTCGAACGTGCCGATACAAGGACGCCGCCTTGACGTCGAGCCAGTCGGCGAGCTTGCGCATCGTCACGTCGTCGAGTCCGACCTCGTCGAGCAGCGCCAGCGCCGCCCGCACCACCTGCGCCTGATCGAGCGTCGGCCGCTTTCGGCGGGGCTCGCGGCTGCGGAAGGGGATCCTGCTCACGTCGCGGCACTCTCCAGCGAACATCCTATGCGCGCGATCGCCAAGCTGTCAACGTAGTTTGCATTATGCTAACGTTGTTCGCGCATGGCGACCTCTGGTAACGCGACCGCTGATAACGCGACCACTGGTCACACAGGGGAGGGACGCATGAGAACGCGAAAGGCTTACAAAGGGATGCCCATGGAAGGCGTGATTGCGACCTGGTATGCCCGGAACACGGGTCGGGAACGCGCCCGCTTCGACGACACGGCGAACCGTCTGGCCCCACGCCTGTCGCCCGCGGCGCGCGTGCTCGAAGTCGCGCCGGGACCTGGCTATCTGTCCGTCGAGCTCGCGAGGCGAGGATACTCGGTCAGTGCCGTGGACATCAGCCGATCATTCGTGCGCATCACACGGGAAAGCGCCGTCCGGGCCGGCGTCTCCGTGGATGTCCGGCATGGAGATGCCGCCCACCTGCCCTTTGCCGACGCGTCGTTCGACTATGCGATCTGCGTCGCGGCGTTCAAGAACTTCACCGATCCGCTCGGCGCGATCAATGAGATGCACCGGGTCCTGAGACCGGGAGGGCAAGCGTCGATTCTCGACTTGAGAAGGAACGCGACACCCGAGGAGATCGACGCCGAGGTGCGCAGGATGCACCTCTCGCGCATGAACGCACAGATCACGCGGTGGACGTTCCGCTTCATGCTGCTGAAGCTCGCGTATACCAGTCGCCAGCTCGCAGAGCTGGCCGAAGGGAGTCGTTTCGGACACGGCGAAATCAGCGCGGATGGCATCGGCTGCGAGCTGCGGATGACGAAGGCGGCCTGAAGTCCCGATACCTCGCCCGCCGTCATTTCCGGAACTGCCACGTCTTCTTCGGTGGCGACACGTCCTTGGCGCGGGTTCCGAGGAAGCCGATGTACTTCGGATCCTGCTCTTCGAAGATCTTCGCGCCCGCGCCAAGGTACGCACGCATCAGTTCATCGGCGGCACGATCGAGATCGCCGAGCTCGAAATGACACTGGCCGAGCCGAAGGTGGAGGAACGGGTTGCCGATCGCGCCCGGACAGCGCATGGCGTTCGCGAGGTTGTCGCGCCCGGCCTCGTAGTCGCCGCCGAGGAAGTTGGCGTCACCGGCGGCAGCAAGAATCCAGGTCGCTGCTTCCCAGTCGATCTTCGGCTCAGGAAGCAGATCCCACGCCGCCCAGTACTGCTCGAGCGCCTGGGCGTAGCGTTGTGCGCCGGCGTGTTCGTCGCCGAGCGCGGACAGACGTTGGATGTCGGCGTGGACGGCGTCAGAAAGTTCAGCCATAGGCGTGGGCGTCTCCCGGCGAATGGTCCTCGGCTCGCATGTCGGGCGGGGGCAACGGACCCTCAGGGATCCAGCGCATAGAGGCGCACGCGCGTCGACGCTGCGTCGTGCGACAACACCGCGGCGATGTGTCCGACCACGGTGACCTCTTCCGCGCGAAGCTCCGGAGGAAACGCGACGAGCCGCCGCGCGACGAGGTCGATCGCCACCTGTGCTGGCATGTTCACGATGCCGGTGCTCGTCGTCGTCCAGCCGCTCACCCATCCCTCGCGCGTCGGCCGCGAGGTGAGGAACCGGCCGCCGAGCGAGCCGATCGGCCGGGGCGCTTCTGCCGCGGGCGCGAACGCGAGCACATGCGTCCGCGCGCCGTCGTACGCCATGCAGACGAGCCGTTCTCCGGCGAGCGGGTGATCCGAGCAGATTGTTTCGAGCTGCGAGACCGCAACCTGCGTTTGCCCGCGAGGCGTGATTCGCGTCAGCCGCGTCTCCATCTGATCGAGCATCGTTGCCATCGTCAGATTCAGCGCGCCGGCCTCCAGTGGATCGAAGTCGAACGTCCGCTGCGCGCGAAGCGCCGTGTCGCCCTCGATTGCCCAGGCGTCACCAAGCTCTTCGCGATCCACGACGTTCCATTCGCGCCGCTTCATGTCGCCGGCGCCGACGGTTCCCTCGACCGAGACGGTCCGTCCTTCGCCGTCCACGCCGATGACGACCCAGCGGTTCGAGGCCCGCCGATAGGCGAGCCGCGGGCCTGCGACGTCGTCGATCCAGCGATCCCATGTGGCGGAATTCGATGCCAGGGTCATCTCCTGGAGGCGCGCTCGAGCCCCCTCGACCGACATGGCCAGCACGCGCTCGTCGTCGAGAAACAGGATGTCGGTTGCCGCGATGGAGGTGAGCTCGGATCCGGGAACACCGACGGAGAACTGCGTGAGGTACCGCGTCCCTCTCGTGTACTTCATCAGCGCGATCCGCTTGCCATGCGGCGACAGGCGCAGGTCGGTCAGCATTCCTCGCACCCTGACGTCGGCGATCGGGGATCCTGTCAACGTCTGGATCGGCAGCGGCTGTGCGGCGACGAGGAAGGGATCGCGGCCGAAGGCGTGCAGGAAGGTTCCGCTTCCGGCGATGCCGATCAGCACGCCGATGAGGCAGATAGGAACGGCTGCAACCCGCCAGACACGCCGCCGGTTGATCGCCAGCGCCGCGGCCAGCGAGAGCGGCAGGATTGCGCCCGATGGGAGCGCCACGCTCGCCTGATACAGACGGACGGCATCGCCGCCGCGCAGCGCGATCGTGGCCACGCTGGCCACGGCGAACAGCGCGAGACCGGCGATGCCGGCGTTCACGAGGCGACTTCCCTGGTCCTCCCGTTTGCGCCACGCCCCGGCCAGCAGCGCGACGCCGAAGACGGTCAACAGCAGCGCCGGCCACGCGCCATCGCGGTGGCCGGTCTCGATCACCTGGCGTCCGACGAGTGCCGCCGCGCCGAGCGACGCCGCGCCGGCGGCGGCGGAGAATGCGGCCGTCGATCGGATCGACGCGCTGAGCGCCACCACCACGACGACGAGCTGTCCGGCCCACATCGCGCTGATCGCGACGATGGCGCCTGCAGCCTGCAGCCAGGGGATCGCATGCGTCCGAGCGGCCGGCTCGGCCAGCCGTCCGTCCACGCGATCGAGGATCGCCTGTGCCCGCGCGGCCTCGGCAGCGTCGAGCGCCGCTTCCCAGCGGCGTCCGCCGCGCTCCAGCGCGATCAGCCGCGTGCCGCCGTGCGCCGGCGCATCCAGACGCAGCTCGGTGAGCTGCGCGTACGCCAGCACGTGAAGCACGCCCTCCGATTCCTGCCAGTGCAGCGAGTCGGCGAAGCTGATCATCGCCCGGCCATCGACGCTGCGAACGGTCTCGGGCGCAAGCTGTGTCGGGGGCTGCTCGACCGGTGCCGCCGCGCGGATGGCGCGGATGCGGCGCGCCAGGCTCGGGTGGCTCGCGGTGTGCTCGGTCCGAGTGTCCCAGCGGCGCGGCAGGCGCGCGAACGTATGGACCTTGGTCAGCGCGCGAACGAGCGCGTCGGGATCGCCGCACAGCTGCACGGCGCGGAGGTCGCTCGCCGTTTCGTTGCGCTGCCGATCGCGCACGATCCAGCCGAGCACCGCGACGTACACCGCGCACCACGCGGTTTCGAGCATCAGCAGCGACAGTCCGGGCAGCAACCGAGGCAGCAGCGCCGCGGCGGTCGCACCCAGAATCAGCGCCGACATCGTGCGGTCCAGGGTGCGCAGCCTCGCCGCGTCGAAGTACTCGAGATGCGCGATCTCGTGCGCCGTGATCGCGGCCGCTTCGTCCGCGTCGAGCAGCCGGAGCAGCGTGTCCGTGTAGAGGACTGACGAACCTCGGCGCGACGGCAGCGCGACCGCATTTGCAATCGCGCCGCCGCGAAGGTCCACGAGCTCGAACCGCGGTTGCGGCGCGGTGCCTGCAGCGGCGATGGCCTGGAAGCGAGCGAGCAGCGCGGCGTCGCCGAGCGGCCGTGCTCTCAGGATGACGCGCAGCGATTCCGCCGAGCGCTCGTGCCAGAGGACGAGCAGCGCACCGATCGCGATCGCCGCGATCCAGTCGAACGGACCGGCGGCGCCGGCAATGACCGGCGCGAACGCCAGCAGCAGCCGGAATCCACCGAACGCCAGCAGCAGTCGAGACATGGCGGCCAGGTATCCGGCGAAGCTCCAGCGCTCGTCGTACAACGCGCGTCGCAGCGGAAAGCGGGCTGCTGACCGCGCTACGATCGTCAGCGGGACTGTCCAGATTAGATTCTCGAACGCGCCGAGGAGGACGGATCCAACGATCGCGAGCCAGAGCACGACGAGATTGCGGCGGCGATGTGCGAGCAGGCGCTCGGGCAGCAGCGGATCGTCGAGCCGCGCGAGCAGCGATCGTCCCGACCACCAGCTGACCGCAGCCGGCGCCAGGCACGTGGCGAACAGCACCACGTGGCGATAGGGAACATCGAACAGCATCGCTGTTGTGGGAACCGGCGCACGGGTCGCAAGGCTCGTACCCGCGCAGCCGGCGCGGGGTTCGTGCAGTTGCGCGCAAGCGGCGTACAACAGGCTCGCGCCGGATTACAGGATCCGCTTCGTCTGAACAGAGTCGAAAGTGCCGCGACGTCGGCAGGAGCGAGTTCGCGAACGGGTCCAAGGCATGCGAGCGGCGACGACGACTACGGCGACTCGGACAGTCGAACCAATCGTCCGCTCTGATGTTCGAAGCGCAGAATACGGACCGTGCCGATTCCGTGGTGGCGGTTCGGGTCGAACGTCACCGGCGGCGAGAATCCGGTCGGCGTCTCGTGCTCCGATTCGAGCGCCTGCACGAATGCTTCGCGGGTGAGCGCGCGTCCCGCCCTCGCCAGCGCCCGCTCGGCCAGCCGCGCGACGGCCAGCGCGGACCACTGATCGACGAGATGGTCGCCGGCGAGCTGATACCGGCTCGCCGCTTCGTGATCGACATCCTCCGGGAGGATCCGCACCGCCACGTACGCATCGCCCTGCGCGTGAGACAGTGCGTCGCCGGCAATCGCGGACGGAACGAGCGCAACGTGTCCTGGCGGCGGCATGCCGCGGGCGTCGAGAACCAGCACGGCACGCGCCGCAGCGACCTCGTCCGCGCGCACGCAGCCGGGTGGAAGACACAGATCGGCGAACGGGCCGGCGGGAATGGCGACGGGCATCACGCCGTTCGCGACCGCCGCCTCGAGCAGGCTCTTCACCTCGTCGGACGCGGCGGCCCCGAGCTCGAACACCCACGGCCCCTCGATCGCATCAAGCGTCCCGGCACGCACCACCGGCACCTCGTCGGCGACGGCGCGGCGCGTCAGGTCGTCGGCCGGGTCGCCGAGGAGCGCGAACGTGTCGTCATCGTCGGCGATCTCGATCCGGCGACCGTAGATGCCGCCGCGTGAGTTTACGGCGTCGGCCCACGCCTGGAACACGGCCGACATCGTGCCGGCGACGCGGACCCGCAGCGTCGTATCGCTGACGCCCGGTTCGCCGATCGTGCCGAGACGCCGCAACCATGCGACGAGATCGTCAGCATCGTCGCGCCAGAGCCGATAGCGTGGCATCGCGGGATCGAGGCGTCGTCCGCCCGCGTCGATGCCCATCGTGATCGCGCGACGGAGCCGCGGGTCGTCGTAGGCGGGGCGGATCGCCGATGCGCGCGCGAGCGTGTCCCACTCGATGTTGGCCGAACGGATGCCGCCCTCGCGTCGCCCACGGCCGTCGCGGCCATGACAGGTCGCGCACGCCAACGGCGCCGGACTCGGACCGCCGGCGAAGACCGGGGTCACCTCGCGGCCGGATGCACTCGTGCCCTGCAGGAAAATCTGACGGCCGCGCGTTTCCGCCGGCGACAGCAGCAACGCGAGCAGCAGCGCGATCACGGCGCGCCGCGGTCGTTGAGCACGCTGTCGATCACGTCGCCGATCGCCCGCGCGCTCGAGAGGCCGAACACCTTCTTCCAGAGGCCGGTCGGTTCGTTGCCGACGATCATCACGTTGCTATGTGCGTCGCGGGAGTTCACGTACTGCCCGAGCCGCGTCAGCGCGGCGTCCACTTCCAGTTCACTTCCCGTGAGAAACAACCAGCCGCTCCCGGCTTTCGTGCGGTCGGCGTACGCCCGGAGCTTCGGCGGCGTGTCATTGCGAGCATCGACGGTGATCGATACGAAGCGCAGCCGGTGACCGAGCTCAGAGGCAAAACGCGTTTGCAGAGAGGACACGCTGCCGATCAGGATCGGACAGCTTGCTTCGCAGCTCGTGAAGAACGTGTGGATCAGGACGACATGCCCTTCGATGACGTCACGGTAGAGGTCGACGCGACGGCCATCCTGGTCGAGGAGCGAGAGCCCCTTGAAGTATTGTCCGGCGCCCGGCTGCTGAATGCCGGCCATCGGCAATGCGAGGGTGAACGCGGTCGCCAGAAGCCATTTCATCGCGTTGATTTCTGGGACCCGCTGGACAGCGCGTCGATCGCTTCCAGGATCGCGCGCGCCGGCGCGAGTCCGCTGATGCGCGTCGATCGTCCACGCCTGTCGTCCAGGACCACGACGGTCGGGGTGTGACTGAAACGGTCCGGCGTGTAGACACCGAGCGCCTTGCGCAGTCGATCGATCTCCGGCAATGAGCCTGTGAGAAGCGTCCAGGAGCGTCCGCCGTGAAACCGCGCCTTCCACGCGGCGAGCCGCTGCGGAGTGTCGGTGCCGGGATCGACGCTGACCGACACCAGCCGCACCGGTCGCGAACCGAGCATCGACTCCAGTTGAGAGAACGTCGCACTCATCGGCTGACAGATCGTCGGACAGGTCGTGAAGATGAAATTCACCGCCACGACGCGATCCTTGACGAGCTCGTCGTAGACGCGGATCTGCCGCCCGGTTTCGTCGGTGAGCACGACGTCGGGGATCCGCGGCGGATCCGCCGCGGCAGCGGTGCCGGCGAGCAGCAACGCCAGCACGATCGCGGCGCGTTTCACAATCTGCAGGTGCGGCCTTTCAGCGGCGGCGCGCGACGGCGTCGCGCCACGTCGCGACAGAAACCGCAGCCTTTGTAACTGCAGGTCCGGCCTTTCAGGCCAGACAAGGCGAGGCCACCCTGACAGGGTGGCCCTACACGTACCGAAGGTCCATGCCGGCTTCTCGGGAGGCCGCACATGGCCGCCGTGAAATGGCGGTCCTGGATCGATTGTGCGGCCGGCTCTCAGAGTGCGTTGCAAAGTTAGCTCAAGGCGGGTCCCGTCCGCGAACAGCCCCACCGGGTGTTCGCCGGAAAAGCACTCGTCACGGCTCACGGCTCCGCGCCCGGCGGGGCGGCCCCGCTCGCGGCCACCCGCGAGCGAGCTGATTTTGCAACCTGCTCTAAGAAGCGGCTGCATGATGCAGGATTTCGTGGTGCGCCTGCCGGCGCTGCCAGAACGGCGATGCTGGCCACCTGCGCTCCACGCCGTAGTACTGCGCTCGCTCCACGAGGTAGCGGCGATAGCGATCGGTGATCGCCTGCGCATACCGGTACAAAGCGGCAGTGTCGCCGGAGAGATGCGCGGCGATCGCGATGGCGGCGTCGATGGCGCACTCGAGCGCAGTGATGATCCCCTGCGACGACAGGGGATCGAAGGACACCGCGGCATCGCCGACGGCGAGCCAGGACGGCCCCACGACCGACGACAGCCGTGCGGTATTCGCCGAGGCGAGGCGCGGCGTGCCGCCGACACTGTAGGATTCGACGCGGTCCCTCGTCGCTCGCGTGCGGCGTGCCGCTGAGAGCCAGCCGTCCCTCCCCCGCAGCGCCAAGCGGGCGGCGAGGTCCGCGTCGGTCATGCACGCGACGACCAGGCGACGCTGCGGCAGCGGCGCCGAGTACCACCAGCCGTCCGGCGTCGCTTCGATCACCGTGAACCGGCCGTGCGGATCCGGCTGACCATCCGTCGATCGATCGAGCGGTTCGAGAAACGTCGTCGCGGCGACCAGTTGATCGATCGACATGCGTTGAACGCCGCAGCAGCGGGCCAGCGCCGAGGCGCGGCCGCTCGCATCGACCACGAATCGCGCCCCGAGCGGCTCGGGGATGCGAACCGTCCAGCGATGACGATCGCGGCAGACATCGTGCAGCGGTCGGCCGGCGAAGACCAGGACGCCGCGCGCTCGAGCCTCCGCCAGCAGCATCGCCTCGAATCGGCGCCGATCGATGTGCCATCCGCTGCCGTACGGCGTCGCGATGAAATGAAAGTCGCCGGCGACGCTGGAGCCCCAGTACGAGCGATTCCCGATCGCGGGATCGTGATCCGCCGCGGCGAAGCGGTCCCACACACCGAGCGTCTCGAGCGGACGGCGCACATCGGGAGGAAGCGTCTCGCCGACGCGCGCGACCGGTTCGGGCGCACGGTCGACAATCGCGGCGGTCAGACCGCGCTGACTGAGCGCGATGGCCGTGGCGGCGCCGGCCGGGCCGCCGCCGACGATGACCGCGTCGAAGACGCGCGTCGAGGATCGGGTCATCAGTGCGGACGCCCCATTCCGTAAATGCGGCGCCCGGGCTTCCTGACCGCCGGTTTCGCGATCGCTGCGGGGGGCGCCATCGACTTCGCCGCCGCGAGCGCATCGGCGAGGACGCCAGGCGGGACCGCGGCGCCGGCGACCGCGAGGCGCTCGGCCTCGATCACCGGTCGGCGCGCCTTCGCCGGCGCCGGTTTCCGCGCCGCCACGCTCGGCTCCACGACCCCCTGAATCGGACAGCCGGCATCGGTCCACATCGCGAGCACCTGCTTGAAGGTATAGGGTCCCGGCGTCGGCGCGTTGCTGGCCACTTCCTCCGGCACGAAATCGCGGAACGCCTGCGCCATGTCGCCGTTCCCGGCGAGCAGCTGCGTAATGAGCGGACTCGTCGACGCGTCGCCCGGGACGATCCAGCCGTTCACCGGATTGCGCAGCGCTCCGAGCAGCGCCTCGTTGTTGTCCTCCTCCGTTCCGAACGCGTGGCCGAACCACCAGGCGATCGGCTTCGTCACCTCGTGGCCGGTCGTCGGATCGACGCCGATGAGGAGCGGCTGATGGCCGGTGGTCCCCGACTGCCGCTGCCGCAGCACGTTGACGACGTAGCGCATCGCCTTTTCGAGATCGAACTTCGGCAGCGGCTTGTCGGGCACGAGCGACGCGATGTAGTCGTGCCACAAGTGCTGCTCGTCGTCCGTGAAGACGTGGAACATCGGTCCGGTGAACGACATCAGATCGAAGATCGGGCTCTCGTCGGGCTTGCCCGGCACGATGAAGCCGCCGTCGACCAGCGCGTCGAGGAGGCCGGCCGGATCGTCGAACCAGTCGTTGAGGAAGTTCGGCCCGAGCATCTTGGTGCCGTGATTCTGCCGCGCATACTGCGCCTTGCTCTCGATCATGGTCTGCATCTGATCGGACAGCGACGGCTGCTGCGCGAAGTGATCGGCGACGTCCTGGCCGAGAGTGCCGAGCGTGCCGAACGCCACGTAGCCGTCCCAGATGCGGCTCCACATCTGCTGCATCGCCTCGTCGCCGCCCTGACGCTGGATGTTGTCCAGGTAGAGCGCGACCGCTTTCTTGGCGAGCGCGCCATGCCCGACCGACGCGTTGTCGATGCCGACGTGCAGCCGGTAGTACGCGGGATCGATGCCGAACGACTCGAGCTCGGCGACCGTGCTCTTCAGCACGACCGACGACCACTCGAGGTACAGCGTCATGCCGATGATCTCCGGCAGGTACTCCTCCGTGAACGTCGAGATGGCGAGCAGGAAGACCGGCTCGACGAACGCCGAGTCGAGGAAGCGCGGATCGTAGGCGTAGTCGCGGCTGTTGATCTCCGGCAGATAGATGTTGAGGCTCCTGAGCGTGTCGGTGTAGATGTTCGCGTGGTTGCGCGACACGATCGCGTCGCCGAGTTCGTCCATGTAGACCGAGAACAGCAGGTTGCGCACCTCGTCCACGGTGCCGGGCGGCGCGGCGCCGCGGATCCAGGCGCCGTCGAGCTGATTGAACGGCGCCATCTGCAGCAGCCGGTACGCCGCCTGCTCGCGCGTGACGCCTTCCAGGTATCCGCTCGCGCCGCCGGCGGCCTGGGCGTTCTGCGTCACGTACTGGCTGTAGATCATCTCCATCCGCGCGTCGAAGGCTTCCGGGGTGTACGGGAACGGGCTCCAGCCGGTCCCCTGCTGGCTCGCCACTTCGGGATCCTTCTGATTGAGCCGCGCCTGCGCGAGGAACTCCTCCACCATCTTCCTGGCGTGCGGCAGGAAGTCGCTGTGCGCGCCGATGTTCATGAGGTAGTAGAAGGCGTCGCGCAGCGACGTGCCGGCGTAGCGATCGCGCGACTCCTCGACGTAGACGATCTGCTCGTCGGGCCCTTCGCGCGGCACCACGAAGCCGAACTCGCTCCAGTGCGCGACCATGCCGTTGTCGAGATCCGGCGAGTTCTGCGGGATGCCGCGCGCCCACTCGACGCGGGCGGCGAGCGCCGCTGCGAGCGGACCGTCGAGCGTCTGGTCATAGAACTTCACCACCTGCTCGTACTCCTGCTGACTGACCACCTCGTCGGGCCGCGCCGTGGGCCACCAGCGGTGATTGCACTCGGAGAAGTCGGCCTGCCACGGCAGCGCCATGTAGCGGGTGATGTCGCCCGGCTCGAGCCGCCGCCAGTCGAGGCGGCCGACGCCGGCCCACAGGGTCGGGTCCTGCGAGATATAGGTGATCTCGATGCCCGGATAGAACGGCGCGCCGACGCACGGCTCGAGCGCCGCGCGATCGAGCGCCGACGGCTGCTGCGCAACTGGGATCACGCCGATGCGCGGCTTGCGCGGCGGCTTCGCGGGATTCGTGCCGTCCGGCCAGTCATCGACGAAGTCACCGTCCGCCCAGCGGCGCATCGCGTCGTACTGCCGCGGCGTCAGCGCCGCCCACGTGACATACGTTCCGCCAGGAATCCCGAGGCCCGGGTTCGATTCGTTCCCCGGGGCCTCCTGGATTGGACCAACCGGGTCGAGACCGTCGCCGCCGTCCCCCCACATCTGCGGCATGAATTTCATGCCCGCCCATGCGGTCGCGTCGCTCGAGGTGATCAGCTTCGGCAGCGGCAGATCGGGATGCTCGGCCTGCAGCAGCGGCAGCGGCTTGCGCAGCCGGCTGAACACGTGATGGCGCGCGTCCGCGAACGCGGGATTCGGATCCTTCTGATGGAGCTGATCGAAGAGCGGCTCGCTCATCGGATCGAAGACCTTCCCGGTGCCGTGCTGCATGAGCGCGAACTGGTTGAACCATTGGTATTCGCTCAGCCGCCGGAGCACCGGATAGATGTCCTCGAGGAACGAAATCGTCGACCGCGGCGGCGCCAGCTCCTTCACGTCGACCGCCTGCAGCGACGTATCCCACAGAGTGGTGAGCGGCTCGGCATGCGGCGCGAACTTGGGGGGCGTGACCAGCACCCACGACTGGTCGCGGACCTCGATCTTGCGACCGTCCTTCAGCGTCACGTCGGCCGAGACGCGGCCGTCGCTCGTGTCGTCGTACCAGTAGTCGTTGCTGCCGAAATACATGTCGCCATTCAAATAGCCGACCGGGTTCTCCGGGATCACGGTCCGTGAGACACCGCGCCCGCCGAGCACGAGCAGGCGGCCGTGCGCGTCGGTGCGCAGCTCGCCCAGGTACACTTCCACGGCCGGCGATTCGGCGACCGGCTGCTGCAGCACGCCCGGCTTCCAGTGATACTTCCTCGCCGTCTCCCTGAACTGCTCGGTGGCGTCCGCGTCTCCCGGATCGACGAACGGCACGTTGAGGAAGCCGCTGCGGCTGCCGTTGAGTGCGTCGCGCGTCTGGGCGTTGACGACGGTATACGGGAGCGGGCCGAATGTCCCGATCATCTGGTACTGCTCGCCGTGCTCGTTCGACCCCATGATCGACTTCGGCTCGGGACGAATCTCCAGGAACCGGCGGCGCTGATCCGCATCGCTGATCTCCTGATTGCGCAGCGGTGCGCGCCCGTCGAAATGCTCGTCCGCGTACGCTTTGACCTCGGGATACTGATACGCCCAGTAGCGGCCGAGGAACATCTCGAAGCCCGCTTTCTTGTTCGCGAGCTGCACCGACCATTTGATCTCGGCGCGATCCGCCGTCAGCTCTGCGATCGCCTCGCCGGCGGCGTTGTACGCGTAGACGCGGAAGCGCGCGGCCTGGCGCTTGATGCGTCCGTGCTGATCCTTGAACCCGCCGACCGGGTGCGCCATGTGACCGGGAGATTCGGGACCGATGAAGAATTGATCCTCGCTGTCGCCGACGCGGGCGATGCCGAGTCCGGGATGAATGCGGCAGTACGCGATGTCAGCCGGATCGAACGCCCGCGTCGGTACGGGGCGATCGGATGCAGTGGTCATGATGCTGTCCTCCCTGTGCGCGCGTTTTTTCGCGTCGGATCCGCGCGTGCGGCCAGGCGCCGCTCCGGTCTTCTTCGACTTCATTCGACTCTGAGCACGAGAAACTGCCGGTTGTTGAGCGGCAGCCGGGCAGACGCGGACGTCACCCAGAGGTAATAAACGCCCTCGCGTGGAGGACTCACCGAGACCTCGTACACACCGCCGCCGACAGCCAGCGCCGGTCCGCGCTGCTGCCAGACGCCCGGCGCCAGCATCGCCAGCACTTCGACATCGTCCGCGACGAGCGGCCGTTCGGTTGCGGCTTCGGACAGCCGGAACCGGATTGGCGTCTTGACGCCGGCTTTCACGCTTTTCGGGAAGCCGAGCGGCGCGACCGTGACCTCCGGCGCGCGATTCGCCAGCGTCTCCGGACGCGCCGCCACATCGAGCGCAAAGCAGCTGACGACGCGAGGCGCATCGAGGAGGAAGACCACCTCGTAGCGGCCCGGCTCGTCGATCGTCGCCGTGGTCGCGTAAACGCCGCCGGGGCGCTCTCGCAGGCTGCGGTCGACCACCAGCACCGCGCGCGGCTCGCGCGAATAGTTGTTGAAGCCGCCCATCGGCGCGGCCATGCCCTCCTTGTAGTAGTAGATCGCGCGATCGGCCGGGTTGGCGACGAGCACAGCGAGCCCGTCGGGCGCACCGACGATCGAGTCGGCGAGCGCGCCAGAGCGGCCGCCGCCCATCGCGTGTTCGCCGCCGGTGAAGTCGGCGAGCGACACGCTCGGTGTCTCGCTCGCGAGCTGGTCGAGCGGCCACATCAGGATCGTGTCGCTGCCGCGGCGACGGATGTACGCGAGGCGATCGGAAAACGTCACCTGATCGGGAGCCTCGCTGACCTCCGCGCTGCGAACGATGCGATTGCTGGCCGTGTCGAAGACCTGGACGATGTTCTTGTCCGGATTCGGCAGGAACCCGTAGCGCCCTCCGGGAGCAAACCGGAGCTGCGTGAAACCCGGCGTGGCGTCGAAGCGCGCGATCGCCGTCCGGCTCCGCACGTCCACGGCCGCGACGGCGCCGGTTGACGGATCGCCGGCGTAGACGAGCTGCGCGGCCGCCGAGAAGCCGAGCACGCGAGGCGCGAGGTCGAGCGGCACGCGCAGCTGCGCGTCGCTCCCGCCCGCATCGGCGACGATGAGCGACGACGGTGCCGCGGCAACGACGAATCGCGAATCGTCCGTCACCGTCAGCGCGCTCGCGCCCGGCGCAGCAATCGTCGAGACGACTTCGAGCGACTGCGCGTCGATCGCCCTCACCGCGTCGTCGCTCACGACCCAGAGGCGTGCGCCGTCCGGCTGCAGCACCAGACGCCCGGGATGCGAGCCGGCGGCGATGTTGCGCCGGACCTTCCACGACACGGTGTCAGCCGCCGCAATCGATCCGGCGAGCGGCATCGACACGAAGAGCGTCGACCCGTCGCGTGACAGTGCCCAGTCTTCTCCACGGCTCTGGAGTGCGATCATCGCGCGCAGCTGCGAGCCGCCGAAGCCGAAGCGGGGATCGACGACGTTGATCGACGCGTCGTCGTTCAACGCGAGGACGTAGTACTCGTTCAGGTCCGCGACGGGCCGAGCCGTGAGGCTGCCGCCGAGGAGCGTCGCCGCTTTGCGGGTGCAGTCGCGGCCCGAGGTGGGCTGCTCGCCGGCGCGTCGGTCGATCCACGCCGCGGGGCGGGCTCCATTGATTGACGCCGCGGTCGCGGCGTCGCGGATCGTGAAGGCAATCGTCAGCGGATCGCCGTCGCGCGGCTGACCGGGAGCCGGCGCGAACTCGACCGCGATGCCGTTGTCGACGGTGCGCTGCGGTTGGCCGGCGGCGAGCGCCGGCAGCATCAACACGAACGACCACGCAGCGCGGAGCCTCATCGCGGCTGGCGTGGTCTGCGATCCTGCCGCACGGCAGGTTTCTTTGCCTGCGCCTGCTTCCCGCTCATCGTCGCCGTCTCGGACGCGGCTCGCGTCATCTGCGCTGGCGCGGCGACAGTTCCCCACGTCGCGTGTCCGCCGAGCAGCGAGCGGACCGTGAACCCGCTCGGCACCGCGCCGTTCCCGTGAAACGACCAGAGGCCGTCCTTCACGCTGGCCGTTGCGGTGGCGACGCCGACGTCGAGCGTGACACTGCTCGTATAGCGGCGGCTCGCCGGGGCCACGGTCGTGAACCCGCGAACGTCGTAGCCGCCGCTCGGGTTGGCCGCGACCGACAGCACGCCGACCGTGTCCGGCCAGCCGTTCGTGCCGCCCGACGGCGCGACACGGAAAAGACCCCAGGTTCCGGCTTGGAACTGGTTCGCCGTCCAGCTCCGATAGAGGTAGTCGCCGGGGACGTGGAAGCGGCCGCCGGCGGCGCCGCCCGTTCCGTTCGGTGCGTCCTCGAGCACCACCTCGTAGGTGGTCGTCGGACCGAACCCCGGCGTGGTGCCCGTCCAGTTCGAGGTGGGGCTGAACCCGATCCTGGTCGAGCCGGCGGTGTACGGCGCTTCCTGCCAGACGTGCCCGGTCAGCTCGAACACCTGCTGGTTGTCGCCAATTCCGCCGGGCGAGAGCAGGCGAATGCGCACGGGCATGCCGGCGGGCGCGCGGAGGATCGGCGTCACGGGATCGCCGCCCACGAGCTGATTCGCCGTCGAGAGCGTCGTGTCGACGCTCGACATCTGCAGGTTGGCGACGTTGGAGAGATCGCCAGGCGAAAGATTCGTCCAGTCGTTCGGCGTGATGAGGCCGAGCGAGTCGGCGAGATTCGCGCCGAACCGGTAGAAGAACGGCTCGGACCGGTAGTTGAATGCGGAGAGCGGAAACCCGGCGCCGTACAGCGTCTGGCCATTGAGCTGGATACTGACGTCGTCCTGAATGATCAGCACGAACTCGCGAAACACACGATTGCCGTCGAACACCGTCGCGGCTGCGCGCGTGTTCGGATCCTCGATCCACTGCGAGCCGGCCGGCTCGATGATCAGCGCGCCGAACAGGCCGTGGTAAACGTGCATCAGCGGATCGGCCGGCATCAGGTTGATCGATCCGAACTCCACCGGCACGGTCTTTCCGTTCTCGATCTTCCCGGCGTACCACCAGTAGTCGGTCTTTCCGAGCGGTGCCGCGGTCTGCACCGGGTTGCGGCCGGCGTTTGCGCCGTCGCTGTCCGTCACGTCCAGCTCCACGAGCTGTGGATGCAGCCCGATGTTCGCCGACGTCGTCAGGTTCACGTTCACGTACGGAAAGGCGTAGGGAATCTGGGCGAAGCGGTACGCCGATTCGGTGGCCGCCGCGGCGGTGAACACCGGCTCCTTGCCGTCGAAGTCATTGACGAGCGTCACGTGAATCCAATCGCCGGCGGCGGCGCGCAGGACGAGCGGCTCGATTCCGCTGGCCGGCAGCGGAGCGCCTTCGAGGACATAGACCAGGCCGTATGGGTCGTTGAGCGGATGGGCGCTGTCGAACCGGCCGTTGCCGAGGTTGATCCCGCGGCCGTTGTAGACGAGGCCTCCCGACTGAGTGCCGATGGCCCGCTGCACCGTCGTCGCATGCACGTGGAACTCGCGAAGGCAGGGATGCACGCGCTCGCAGTTGGTCGAGAGTCCGGCCGGAGGACGCACTGGCGCAGGAGATGCGGCCGAAGCTGCTTGCTGCCTGAGCGGCGCCAGGAACGGCAGCGACTGCGACGGGCTGTAGGACCGGAGCAGTCCCCAGATCCCGTTCGTGAGTCCTTCATACGATGCGGTCGGGTTGTAGATGTAGTCGGCGGGCGGCGGTTGCGCGTCGCGGCGCTGGCCGCCGAGGCGCGGCAGATCGAACAGCATTTCGAAATGCTCGGACAGCACGATGAACTGCGAGTTGCGATATCCGGAGTTCTCGGAGAACGGCGCGGCCTTCCAGCGCAGGGCGTGCATGTTGAAGTCGTGCATCGACGTATGAGCGCCGCCGAGCAGCCGGATCTGCACCTTGTCGCCCTCGAATCCCTGCAGCAGCGGCGTGAACGGATCGGTCGGCTGCATGCCGTCGGAGATCGGCGTCGTCGGGAAGGTGAAACAGTTCGAAGTGCACGCCGGATTGATCTTCGCGTTCGGCGCCGGCTGCGTGCTGAACGCCGGATCGAACCGCGGGATCGAGCGGAACGCGTGGGCGAGATCGCCTGCGTGCGGATCGGCGTGCGGGTTGGCGGCTGTCGGCTTGTTGATCCGCAGCGTCAGCGGTTCGGTACGGTAGTTCATCGACATCATGCCGGCGCCGAAGTCGCCGATCAGCAGCGGCGTCGGCGGGCTCGGCGCGAAGCCGAGAAGATTGGCGACGGTGGGCGGCGTGGCCGGCTGCGATGTCGGCGGCGGCTGGATGCTGCAGCGCGGGCAGTTGAGGACGTTGGCCGGATCGGACCAGCCGGTGTACCGCTCCGATGGAACCGGCCTGCAGTTCGCCGCAGGCGGCTGTTGTCCGTATGTCTTGCCGTCGAAGGTGTAGGTGTAGCAGTCAGGAACCGTGCGGCTGTTCGCGCTGTACACCTGCTGGAGGTCCCCCCACTCGAGCGCGAACTCGCGATAGTTGTCGCGTGCCTTGTTGGGATCGTTGTAGAGAATGTTCGCCGCGTAGCTCGTCGGCCCGCCATCGTCGCGCGTGCGGAACTCGGTCTTGCCGTCGAGCGACGTCCACTTCGTGCCCTCGGGCTCGACGAGCAGGCCGCCGTAGAGGCCGATCATCTGGTGCGTTGACGGTCCGAAGTGATCGTGCGTGAACACCGTCATGTAGGTGCGGTCGTTCTTGCGCGTGTCCATCAGCGGATCGACCCACCAGCGCTGGACCGTCGCCTGCGCGCCGAGCCACGCGTTGTTCGGCCCGCTCCCGAGCTCGCCGATCGCTTTCGGCGCGAGCCGCGTCTGCCGCGTGTGCGTGAAATCCCAGAGGCCGCCGCTCGCGTTGATTGCCGCGATCCGGCCGCGCACTTCCTCCGGACTGTAGGTGCCGTCCTCGTAGTTGAACCCGTTTCCCGCCCCGTCCGACGCCTGCACGTCGAACTTCACGAGATGGATGTGCTGTCCGAGGATGTCGGTCGGCGTGCGGACCTCGAAGTCGTCGAGCTCGAAGTAGGCGGGGACGAGGTTCGTGTGCCAGTACTCGACGACGTCGTTGCTCGAGGCACGGAAGAACAACGGTTCCGGCGGCTTCTTGCCGGACACGAGATCCGGGACGTCCCGCCAGAGCGCCATCATTCGCTGCTGCGGGTAGTGCCACCCGGCCTTGTTGAAGATCGTGTCGAGCTGCAGGTGCACGCCTTTGTAGACGCGCGCCGGGTTCCCGGCCGCTTTGCCGTCGACGACGGCCGGATCGGCGTACGGCGCGCCGTGCTGCGGACCGTTCGGCAGCCCGTTGACGCGGAAGGCAGCGCGCTGGCCAGCCGGGGTGAAGCTGTCGTGGAGATGCTGCCCGAAGAACTGCATGGCGCGCTTCTCTGACGCCGTGCCGTCCTCCGGCAGCTGATCGGCCGTCATCGCCGACAGGTCCTTGCTCCAGTCGGTCGTCGAGTGCTGCTCGTTGGCGATCGTGCCGCCGGTGACGAGATGGCGCGGGAGACCGCCGTCGTAGGTCTCGCTCGCCTTCGGATCGACGGCGAAGTCGAGCGGCGGATGCGGGGCGCGATGACCCGCCACGCCTGGCACGTAGAACGGATAGCCGGGGAAGCCGTCGTCGTCGAGCTTCACCTGGCCGTTGACGATCTCCACCTTCGACGGCATCGGCGCCATTGCCATCGTCGGCAGCGGGACGACGGCGGGGATCGGCGTGCCGGCGTCGATTTCGCCGTCGGGCAGTGCGCGTGCGCCGCTGCGAGGCCGCCTGGCCGCGTCGAGCGGCGTTCCAGCTTCGAACGCGTCGTGGACGCGATAGAGGGCCCACATACCGGAGGCGAAATGCGGATAGAAGTGGCAGTGGAAGATGGAGTCGCCGGCGGTGAGGTTGCGGTTGCCGCTGCCCTCGTAAACGAGTTCGAGCGTGTACGCGGAGCCGGGGCCAATCGACTGACTGTCGAGATAGTTGCTGTCCTGATTCTCGGCCTCGTGCAGCCATTGATGGGCGTGATGATGATGGACGTGATGGACGGCCGCACCGGCATGGAGAATGCGGAAGCGGACGTGATCGCCGAGATAGCTGTGGTAGACGTTGGATGGATCGTCGGGATAGAAGGCCTTCGTTGCATTCTTCCCGCCGTTCAGCGGCGCGCACGGCGTGCTCGGACCGAGCACGCGCGCCTGCTCGAGGGCGCACGGCACCGTCTGAGCGGCGTTGGCCGGCACGTCGACGACGAGGCCGGGATCGCCGAGCGGCCACGAGCTGAGAAAGAACTCCTCGAACTTGCATTCGACGCAGTCGCGTGACGGGCCGACGCCGATGCGGTTGGCGAGGATCTCGGGCGCGATCCCGCCGACGCCGTAGTTGATGGCGAAACTGTCCTGCCCCGCATTCACCGTCGGCGTGTTGACCGTCGACGGGTTGAAGAAGTACGGAAACGACTGCACGAGATCCTGCGACTCGTGGTAGTGGACCGTGATCTCACGGAACGGCCGGTTGCGGTCCGGCAGCACGGGATTGGTGCCGGGCCCGCCGGTGAGCGGCCCGCGCCGCGGTCCTGTGATCACCGCGGTCAGATCGCTGTGCACGAGCCGGTTGTTCGCTGCGAGCATCCTGAGGACCGGCAGCCCCGCGCGCGGATTTCCCTGCGGATACACCGCGTCATAGTCGAGGATCGGGTGACCGTCCGGTGTCGTGCCCGTGGTTGCGATGCGGAGATCCTCTTCCGTCACCTGACTGCGATACCACTCGCTCTGCGGCGGCTCGACGTTCACCGCGCCGAACAGGCCCATCGTGAGCTGCATCGTGCCGAAGCCGTTGTAGTCGGCGGCCGTGCTGTAGAGGAGGTTCGCACCTTCCGCCGCGGCGTAGAGCCTGTAGGTCAACCTGCCGCCGGGCGCGACGAGGCCAGACATCGAGCTGCCGGACGCAGGGTTCGCGCCCGCCCAGGTTCCGTCGCTGTCAATCGTTCCGCGCAGCTGCAGGCCCGACACGTGGATCGAGGCGTTGCGCGTCACCGGCGTAATGGGATCGAGCGGGGCCGGCGCGAGGAGATTCTGGAACTGGATGTCGACGCAGTCGCCGACGTTCACGCGGAGCACGATCGGTCGCGGTCGCTTGTACGCCTTCAGCCGGACCTGACCGGGTTGCAGTGTGCTGCCGCCCGCGGCCGCCTCGACGTCGTGACGGAGCGCGAAGAGCAGTCCGCCCGGTCTCGAGGTGCCGAGGCGATTGACCTGATACGCCTGGTCGAGCGCGACGACGTCCGCCGTGATGGTCCGGCCGCACACAGGATCACGTGATTGAGGCGGAGCCGGTTGATCGGCGGGAAGCGCGATCGCAGCAGCAGCGCGACTGACGAGCGCGAGAGCGGCGAGAACGGGAACGATCCACGAACGAGGAGACGACCGCACAACAGCCTCCTGACTCGTATGGATGGAACCAGGAGATTCCGATGGAATGATGTTTCTTGAACGCGCCGGATTATGTACCGATAGATGCAGACCGGGCGCGCAGTTTCAATGTTTATCTTCGCGAAGATGAATCGTGCGTGAGAAATGAAAAGAATTACAGGCGAGTTAGAGTTCGTCTTCGTGCCTCAAATGTCTGTTCATTACGCGCATACGCTTCCAGGCACGTGCGTCTGCCGATCCGTCGGCGCTCCACGTCAGCGCTCACTCTTGTCGATGACTTCACGTGCCGTTGACCCGCGCTGACGTTTGTGCGATTCCTTCTCAGTCCGAGCGCAACGCCAGCTTCGGGAACGGCCGCAGCAACAGAAATTTCGAACGCGGATGGAGTAAGCAAGAGCGCGTATCGGGATCACCAGACGTCATTGCCGCAGCGTGATCGCGGTGGCGGGAGGCCCGTGTTCGATTGCGGCGCGACCGAGTGTTCGGGCTCACTGAAGCCGCGCCAACCGGCGTCGGACGTCTTCGCTCCGCGCGTCATGCGCGTTCGCGCGCGGCGCCAGAAAATTCGAGTAGTGCGACTCCGCGCGTCCCGAGACGAGAAGGTCCTGCGCGATGACGTACTCGCGCGCCGCGTCGAGCGACGAGGTGGTGAACGTCTCGTCTGACGGCAACGAATCCTGCCGCAGGTTTCGCTCGCCGAGGCCGCGTCTGAGCGCGATCCCGAGCCGGCCGATCGCCTCGAGCGCTTTCGAGCGGTCAGCGATCCGCTCGGTGGCGGTTACCTCGACGACGCCAAGCCGGGGATCGAGCACGTGCGCCGCAATGACGTAGCCGAGTCATCTCGAGCGCCTCCGCGACGCGCAGCGGACCGTGCCGCAGCCGCTCGGCGAGCGTCTGGCCTTCGAGATACTCGAGCACGAGGAAGCTCACCGGCTCGGCGGTCGACGCACCATCGCTGACCACCGTGTCGCCAATGTCGTGCAGCGCACAGATCTGTGAGTTGCTCAGCTGGGAAATCGTGCGGGCTTCACGGTGGAACCGTTCGCGCACGTGCGGATCCGACGCGATGTGAGTCGGCAGGACTTTGATGGCGACGATCCGATCGAGGCGTGTGTCGAGCGCCCGATACACGTCGCCCATGCCACCGGAGCCGATCGCGGCCTGAATCTCGTACGGTCCTAGCTTGACGCCCGCGGCAAGCATGGGCTGTATGGCGTGCGGATGCAGATCATATCGCATCGCAACCACGAGCAGAGGCGCTCAGGCAGCGTGGCTGGTCGGTCTCGTGCGACAGAAACGGACGAACAGCACGCGCGGTGATACACTCCGCGCCTCCGATGGAGTCGATATCGATGCCGCGTCGCCCGCTGAAGCTCGGCGTCACGTCGATCGGTGTGATCGCGATCGCGCTGACGTTGGCCGACGCGCAGGCGCGCGCGGTCGGCCGACAGGCGGCGGCGTCTCAGGCCGCGTCGTTCCCGTCGGCGACTCAGATTCAGGACGTCCGGCGCTACATCAAGCGGACGTGGACCGTGCTCACGCGCTCCGCCCGCGATCTGCCGCTCGCGGCGCCCGATCCGAAAATACATCGCGCGCCTGGTGAGGCATGGCCGGTGTACGTCGCCGGCGACGAGAACCGCGAGGCGATTGCCCGCTCGCTGCGAGCCGTCCTCTCGCCGGCCGACCTTCAGCACATCGAACTCCGCACGCTGCCCACATCGCCGGCCCAGATTCGCGATCACGGTCTGCTGTATCTACCGCATCGCTACGTCGTGCCTGGCGGACGGTTCAACGAGATGTACGGCTGGGACAGTTACTTCATTCAGCTCGGACTGCTTCGTGACGGGGAGATCGGGCTCGCGCGCGACATGACCGACAATTTCCTGTACGAGATCACTCATTACGGCACGATCCTGAACGCGAACCGGACGTACTACCTGACACGATCGCAGCCGCCGTTTCTCACCGAGATGATCCTCGGGGTCTTCGACCGGACCCGCGATCGCCGGTGGCTGCAGTCCACGCTGCCGTCAATCGACATGTACTACGCCTTCTGGACGTCGCCTCCGCATCGTGTCGAGGCGAACGGCCTGTCGCGGTACTTCGACCTCGGAGAGGGCCCTGCCCCGGAGGTGGTGACGGACGAACGCGACGCCCAGGGACAGACGCATTACGACCGTGTCCGGGAGTACTACCGCACGCACGAGGTGACCGATTACGACGTGTCTCAGTACTACGATCGCGGTGCCGATCGGCTCACGGCCGCCTTCTTCACGGGAGACCGATCGATGCGGGAGTCAGGATTCGATCCGTCGAACCGCTTCGGCCCGTTCAGCGCCGACATCGTTCACTACACACCGGTGTGTCTGAACGTGCTGTTGTATCGCATGGAGGATGATGCGGCGCGGATCCATTCGATACTCGGCAACCGCGCGTCGGCGGCGGAGTGGCAGGCAAGAGCGCAGCGGCGTCGGACGCTCATCGATCAGTTTCTCTGGGATCCTGACGCCGGCCTGTACTTCGACTACAACTTCGAGACCGAACGGCGTCGCCGGTACGAGTTTGCGACAACCTTTTATCCGTTGTGGGCCGGGATCGCATCGGCCGATCAGGCACGCCGGGTCGTGGCGAACCTGTCGAAGTTCGAGGCGCCCGGCGGCGTGTTGACGAGCACGCAGACGACGGGCAGCCAGTGGGACGCGCCGTATGGATGGGCGCCGCTCCAGATCATCGCGGTCGACGGACTGCGCCGCTATGGTTATGACGCCGATGCGGATCGCCTCGCGCGCAAGTTCGTCTCGCTCGTCGTCGACGATTTCGCGGCGCACGGAACGATCGTCGAGAAGTACGACGTCCGGCGCCGCTCATCGGATCTCGGCGCGGGGCTGCGGTTCGGCTACACCTCGAACGAAGTCGGCTTCGGGTGGACGAATGCGGCCATTCTCGATCTGCTGGCCGGACTGACGCGCGGCCGGCGCGCCGCCGCGGTCCGCGGGGCTTTCCCGGCGTTCGTGATTTCGGTGCCGGTGCAACCCGCGACGGGCGGGACCCCTCGTGAGCTCAGCGATCGTCGAGAGCGCCTACCCGCCCCCTGAAAGAGTTTTCGACGCTTCCTCCTACACGTACGTCCTCCAGCTGAACAAGGGCGTTCAACCGCATACGAAGGAGTACGTGTGTCATGAAGCGATGGAAGTCAGGTCGATCGAAAGCGACGCTCGTCGTCGCGGCAAGTGTGTATGGTGCGGTCGTCATGCTCACGGCGCTTCAGGGCCACGCGGACGACTTCGCTGCCCTCAGCGACGGCAGCGGCTCAGGGTTTCTTCTGAAAAACGTGCGGCCAACGCCGCCCTCGACGATCGCGAATTTCATCCGCGACAACAACGCCGCCGTCATCCTCGGCAAGGCGCTCTTCTGGGATACGCAGGCCGGCAGCGACGGCCAGCAGGCCTGCGCGAGCTGTCACTTCCACGCCGGCAGCGACAACCGGGCGACCAACGCGCTCCACCCCGGACACAACGGTCTGTTCGACCACACCGCCACCGGCCAGTCCGGGCCGAACGTCACCGTCACCGCTGACGATTTCCCGTTTCATCGCCTGGCCGACAGCAACGACAACCGATCGACAGTCACCCACGACACCGACGACGACTACGGATCCCAGGGCGTGTTCTTTCGCAGCTTCAACTTCGTCGGCGCCAGCGCCGTCGACAACTGCACCGATCAGCCCGACGCGGTGTTCAACCTCAACGGCCGCAACGTCCGCCGCGTCACCGGACGTCAGGCGTCGACGACGATCAACGCCGCGTTCAACTTCCGGAATTTCTGGGACGGCCGGGCACGCGAGAATTTCAACGGCGTGAATCCGTCCGGTCAGACCGATCCCGACGCGCGGTTCTATCGCACCGTCAACGGCGTGATCACGCCCGTCGCCGAGCTGATCGATCACAGCAGCGCCGCATCGCAGGCTACCGGCCCGACGCTGAGCGGCGTCGAGATGTCGTGCGACGGGCGCACGTGGCCGAACGTCGGCCGCAAGCTGCTGCTGCTGACACCGCTCGCCAATCAGACGGTCAGCCCGACCGACAGCGTCCTCGGCGCGCTGGTGAACACGGACGGCCGCGGCCTCGATACCTCGTACGCCGCGCTCATCATGACCGCGTTCCAGACGGATCTGTGGAACGGGACCGGGACCGTCACGATCGGCGGCACGGAGTTCTCGCAGATCGAAGCCAACTTCTCCCTTTTCTGGGGACTGGCGATTCAGGCCTACGAATCGACGCTCGTCTCGGACGATGCGGCACTCGATCGGTACCTGACCGGCAACCGGAGCGCGCTGTCGGACGACGCGATCGCCGGCCTCGATCTGTTTCAGGGGCAGGCCCGCTGTGTGCAGTGCCACAGCGGCCCGACGTTCTCGAGAGCCACGGCATCCGGCGGCCGGTCGTTCGTGAACATCGGCGTCCGCCCGACGGCTGAAGACACCGGCGACGTCGTCGTCGCCGGCAAGGGACGCTTCAAGGTGCCGACGCTCCGCAACATCGAGCTGCTCGGGCCCTATTATCACAACGGCGGACAGGCGACACTGCGCCAGGTGATCGACTTCTACAATCGCGGCGGCGACTTTCCCGACCGCGACACTGATTCGCAGATCCGTCCGCTCGGTCTCAGCGAGGCGCAGAAACACTCGCTGGTCTCGTTCCTGCTCTCGCTCACCGATGATCGCGTCCGCTTTCAGCGCGCGCCGTTCGATCATCCTGAGCTGTGCCTGCCGAACGCGGACGACTCGCCCGTCGCGAGCCCAGCCGCCGGTTGTCTGCAGGCCGTTGGTGCGACCGGGTCGGCGACGCCCCTCGGCACGTTCCTGAACCTCGACCCGTATCAGAAGTAGCGCCAGCTCGTGCGCACGGACACCGGGCCGCGATCGTGTCACTCCATCGCGGTCCGGCTCGCCTCTTTACCCATTCGTCATATCGTGTAAATTTACCCGCTCGTCATTGCTCCGCAACCGCGTCTCCGTCAACGGGGGCGATCGTTGTCTCGCGCACAGGACGCATGGAGAGCCCGATGACGAGACTGATCGCCTTCTTGTTCGTGTTCGGCATCGGCGGCATCGCCAGCGCCGAGGAGCTCGTCGACCATCCATTTCTCGGCGTGACACACATCACCCGAACCGAAACGTCGCCGCGAGCCGTGAAGATGCACGTCGTTCGCATCGACCTGACGATTGTCGGGATCGGGTTCCGGCTGACGCCGCCTGGCGGCACACGCGAGACCGTGCGTCAGACGACGCTGGCCTACCTCAGCGCTCAGCAGGCGCAGGTCGCGATCAACGGCCATTTCTTCCTCCCCTTTCCCTCGGCCGATCTCGACGCGATGCTGATCGGCATCGGCGCCTCCGACGGTAACGTGTTCTCCGCCTTCGAGGCGCCGGCGCAGTCGTACGCGATCGTGACCGATGCGCCGGGAATCAACATCGATTCGTCGAACCAGGCGAGCGTCGTGCATCGGCATGCGGGGTTTGCCGACGGAAAGCACGTCGTCGAGCCGGTCGTCCTGTGGAACACGGTCGCGGGCTCGGCCCAGATCGTGACGAACGGCGTCAAGTCGATCCCGCTGTACAACGACGCGACGCATCCCGACGGTTTGCTGACGCCGCCAGGCCCGGCGAACTACTCGAACAGCAATTCCTGGTACAACCTCGTGAATGCGCGAACGGCCATCGGCCTGTCGCAGGACAATCGGACGCTCACGCTGTTCACCGTCGACCGGGCGGGCGGAAGCCTCGGCCTCTCGGTCGGAGAAGTGGCGGACATCCTGATCGACGACTACGGCGTCTACAACGCGCTCAACCTCGACGGCGGCGGATCGACGACGCTGGCGATGGAACATCCGATCACGCACGTGCGTTCCATCATGAACATCTCGTCGGACAACCCCGGGGGGCGTGCCGTCGCCAGCAGCCTCGCCGTATTTGCGCCAGCCGATACGATTGCGCCGTCCACCGTGGCCGACGTGATGCCCGTGCCGCCCGCGACGCACTGGAACAGCTCGACCGTCACGCTCACGCTCAAAGCCACCGACAACCCCGGCGGCGCCGTTCGCGATCTGCATTACGCATTCACCGGCGCTCACGTCGAATCGCCCGGCGTGGTCAGCGGCGACGCGCTGACGAGATCGATCGGGGAAGAAGGATCGACGACGGTGAGCTTCTTCGCGAGCGATTACGTGGGTAATCGCGAGGATCTTCAGACGCTCACCGTGAACATCGACAAGACGCGACCGATCATCGCAGGGATGCCTGGCGACGACTGCGTGTTGTGGCCGCCCAACGGGGCGTGGCACCACGTTGCGACGGTCTCGGCCGTGGACAGCCTATCGGGACTCGCGTCGGGTTCTTTGCAACTTCACGTGGAGAGCAGCGAGCCGGGCGACGTGGAGGGCGCCGACGACGTCAGAGTCGTCGCCGGAGGCGGCGAGACGCGTGAGCTCTGGCTGCGCGCGAAGCGCGACGGCAACGGCGGCGGCCGTCGTTATACGATCATGGCCTCGGCTGCAGATCTGGCTGGAAACCTGGCGACGTCGGCGGCGGCCTGTGTCGTGCCGCACGATCGCCGGGAGTAGGCTCAAGCGGCGGATGCCTCGTCGTGAGGGCGTTGCATTCGGCGACAAACACACATCGCCGATCGCAACGTGACAAGATCGAAGAGGTGTCATGCACGGATCGGCGACGGCAATTCCGGCGCTGGCGCTGCCCTTCTCGCTCCTCGGCACCGCCGCGATCATGGCCGTGCTCGGCTACAGCCTCGACAACCTGTCGATGATGGCGCTGATTCTCTCGATCGGGTTCGTCGTCGACGACGCGATCGTCATGCTCGAGAACGTGGTGCGCCACATGGAGCAGGGCGAATCGGCGTTCGACGCCGCGCTCACCGGCTCGAAGGAGATCGGCTCCACCAGTGGGCACGGCGGCTCGAGGCGGAGGTCGCGAGGTTGCCCGAACTGCAGGACGTGTCGGACGACATGGAGATGCGCAGTCCGCGCGTCAACCTGGTGATCGATCGCGACAAGGCGGCCGCGGTCGGGCTGAACGCGACCGACATCAAGGGTGCCCTCGACGACGGGCTGGGCCCGCAGTGGTCGTCGACGATTTACGGCCCTTCGGCGCAGTACCGGGTGCTGCAGGCGCCCTCGCACTCCTGATCGCGGAAACCCGGCGCCTTCTTGCGACGGGAGGGCAAACGATCTACCGTCGACCGATGACATCGACCACACGAGCTGAGACTCGTCGGCTGGGCTCCTCGGGACCAGCCGTCTTCCCGCTGGCGCTCGGATGCATGGGCATGTCCGGCATGTACGGGCCCGCGGACGAGACGGAGAGCATCGCCACGATTCACGCCGCCCTCGACGCCGGCGTCACGCTGCTCGACACGGGCGACTACTACGGCGCCGGACACAACGAGCTGCTCATTGGCCGGGCCCTGCGGGACCGCCGTGACAGGGCGCTGGTCTCCGTGAAGTTCGGTGCGCTGCGTGCGCCCGATGGAAGCTGGGTCGGCATGGATACGAGGCCGGCGGCGGCGAAGAACTTCGTCGCTTACACGCTCACCCGCCTTGGTCTCGATCATGTCGACATCTACCGTCCCGGTCGGCTCGATCCCAACGTGCCGATCGAGGACACCATCGGCGGCCTCGCCGACCTGGTGAAGGCGGGCTACGTGCGCGCGATCGGATTGTCTGAAGTGGGACCAGACACCATTCGCCGCGCGAATGCGGTTCATCCGATCAGTGATGTGCAGATCGAGTACTCACTGATCAGTCGCGATCCCGAGAAGGCGATCTTCCCGGTCCTCACCGAACTCGGCGTCGGCGTGACGGCCTACGGCGTGCTCTCTCGCGGACTGCTCAGCGGGTCCACACCGAAGCCGCAGGGTGACCTTCGTGTACGCCTGCCGCGCTTCACCGGCGAGAACCGCGAGCGCAACCAGCGCCTGATCGAGGCGCTTCAGACGCTGGCGGCGGAGAAGAACGTCAGTCGGTCGCAGCTGGCGATCGCGTGGGTGCTGGCGAAAGGCACGACCATCGTGCCGCTCATCGGTGCGCGAACGCGCGCCCAGCTCGCAGAGTCGCTGGACGCCTTGAAGGTGGCGCTCACGCCGGCCGACATCGCACACATCGAGGCGGCCGTGCCCGCCACCGCGGTCGCGGGTACTCGGTACGACGAACATCAGATGCGGATTCTCGACAGCGAACGGTGAGTTCCTTTGATACAGTTTCGCGCGCGGGGGTGCTCCTCAATGCGAAGACTCTTGTGGTCCGTCCTCTCAATCGCGGTGATCGCCGCGTCATGGTCGGCGGCCGCGCCCGCACAGGCGCCGGCCCCGGCTGTCACACTATTCGAAGGCGCACGCGTTATCACCGGCGACGGACGCGCGCCGCTCGAGAACGCGTCGTTCGTCGTCAGCGGCGGACGCTTCTCACAGGTCGGCAGTGCCGCAAGCGTACGGGTGCCGGCGGGGGCGACCCGCGTGAGCCTCGCCGGCAAGACCGTCATGCCGGCGATCGTCGACGTGCACACGCATCTCAGCCAGACGCGGGATGCGCTCGTCGACGACCTGCGCCGCCGTGCCTACTGGGGCGTGGGCGCCGCACAGAGTCTCGGTCAGGACACCACCGACGTGTCGTTCCAGGTGCGTGCCCAGACGATGCCCGGTCTCGCCCGATTCTTCACCGCGGGGCGCGGCATCACGGCGCCCGAACCGGGACGCACGACCGCGCCGTACTGGGTGACGACGACCGCCGAGGCGCGGCAGGCGGTGCAGGAGGACGCGGCGAAGAAAGTGGACATCATCAAGATCTGGGTCGACGATCGCAACGGCACGGTGAAGAAGCTGTCGCCGGAGCTCTACGCTGCCGTCATCGACGAAGCGCACAAGAACAGCCTTCGTGTCATCGCCCACATCTACACGCTCGACGACGCGAAGGCCACGCTGCGCGCCGGCGTCGACGCGTTCGCGCACGGCGTGCGCGACAAGGATCTCGACGACGACTTCATCGGGCTCGTGAAACAGCGGCCGAACCTGGTCTTGAACCCGAACATGCCCGACCGGGGCGTCGTCGCGGACATCGCGTGGCTGAAGCCGAGCCTGCCGGCCGCTGAGTTCGACGCGCTTCAGAAAGGCAACACCAATCGGCCGGACGTCCACGCGTTCTGGAGCATCCAGGCGCGCAACCTGGCCAGGATGAACACCGCCGGCACGCGCATCGTCGTCGGCACCGACGGGAACACGCCGTATGCGCCGCACGTGGAGATGGAAGACATGGTCGCGGCCGGGATGACGCCGATGCAGGTGATCGTCGCGGCGACGCGGAATGGCGCGCAGTTCCTCAGGATGAGCGACGCCGGCACCATCGAGGCCAGCAAGAGCGCCGATTTCATCGTGCTCGACGCGAACCCGTTGGACGACATCACCAACACGCGCAAGATCTCCTCGGTCTATTTGCGCGGTGCGACGGTGGATCGGTCGTCGTACAAGTAGCCATGACCCGTGTCTTGCGGCTGTTCGCTCTGACCGCTTGCTTCTCTGCGACCACCGCGTGTCAAGGCACAACGACACCGTCGGCGCCGCCTGGGCCGGCCACCATCACGTTCAACGGTCTCACCGCAGGCGCAGCGGTTGGTAACTACACGGAATCCGGATTCACGATATCGGCCACGCCGGGCAATTGGATTGCCCTGACAACCTACGGAAATCCGGCGCCCTTCATCGAATTCTTTGTCGACGCCGGAAGCGTCACCGGCCAGGTCGCGGTGTTTGCCGATGGGCACACTCCGTTCAGGTTTCAGTCCGTCGACCTGTACTCGAGCGTCACCAGGATTCCCTACGACATCACGGGAGTGAGGAGTGACGCACCCGTGTTCACGGTCAGCGATACCTTACCGAATACGTTCGGGAATTTTCGGACGGTCGTCAATCCCGATTCGGCCGATCTCATCGACACGCTGATCATTCGACTCACGAACTCCTCGCCAGGCAGAAACCCCATGGGGCTGGATAACATCGTGCTGACGCGATAGACGCAGACTCGACGTTGCCGGACAAGACCATCGTCATGCGCTGCGACGAACGATCGGCACGGTGCGTCGCGATTGCGCCGCGTGTCGGCGCTGTTTCCTTTGATGACGAAATCCTCGAACCAATCGAGCCAGACCGCGTCGCCGTCGATCGATTTGATGAAGCCGGCATCCTGTCCGTCGCGCTTCAGCAGGAAATTGCCGGCGACGTAGCTGCGCGGCGCAACCCCTGGTATACGGCCTCCGTTCGTGTGGGAGCGTCGGCATGCTACGCCCGGTTCGCGTCGTCGTCGAGCAGAACCAGCCACGCACGATTGGAGGACCACTCATGGCATCGAACTTCACGGTCGTCCTTTTTCAGCGGCAGCATTTCGGAAACGAGCCGGGCGTCTTCAACGACGTCGAGCCGAACGTGCCGTTTGCGGGCCGGTCGAAGTCGTTCGTCTTCGACTGCCCGAACGTCCAGGCGAGCGAGCCGGCGTTCCTGATGTTCCAGTCGCGGGACGTGAATCATCCCCGCAACGTGTTCGAGGTCAATGGAATTGGCGTGTTCGGCGGGCTGCCGGTCAGCCCGGCACGAGACAGCTGGAACGGCAACGTACTCCTGATCGAACCACGCCATCAGCTGCGGGCAACGGGTAACGTCCTGCACGTCGAATCACGCGACGCCGCTGGCACCCCGAGCGGCAACATCGACGACTTCATCATCGACAACGTCGTCCTGGTCTACAAGACGCCGGACGCCGTGACCCTTCCGTCCGTGACCGCCGATCTGGCGGCGTTCATCAAAACGGAACTCCTGCCATCGATCACGAACGTGAGGGGATCGGGTGCCTCGGCCAATCCAGCCGATCAGCACAACGAGTACGTCCTGCCGACCGCATCGCAGCTTGGGTCGTGGCGCGTCGTGTTCCGGAGTTTGCTCGCGGGCGCGTGGGCTGACGCGCACATCCAGGCCAGGACGATCAGTTCCACGTACAACGTCGTTCGGTTTGTCGACGCCTCCTCTCAGCGCACGTACTACATGCTCATGGAGGGGCTGCCAGGACACATCCCGGCGGCCGTCAGCCGTGCGTCGAGCGTATCGATCTCCGATCCCGCCGACGCGTCACGCCGGGGCTGGGGAACCTACCTCTTCGATCCAGTTCCCCGCCGTGCGCTCGGTCTCTCCGCACCGCACCCCCATGACGACGTCGATACCGCCGAGCAGGCAGCGGACGCGTACGTCGGGCTCCAGGCGCGCACGCTTCTGATCGCGGGTTCCGACCGCGATCAGAACATCGCGCTAGCGTCATGCGAGCAGTCGAGCCGCCCCTATCTGGAGGCCGACGTCGCACACACATCGGAAACCGTCTTCCAGGTGGCGTTCGAGGAGATTTACTCGAGCGATGCGTTCACCTGGCACGTCCAGTTCCATGGGAACGCCGTGTGCGCCGCGGATGTCTTTCTGAGCAACGGCGTTGCAGCGCCTGAGCCGCTCCTGCAGACGCTCGCCGCCAACATCAGGGCTGCGTCGGCCGCCGCGGCGCAGGGCGGACCCGTGCTCACCGCCGACGTGTTCGATGCGCCCGATGACTGCACGGCGCGCGGCACGGACAACATGCAGATGCGCTTCGCATCGGGCCGGCCCCACGACCGCATCTGCGCACCCGGCAATGTGCCGATCGGGCGGTCACGCTTCATTCACGTCGAACAGCGCCGGGACGCCCGCCGCTCCCGGACCGACCCGGCCGCGACGCCAGGCCGGAATCGCGATGTCGTCATGGCCGCGATCCAGGCAACCTTCACGTGGGGCGAAGCAGGGGATCCACAACTCCACGCCGTCCTCACGTCGTGAAGGAGCGGAGTCGCCGCGCCAGGCTCATGCCAAGCCGTCGGCCTGGACGGTTGCGCGTCGCTCCATCATCGCGTCGAGGCTCAGCGATCCCGCGCCGACGCGCGCGATCTGGCATGCGCAGACGAGCAGCACGAGATTGCGCGCGAACTGGAACAACTGCAGGCGGAACGTCGCCGCATCGGGCGCCGCCCAGAAGTTGTGCATGAACAGCGTCACGGGAACGAGGAAGACGATGAGCAGGCAGCCGCCAAGCCGGGCGCGATACCCGAACAGCACGCTGAGTCCGCCGAGCAGTGCAATCACGCCGGAGATCGGCACCAGTACCGTGGCCATCGGGACACCGTGCGCCGCAGCCAGCGCGATCTTCGCCGGGGTGAAATGGCCGGCGGATGCGAGCATGAAGATCACGGCAAACAGCTGCCGGCCGATGAGCACGAAGTAGGAGAGTTCGTCGCGGTGGAGATGAGTGTTCGACATGAGTGATTCCTTCCTGGTCGCAACTGGAGCACCAGCACTCTTCCACCAGCGAGCGAACAGCGCGGAGCCACGTGGACGCGCGCGTGGACCCGATTGGCAGACGATAGCGAAGTTGGGAACGTGACCCTAGCCCACTACGGTGGGGGGAGTTCGGGATCGGCGACCGCGATACGTGGACACGACGCAAGTTGTAAGGCAGTCGTAAAGCGGCCGCCGTCAATATGTTTTTTGGCGACCGGTGCTGCATTTAGCGGCGACAGCCGTTGGCAGGTGCCGCGAAGGAATGTGATTCGAGTTTGCACGCCGCCCGATGCCGTCGAGCCTGCTCGCCGCCGTGTAGGTAACGGCCGGTGCCTCGCGAAGCTCGCCGACACAACAATCTAAGAGCGCATTGCAAAATTAGCTCAAGGCGGGTCCTGTCCGCGAACAGCCCCACCGGGTGCTCGCCAGAAAAGCTCTTGTCACGGCTCACGGCTCCGCGCCCGGCGGGGCGGCCCCGTTCGCGGCCACCCGCGAGCGAGCTAATTTTGCAACCTGCTCTAACCGTTGCCCCGTTTCATCCTGCGTTCATGAACCAGCCGTTATGATTCCTGTTTCGATGGTGAATCTGCTCACGATTGGCGTGCTCGCGATTGCGATCGGGCAATCGGCGCCGCGCAGCGCGGCGGTCGCGGGCGTCGTCCAGGATCAGACTGGCGCTGTTTTGCCGGGTGCCGCCGTGACGCTGTCATCGTCTGGCGCAGCGACGGCCACCCAGCAGGTGATGACCGATCGAAGTGGTCTGTTCCGATTCGAGCGGGTCGTGCCTGGTGACTACGTCATCCGCTCGGAGTTCCCCGGTTTCACGCCGAAAGAGACGCGTGTCCGCGTCGGCGCGCGCGCACCGTCGCCGCTCACCATCGTGCTGGCCATCGAGGGCGTAACGCAGGAGGTGTCGGTCAGCGGCGCCAGCGCTGAGACGAACACCGCGGCCGCGTCGAACTTGAACGCAATCGCCGTCAGCGCCGATCAACTCGACGACCTGCCGGTGCTCGACCAGGACATCGTCAGCGCCATGTCGCGGTTCCTCGATTCCACCGCCATCGGTACAAACGGCCCGACTGTGCTGGTCAACGGCGTCGAGGTGAACGTCCTCGCCCTCTCCGCATCGGCCGTCCAACAAATCAGGATCAATCAGGATCCGTATTCCTCGGAGTTCATGCGACCCGGACGCGGGCGCATCGACATCATTACGAAACCTGGCGGGCAGGAATACTCCGGGACGGTCAACCTGCGGTTCCGCGATTCGGCGTTCGCTGCGCGCAACGCGTTCGCGGCAACGAAGCCACCGGAACAGCGGCGCATCGTCGAGGGCACGCTCGGTGGGCCGCTGGGCGATGGGAAGAAGACCAGCTTTCTGCTCTCAGGCACGTTCGACGCGCAGGACAACCAGTCGATCGTCTACGCGCAGACGCCTGGCGGCACAGTGCAGACGAACGTGGCGACGCCGTTCCGCAACGTACTGGCGGCCGGTTCGGTGACCCACCAGTTCGGAGCGAGCAACACGGGTTCATTCCGTTTCTCGCATCTCTATCAGAAGTATACGAATCAGGGTGTGGGCGGGATCACGCTGCCCGAAGCCGGCTTCAATCACACCGATCGCGAAGACGAGGTGACGTACCGACATCAGACGATCGTCTCGCCGGCTCTCGTTCACGAGGTCCAGTTTCTCTACGGCGTCGAGTACGAGCCGCGCACCAGCATCAACCCGCAGCCACGCATCGTCGTCCAGGACAGCTTCATCGGCGGAGGCGCGCAGAACGACCAGCTCCGCACCGAGCACCACTTCACGCTGGTCGACGCCGTCACCTGGTCGGCGGGGAAACAGACGATGAAGTTCGGGATCAACATCCCGGACTGGAGCTGGCGCGGGAACACCGACGCGACCAACGTCGCCGGGACGTTCTCCTTCTCGAGCCTCGCCGCGTATCAGCTGGGACTGCCCTATTCGTATGTCGCGCAGCGCGGCGACGGGCACACGCTGTTTCTCGAGAAAGTCGTCGGACTGTTCGTCCGGGACGAGATCCGCGGCGGTGCCAACCTGACGCTGGATCTGGGGCTGCGCTACGACTGGCAGAACTACTTTCACGACGCCAACAACTTCGCGCCGCGCTTGTCGTTTGCGTACTCGCTCGACCAATCGCGCAAGACGCTGCTGCGCGGAGGAGCCGGCGTGTTCTACGACCGCACCGGCCCGGGACCGATTCAGGACCTGCTCCGCTACGACGGTGAACACCTGTCACGTTTCCTGCTGACCGATCCTGGCTTTCCCAACCCCGTGCCGCCTGGCGAGACACTCGGCGCACAGCCAGCAAGTCTCGTGCAGCTTGCGCCAGACGTCACGATCCCGTACTTGCTCGACTACGGTCTCGGAGTGGAGCGCCAGCTCCGGCCGAAAGCGACGATTGCCCTCAATCTGCACGGCACACGCGGGTACGATCAGTTCCGATCGCGAGACGTCAACGCTCCGCCGCCGCCGGATTATGGCGAACGGCCCGACGCTGGTCACAGTCAGATTCGTCAAATCGAATCGGCAGGGGTGTCACGCTCGATTGGGTTCGAAGCGACCCTCCGCGGCCAGCCGGGCAAGTACTTCAACGGCACGGCGCAGTACGCTGTCGGCCGTGCGTGGAACAACACGGCGGGAGTCAACTGGATGCCGCCGAACTCCTACGACCTGTCCGGCGAGTACGGTCCTGCCGATTTCGATCGCACCCAGTCGATCGAGCTGTTCGGGACGATCAACGGCGGACCGTGGATGAACGTCGGCATCTCGGTCGAAAGCTATTCGGGACGGCCGTACTCGATCATCACCGGGCTCGACGCCTACAACACGGGCGTCGCGAACGCGCGTCCGGCGGGCATCGGCCGGAACACACAGCGCGGTCCGGCATACGGCAGCCTCGACCTGCGCTGGTCGCGCGACATCCCGTATGCGCCGTCGGGCACAGCGCGCCCGAAACGGTCGCTGAACATCGGCATCGACGCGTTCAACGTCACCAACCACGTCAACTACAACACGCCCGTCGGGAACCTCAGCTCGCAATTCTTCGGCCAGTCGATTTCTGCCGCCCCGGCACGACGGATTCAGTTCTCGGTGCGGATGCGATATTGAGGATCGTTACCATGTCGGCGGTCCACTCAGCCACGGATCGATCGTCACCCGCGAGTATCACATTCCGGCGGTGCTCGGCACCGGCGTTGCGACCGAACGCATCCGCACTGCGGAACGTGACCGTGGACGGCGATCGCGGCCTTGTCACAATCGGTTGAACACGACCGCCATCCTGCCGAAGCGGCGCAAGCGATTGTCGATTCGCTCACACAGGCGACGCGGCTGAGACACAATGGGGCCATTTCGCCCTCGACCGGAGGTTCACATGATGCGTCTCCGACTATGTCTCGCGTTTTTCATCGCCTGCTCGTCGAGTCTGTTTGCGCAGAATGCGCCGAAGGTTCACGACCTCAAAGCGTCCGCTCGTACGGTGCATCGCGGTTTCTTCGACGCCTCGTTGAAACCGGTGCTCACGATCGACTCCGGCGACATCGTCAGGCTGGAGACGGCGACCGGAAATCCACGCTACTTCGAACGGCTCGGCGTACCGAAGGAGAAGATTCCCGCTGAACTGTATGACGTCTATGCGGGTGTCGAAGAGGGCGGACGAGGTGATCACACGCTGAACGGGCCGATTTACGTCCGCGGCGCCGAGGTCGGCGACATGTTGGAGGTCCGAATCCGCTCGATCGACCTGCGATTGCCGATTGCCGGGCAAGGTTTCGTGCCGACTCGCGGAGCGCTGCCGGAACAGTTCCCGAACGCCAAAGACAGGGTGCTCTGGCTGGATCTCGCGCGCAAGACGACCGAGTATGCGCCCGGTGTCGTCGTTCCGTTGCGGCCATTCTGGGGCGTGATCGGCGTCGCGCCGCCGCCCTCGATGGGGCGGGTTTCGAGCGGGCCTCCCAACATCTTCGGCGGCAACATGGACAACCGCGATCTGGTGGGCGGGACGACGCTGTATCTGCCGGTGTTCGTCCCGGGCGGGTTGCTCTCGGTTGGCGACGGCCACGCGGCGCAGGGCTACGGCGAGGTCTGCCTGTCCGCGATTGAAACCTCGTTAAAAGGTGAAATCCAGGTGATCGTGCACAAGAATCACGCGCTGAAGCAGCCTCGGGCCGAGACGCCGACGCACTTCATGACCATGGGATTGAGCCCGGATCTCGATGAAGCCGCACGGATCGCCACCAGCGAGATGCTCGACTGGATCGTCGAGATCAAGAAGATGAACCGCGACGATGCGTATCTGCTGTCGAGTGCGGTCATGGATCTGGTGGTCACACAGATCGTTGATGGAACCAAGGGTGTCCATGCGCTGATGCCCAAGGCGATCTTCAAGCAATGATTCGTGCGGTTGGCCGTCTTCCTCGCACGTGGCGCGACCCGCGCGACCACGCAGTGCACCGAGGTTGCTTCTCTAGCCGGCTAACGCGCGCCCGAACGTGTCGGTCAGATCCGCAGCGGTCGTCCGGTTCAACGTCTCGTTGACGCCGATCAGGAACGCGCCGTTCTGCGGCGGTGCCAGCATCACCTGCGCCGATGCGAGCCGCCGCTGGAACGATGCTGGATCCGTTCCGCTGACGCGGAGCCGGAACAGATTCGTACCTGAGGGCACGCGATCGATCGAGAACGCGCCGTGACGGCCGAGCGCGCGAATCCACTCCTCGGATATGCTCACCGCGCGACGGTACCGATCGCTGAAGCCGTCGAGATAATGCCGCGCCACGAGCGCGAATGGCCAGACCTGGCTCAGTCCGCCGCCGAACATTCGACGGCCGTGATACATCCCGTCGAGGAGTGCGCGCGGCCCCGCGAGCATCGCGCCGGACGCGGCGTTGAAGTACTTGTAGAGCGAGACGTACACCGTATCGAACGGCCGCGCATACTCGGCGACGCTCTCTCCTGTGTACGCCGCCTGCAGAAAGAGGCGGGCGCCGTCGAGATGCAGGCGAATCCCTTCCCGTCCGGCGAGCGCGATGATTCTCTTCAACTCGACGGGATCGAACCGTTCGCCCTGTTTCCTCCGCACCGGCGACTCGATCGAGATGACCGACACGCGTGAGACCACCCGGCCAGCTTTGGTCTGATCGATCACGCGCTGCACATCGTCGGCACCGAACGTCGCGCGGCCAGGCGCGAGCGGGATGAGCGTCAGCGCGCTGAGCGTCTGCGCGCAGTCGCCTTCGTCCTGATAGAAGTGGCTCTCCTCCTGCACGATGACGCGGCTCGATCCGCCGGCGAGCGCGCGCACCGCCATGTGATTGGCGAGCGTGCCGGTGGGCATGAAAATGGCGCGCTCTTTTCCGAGCACGCGCGCACACTCGTCCTCGAGCTGCTCGACGATGCCGCCGAGTGAATAGGAGTCCGGAGCGAAGCCGGTCGCCTCGACCAGCTGATTCAGCAGCGCGGCGTACTGCGTGGGCGTCAGGCCCAGGCCATCGCCGCTCAGCCGCACGGTGCGATTTGCGCGATCATCGATCGCATCGCCGAACGCGAAGCGCGGCAGGCCGGCGGCGATGCCGGATGCGACGCCGCCGATTCGAAAGAACTGCCGGCGATCGACGCGACTCATGACCTGTGCCTCCTTCGTCGGTGAATGCTACGCCAGGCCAGGCCCCCTTCGCGTGGCATTCACCGCGAGTCAACGATGCGGACCGCTCGCGCCCCTCGTCGACCAACGGCGCAGGATCGCGGTGGCCGCAAAGGCCACGACAAATACCGGTGCCCCGGTGACGGTCGGCCACACGACGAGCGCGATCAGGAACCGCCAGAACGGCGCGTGTGATGCACCCACGGCTGCATGAACCGTGGCGGCAAGCGCCAGGAGAAACCCGCCGAGCGCAACCGCCAGTGCGGTATGCCGCGCGGCGACAGCAGTGGAATCTCCGCGACGAACATGCTCGTACGCGATATGAGTCGACATGACAGCGACACTGGCGATCCAGGCGGTGAGCCGCCACATGAAGCGTCGTTGATCAGGTATCGCCGGATCCAGCGCGGCGGATCCGTACCCGATCACGAAATAGATCGCGCCAACGACAATGACCTCACCGATCCAACTGGTCCGAGCGGTTGTAGACATGGCTGCCAAAGCCATTCATCGCCCGGTCAGGAGCGAGGGCCAGTTGACGAGCAGCGTGACCATGGCCGACGTGTTCGTGGACTCAGGTACGCTCAACAGAAATCTTCCGTCCGGCGCCACGTCGTAGAAGTACCGCGAAAAGCCCGCGGGCGCGCGCGCGTCGAACAACGGTGTGGTCGGCCCCGCCACAATGGCGTCACCCGCCACCTTGATCTCGACGGCGCTGATCTTGTTGTTCGGCGTGTAGAAGAACAACTCCCGGCGATCACGGCTCCACCGAGGATACGAGCCGCCGGCGGCGGCGGGCGCTTGCGCGCGTCCTTTTCGAGGCAGCGCCGCAGCAGGCTGCGAATGCCCGGCGGTGTCGCGGCGGGCAATGCGTTCCAGTCCGGCTGGTCGCGCATCACCGCCGTCAACGTGTCGGTGACGTCTTCGCCGGCGAACGCCTTCCTCCCGGTCGGCATTTCGTAGATCACGCAGCCCAGCGCCCACACGTCGGCGCGCCTGTCGATCGGCTTGCCCTTCGCCTGCTCGGGAGCCATGTACGCGGCCGTTCCGAGGATCACGCCGCCGAGCGCCCTGGCGGGAGACGCGATCGTTGGAGAGTTGGCCAGGTCACGAGGCTCTGACATCGCGTGCCCTGCGTCGACCGCCTTCGCAAGGCCGAAGTCCAGCACCTTGACGGTGCCATCTTCACGCACCTTCACGTTCGCGGGCTTCAGATCGCGATGGACGATGCCGGCATCGTGAGCCGATTCGAGCGCTTCGGCGACCTGCTTGGCGATTGCCAGCGCTTCGTCGATCGGGATCGCTCCGCGCGCCAGGCGCTGCGAGAGGTCCTCGCCCTCGACCAGCTCCATCACCAGCGCCTGCTCTTCGATGCCGTAGACGTGCGCGATGTTGGGATGATTCAGGGACGCGAGGACGTCCGCCTCGCGCTGAAACCTGGCCAGACGCTCGGGATCGCTGGCAACGGCCGCCGGGAGGACTTTGAGCGCGACCTCGCGCTTCAGCCTCGAATCCCTCGCCCGATACACCTCGCCCATGCCACCGGCGCCGAGCGGCGCAACGACTTCGTAGGAGCCGACACGCGTCCCTGCGGAGAAGGTCATCGTCGAGCGGCTGTATCTTATGTCAGCCTCACCTGCTTCCCCGGCACCAGCCGATTCAGCTCCTCTCCCATTCCTTACCAGGCTGTTGACGGTCGGTTGCGGTCCTGCTCTTTGCGAACCAACACACCCGCCAGGCCTCGGTCGCGCGTAGTATAGGCGGTCAAGTGGACCGCTGACCGGTTGCGGACGACACTCTACCCGAGATCGAGCCGCTCAAATGACGTGACGCCATCGGCGGTGAACGTCTCGAGGGATTCGCGCGCCTGGACTTCCAATCGGAGGATCGGATGATTGGTCTGACGCGATTCGCACGGCGCAGCATTCCGCTGGCGACATTGGTCGCGCTGGGCGTCGGCGCGACCGTACTCTCTCTTGCAGCGGGTTCGACCGCGGTCAGCACCGCGGACGGGAAGACCGGCGCTACCGATTGGCCAAGCACCAACTACGACAACAGCGCCAACCGCTACAGCCCGCTGACCCAGATCACCGCGAAAAATGTCAGCACGCTCGAGCGGGTCTGGAGCTTTCACCTCAAACCTGCGGACTTCGTCGGCCGCATGCGGGAAGACGAAGCGGTTCCGATCGTGATTGCGAACACGATGTATCTCGCCTCGCCCTACGGCGCGGTCATCGCGCTGGATGCCACGACCGGCGCGGAGAAATGGCGATTTCAGCTTCCCAACAATGACACGCCGTCCAAGCGCGGCCTGGCGTATTGGCCGGGCGGCGGCGGCACGCTCCGTCTTCCGCCGTCGATCATCTTCGGGACGGCCACCGGCGCGCTGTACTCGCTCGAGGCGGCGAAGGGCACGCCCAACGAGTGGTTTGGCGAGAATGGCGTCATCACGTTGAAGACGCCGGAGGTCATGCAAACCGGCCCGAACCTGCCCTACTCGCTGCTGTCGTCGCCGACGATCTACAAGGATGTGATCATCACCGGCGCGGGCACCGGCGAAGGGCCGGGCGGTTCCACCGGCGGATCCGGACCGGCCGGCGATACACGCGCCTGGGACGCCAGGAGCGGCAAGCTGGTCTGGACGTTCCATACCGTGCCGCGGCCCGGGGAGTTCGGCTATGACACGTGGGGCGGAGACAGCGCGAAGAACCGATCCGGCGTCAACGTCTGGGGCTACACGTCGCTGGACGCCGAGCGCGGTATTCTCTACATGCCGCTCGGCGCCCCGAACAACGACCGCGTCGGCATCGATCGTCCCGGCAACAATCTCTTCTCGTCGTCGGTCGTCGCGGTCGACGCGAACACCGGCAAGTATCTCTGGCACTTCCAGCTGGTGCATCACGACATCTGGGACTACGACACCGAGTCGGCGCCGCTGCTCGTCGACCTCCGCCGCGGCGGAACGACGGTTCCCGCCGTCATCATCGTCAACAAGACAGGATTGATGTTCACGCTCAATCGCTTCACCGGCAAGCCGATCTTCGACATCGAAGAGCGCCCGGTGCCGAAGAGCGACGTGCCCGGCGAGCAGGCGTCGCCGACGCAACCCTTCCCGGTGAAGCCCGAGCCGCTGACGCAGAATACGATCTCGCGCAGCAACCTTTACAAGGGCGAGCCGCAACATCAGTCGTACTGCGAACACCTCGTCGACGACAACGACATGAAGCTGGGCGGTCCCTACATGCCGATCGCCTTCAACCGATACAGTATTTCGCCGCCGGGTCCCGCAGGCGGCATCAACTTCTGGGGACCGTCCTACGATCCCGAGCTTCATCTGTTCGTGTCCAACACGAGCAACATCTTCCAGCCGATGCGCATCATCCAGCGGCCGGACGGCGCGTACGTCAACTCCGGGCCGCTTGCCGGCACGCGCCGCTTCGGCGATCCCGACCGGCATCTGCTCTGCGGGCCGACGCCGTGGGGGCAACTCGTCGCGGTCAACATGGATACAGGCGACATCGCCTATCGCAAGACGCTCGGCGTCTCGGACGCGTTGCCTTCCGGTCTTCAGGACACGGGCCGGCCGAGCTCCGGCGGCGTCGTGCTGACCGCCAGCGGCCTCACCTTTGTAGGCGGCACCGACGATTTCAGGTTCCGCGTCTTCGCGACCGCGACCGGCGAAAAGCTGTGGGAGATCAAGTTGCCGTCGTCGATTGAAACGACACCGATCACATACCTGGGAGCCGACGGACGGCAATTCGTCGCCGTGGTGAGCACCGGCGGCGGACTCACCGGGTCGACCGTCACGAACGACGAGATCATCGCGTTCGCGTTGCCGAAGAAATGATCCCGACGAGCGCAGTGCTCATCGATCCCAGATGGATATAATCGCAGCCGCGGGAGGAGGACCCATGAGATCGATCGGTCTGTCCACTGCGATCGCCACCGTGCTCGCGGCGTTCATGGCGACGCCCGCCGGCGCCCAGTGGCTCAACTACCCGACTCCGGGAACGCCGCGCCTCGCCGACGGCACGCCGAATCTTTCCGCGCCGGCGCCGCGGACCGCCGACGGCAAGCCGGATCTCTCCGGCATCTGGCGAGGCGCCGGCCCGCTCTATCGCTTCAACATTGCTGAAGACCTCGAGACGGAGGACGTTCAGCCGTGGGCGGAGGCGCTCTTTCTACAGCGGGTGCGCGACTCGCGCAAGGAAAGTCCGCTCACCCGATGCCTGCCCGTCAGCGTGCCGTTCCACAATTTTTTCAACCTGACGCAGATCGTGCAGACGCCGGGCTTCATCGTGATCCTGTACGAGTCTCCGAACAGCCCGCATCGCATCGTCTTCACCGACGGCCGCGAGCTCCCCCCAGATCCGAACCCGACGTGGCTGGGATACTCGGTCGGGCGATGGGAGGGCGACACCCTCGTCGTGACGACCGCGGGATTCAACGACAAGGCGTGGCTCGACAGCGGCGGACATCCACAGACCGAATCGCTTCGGCTCACGGAGCGCATGCGCCGCCGCGACTTCGGCCACATGGATCTCGAGATGACGCTCGACGATCCGAAAGTGTTCACCAGGCCGGTCACGATCAAACGCCAGCGGCTGCTGGCTCCGGATACCGAGCTCCTGGAAGACGTCTGCGAGAACGAGCTGGACAGGGCACATCTCTCGGGCGACACAGGAATCCGATTGAGCCCCGCGTTGCTCGCGACATATGCGGGCACCTACGAGCTGCCGTCGGGACGCGAATTCGTCGTCACCGTCACCGGCGACATGCTGTTCGTGCGCGGCCTGAACGAACCGAAACTTCCGCTGCTCGTCCAGTCGGAGACCCGGTTCATGTCCACCGCGAATCCGACCGGCTTCGAGTTCATCAGGGACGCACAGGGCCGCGTCACCCACCTGATGGTGCGGGGAGCGGCGGGAGATCAGAAGGCGGTGCGCAAGGGCGCCCCTCCGGCTGAGCGACGGTGATCGAACAGGTTGCCGGTCG
>DATFWL010000293.1:0-4821 GCA_035259385.1 Vicinamibacterales bacterium | reverse complement strand
CTGATCGCCTGCGCGAACGTCGCCAGCCTGCTGCTGATGCGCGCGACCGGCCGCTATCGCGAACTGGCCATTCGCACCACGCTCGGGGCCGGACGGGGCCGCCTGCTCCGTCAGCTGCTGATCGAAGGCGTTGTGCTCTCGCTCGCCGGCGCGATCGGCGGTCTCGGCCTCGGGCTTGCCGGCGTGCGCGGTGTGATCGCGCTTGCCTCCGGCCAGATTCCCGCGATGACGGACGCGTCACTGCATCCAGCCGTCCTCGTCTTTACTCTCACGATCGCGGTCGCGACCGGGATCGTCTTCGGGCTCGTGCCGGGGCTCGTCGTGATGCGCGGCAACACCGCCGCGCTGCTCAAGGAAGACACGGCGCGCGGTTCGGCGGGCAGCCGCACCGGTCTGACGCGCTCCACGCTGGTCGTCGCCGAAACCGCGCTCGCGCTCGTGCTGCTCGTCGGCGCGGGTCTTCTGATCAAGAGCTTTGCGCGATTGCAGCAGGTGAACCCGGGCTTTACGCCGGATAACGTGATCTCCGCGCAAATCGCGCTCCCGGTCACCCGCTACGGCGATGAGCACGCGCGGCGCGCGTTCTGGGTGCGGCTCCTCGAGCGCGTGAAACCGCTGCCGGGCGTCGTCGCCGCCGGCATCACGTCGAACGTGCCTTTCAACGGCATGGTCGGTTCGGGGTCGTACTCAATCGTCGGCTACACGCCGCCCGAGGGCGAGGCACAGCCGCATGGCCGGCAGGAAGTCGTCGGCGGCGAGTACTTCCGCGCCATGCAGATTCCTGTGATCACAGGGCGTGCCTTCACTGACGCCGATGCTGCCGACGCGCCGCGCGTCGTCGTCATCGATCAGTTTCTCGCGAACCGGTATTTTGCCAGCCGCAGTCCACTCGGCCAGCAGATCCGCCAGGGCGGGCCGACCAGTCCGACATTCACGATCGTCGGCGTCGTTGGCACGATCAGCGCGATCGATCTCGGCCAGCCGGTCGCCAAGGAACGGATCTACTATCCGGTCCTGCAGAACACCCCGCGGGCGCTGGCGCTCGTCGTCAAGACGCACGCCGACCCGCACGCACTCGTGCCGCAGATTCGCGCCACGGTCGCCGCGATCGATCCCGAACAGCCGATCGCCGACGTCCGCACGATGAACGAGTGGATGTCTCGATCGCTCGAGAGCCGCCGATCGCCGACGCTCCTGCTGACGCTCTTCGGCGCCGTCGCTCTGGCCCTCTCCGCCGTTGGCATTTACGGTGTGCTCGCGTTCGGAGTGGCGCAGCGCGCGCGCGAATTCGGCATTCGCCAGGCGCTTGGCGCGGATCGACGGGCCATCCTGTCGCTCGTGCTGAAGCAGGGCATCCAGACCGCCGGCCTCGGCGTCGTGCTGGGCCTCGCAGGCGCGGCGGCGCTCACGAGATACCTTCAGACGCTGCTGTTCGGCGTCGGCACGCACGACGTGACGGTCTATGCCGCCGTGACTGTGCTCTTGTTCACGGTCGCGATGACGGCGAGTTATGTCCCGGCTCGACGCGCCACGGCGGTGAATCCCACCGATGCGCTGCGCGACGGATAGTTCTTCGCCGGCACCTGTCACGCGCCACCAGCTCGTTACGGTCCATTGCCAGGCGTCCCGCGCACGCGCCGCGCGTCAGCCGGCAACTCGGGACGGCCTCGAGAATCGAAGTCGTGTGGAATCGGTGGTGAGCCGGGGAATCGAACCCCCAATCCGCAGGTTAACAGCCGATTACCTCTGCTACCGGCACGAAGGCCGCAGTCGCGAGCGTGGACGTGACCTCGCGCCCGAACTGAACGAGCCAGCGGCGCCTCAAAAAGAGAGGCATCGCTGGTCGCCCAGAGTCCGTCATTTCACCGGCGAACTCGCCTTCAGCACTGACCATTGATCCATCATCGCCTTGACGGCGGCGCGCGCCGTCGCGGCAGCGGCGACCTGACCGGCCGTCGGCGCGATATCCGCGCCTTGCAACGCCATCGCCGCAGCCATCGCCGCCTGAGTCACGCTGGCCAGCGTTTGCCGGGTCGCGCCACCGCCTGAGCCGGGACTGAATCCGCGCCCACGGCTTTGTGTCGTCTCGGGCGGCGCGATCGCTTCAATCCTGGTTTTCAGCGCCGCGGCATCGGCGCCCGACCCGAGCCGCCCGATCAGCGCACGCGCCTCCGTGTAGGCGTTGTGCGCCTGCGCAGCGTCGTCGTACAGCTCGCGGGTGAGCGTGTTGAGCTGCGCCAATCCAGCGGCTGGCGTGTTCACGCGCGGATCGAGCCGCAGCGTGATCGGTTGCTCGTACCGCTTTCCCTCGACCGTCAGACGCGCGGTGTACGTCCCTGGTGGCGCCCACGGCGAGTACGGGAGATCGTAGGTGTGATGCGGCACGGCGCCCGTCGCACCTTCGTCGCCGGCGTCCGGGTCCTCGCCGAACGGATCGAACCGCAGATCCCACGTGAACCGATGCACGCCAGCGCGCGTCGACAACCGGATCGGCGCGGCTGGCCAGTAGAGCGGCAGGGCGCAGTCTGGCGCAGTCGGCGTCTGCTGGCAGACCTTGTCATACGCGGCGGGATCGAGCGCCGGATTCGGGTCGCGCACGTGATCGCTGCTCGAGTAATGACGAATGGCCTTTCCCGCGGCATCGACGATCTCGAGCGTCACGGGGCCCGACGCGTCGCGCGCGAGCGCATAGTCGATCAGGCCGCCGGGCAGCGGATTCTCCCCCGCCGGCAGTTCCGGCGGCCACGGCGTCGGATCGTTCGTGCCGAACCGCACGCGCACGGCCGTCGCCGGCTTGAAGAGGAACGCGTTGCCTGCCCGGCGTGCGGCTTCGGCCGCTGCGTGCTGCCGCAGAGGCGTGATGTCGTCCAGAATCCAGAAGCCGCGGCCATGCGTGCCCGCGACGAGATCCGAGCAGAGGCAGCTCTCGTCATCCTTCACCTGGAGATCGCGAACCGAGATGGCGGGCATGCCCATCTTCAGCGACTCCCAGTGATCGCCATCGTCGTACGAGACCCACACCTGAAGGTCGGTCGCCGCGTATAGCAGCCCTTTCGTGCGCGGATCCTCACGAATCGAATTCGCCGCGGCGCCGGCCGCGATGCCGGTGTTGATCTCGGTCCACGTCTTGCCGCCATCGTGCGTTCGCCAGAAGTGCGGACTGAGATCGTCGATACGCAGCGTGTTCGCCGCCGCATACGCCGTCAGCTTATCGAAGTGGCCCGCGTCCATGTTGAAGATGCGCGTCCACGGCTTGATCGCGGCAGGCGTGACGTTCGACCACGCGCCGCCGCCGTTCGTCGTGACCTGGATGGCGCCGTCGTCGCTGCCCGCCCAGACCACGTTGATGTCGAGCGGGGACAGCGCCAGCGCCGTAATCGAGCCGAGCGGCGCGGGCGTGACGGTGCTCGCGTACTTGCCCGCGGTCGCCGGAACGGTCCACGTCTGCCGCGTGAGATCGCCGCTGACGCGCGTCCAGCTGCGCGCATGATCGGTCGATTTCCAGACGACGTTCGAGGCGTAGAAGAGCGTGCCCTGATCGACCGGCGACCACGCGATCGGCATCGTCCGGACATTCCGCCCGAAGCCGCCGGCGCGCTGCTCGGTGCTGGGCCCGACGTTCGTCGTCTGGCCGGTGCGCCGGTTGTAGAGCGACACGGTCGTACGCGCGCTGCCGTAGACCAGGTCGGGATCCTTCGGATCGGGCGCGGCGACGCCGTACTCCTGAATGTTCACCGGATGCCAGTCGTGGAACGTGATCTGACCGTCCATCGAGCGGCTCGCCACGCATGCCGACCCCGAGTCCTGCTGGCCACCGCAGACGCGATACGGAAACGCCGTGTCGGCGGTGACGTGATACATCGCTGCCGTCGGTTGCGTGTACCAGTTGCTCCATGACGCCCCGCGATTGGCTGAGACGACGCCACCTTGATCCGAGACGACGAGCAGGATCTCCGGATTGTTCGGGTTAATCCAAATCTTCTGGTAATCGTCGCCACCGGGCGCACCGCGCACGGCGGACCAGTTCGCGCCCGCATCCTCGCTTCGCCACATCACGGTGGACGCGGTGTAGACGACGTTCTCGTTCCTGGGATCGACCGCGACCGTCGGGAGATCGCCGCCGCCGATGCGCGCGAGCGGCCGGCCATCGACCTTCGTTTGTCCGGCGCCACTGGCAGCGGTCACGACCGCTTGCCAGTGCTCGCCGGCATCCGTGGACTTGTAGAAGCCGACGACGCCCGTGGTAGGGCTTGCGCCACGACCGCCCGCGTTCGGTACGTTACCAGCCGCCGCCGCGTAGAGCACGCGCGGGTTGCTCGGCGCGATGGCGATGTTTGCCTGGATGATGCTCGGCAGCCCTTCCGTCAATGGTTTCCAGGTCCGCCCGCCATCGGTCGACTTGAAGACACCGTTTCCTGCGCCGCCAAAGCCCTGTCCCTCGAGGAAGCTTTGCTGCTGCTGCCAGAGCGTCGCGTAGACGACATTCGGGTCGGAGGGGTCGATGCGGACGTCGTTGCCGCTCGTGTACTCGTCTTTGTAGAGCACCTTCTCGAAGGTGCGACCGCCGTCGGTAGATCGAAAAATGCCGCGCTCGGCGTTGGGACCGTACGGGTGGCCGAGCGCCGCGACGAAGAGGCGATCAGGATTGCGCGGGTCGACGTCAATCATCGCGATCATCTGTGAGTCGCGCAGCCCGAGATGCGTCCATGTCCGCCCCGCGTCGGTCGACTTGTAGACACCGTCGCCGACGGCGAGATCGGGCCGAATGATTCCGGCGCCGGACCCGACGTAGATGATGTTCCGATCGGAGGGCGCGACGGC
>DATFWL010000292.1:0-4187 GCA_035259385.1 Vicinamibacterales bacterium | reverse complement strand
TTCAGTCCTCGATGCGACGAGGGCTGATCGTTCAGGCTCTCTGGATCGCTGTCGCCTAGATGCACCCCAAAAAATCGAGCAGTGCCAGCTGTTGACTGGGTGACGACGCACGGAATCGCTCGCGGGCGGCGGAGGCCTGTCCCCCGTGCGCCTCGATTGCCTCACGGATCGAAGTAGCACGGCCGTCATGCAGGAAGTGCTGCCGATCCGCGACCCGCCACAGCGGTGCGGTCCGGAACTCACCACTAGTTGCGGACCCCTGAAGGAACCCGTCGGCCAGCTCGGGCCCCATGTCATGAAGCAACAAGTCTGTATAGGGCCGGATCGTCGTCGGATCTGGACCAGAGTTGCCCGGTCCGGACATCGTGGGTCGGTGGCACGTCGCACAGCCGATGCCGCCGCTCGCCTCATCGGCAAAGATGGCGGCGCCTGGCGACGCGAGACACGCCGCGCTGGGGAGCGGGGGATCGATCGAGTTGAGAAAGGCGACCAGCGAGGTCAGCGGTGCCCCATCCGCCTTCGGCTTCCGCGTCGTCCCGCAGCCGCGGACGAGATCGACCGGCGCCAGGGGATTTGTGACTCCGATCTCATCCCGAAAGGCTTCTGCCATGAATTCCACGAGCGTCGCGGTTTGAGCCTTCCACCCGAATCGTCCGACGCGGCCGTCCGCCAGCCGGTTCAACCGCCCCCGGATCGAAAGCGGCTGAAGCAGCCGAACCCGCTCCAGGTCAGCCACGCGGACGTTGTCGAGCAGCGACGTGCCGACCAGCGTCATCGCGCTCCGGTTCGACAGAGCATTGGCCTCGGGCGTTATGCCCGTTGGCAGGTCGCAGGGGATGCCGAACTCCGCGATCGATCTCTGCCTGGCGATCGGACCACCGCGGCCGCGGAGTGGATCGAAGATTCCATTCTCGATGTGCGCGACGCGCGTGACGAACGTCTCTGGAGTTGTGCCCATGCCGCCGGGAAACAGGTTGCCGGCGACCGTGTTGTGACAGGTGTCGCACGAGCGGCCGTTGAAGAGTGGGCCGAGGCCATTGTGGGGGCCCAAGTCGTTGATGAAGATATCCCTGCCCTGCGCTACCGCACCGTCCGCTCCGCCATTCCGCGCGTGTTCGATCATGCTCGTGGTGACCGATCCGGCACCAAACGTTGACATCTGCAGAATGACGCCCTGCCGATGCGGCGCGGTCGCGGTCACCCAGATCACTCTGGCGTCCTCCGACACGGCAAGGCCCTGCACGCGAAAGCCCACCACACTCGCATGGATGTGCCGTACGGCCGCGACGGTGCCGTCCTGCCGCAACCGCACGATGCTGTTGTTGCCGCGGTTCAACACATAGAAGTCTGATCCGCCACCCAGGGTTGTGTTGCTCGCGAAATTCCGCGCGGCCGCTTCCGGCACGGCTGGAGCGAGATCGATCGGCTCGTGGAAATGTCGCGACGTGAGCGACCGGACGTTCGTCGTGGTAAAACGGGTCTGCGGCTCCGTGTCCTCCTGGTTGATGTCGAAGGCGAGGATCCGATCAGCCAGTGGATCGCTGACGTACAAGATCCGGGTCGGCACCCAGTTGAAGATCATCCCCACGCGGGTGACGACCTTCGGATGCGATGATTCGACCGCTTCCGGGCTGATGTCCGGAATCGGCGTGAACGTCCCCGCCGGCACGAGCGCATCGACGCCCTTTTCTACGTGCACCTGGGCGATGCTGCCATCAGCAAGCGCTGCAAAGAACACGGCTCTGATTCCAAGATCGGGAGACTTCGTCGCCAATGCGGTCGCCACGGCGGCGGCCGTGAGACCGCCGGTGGACCCGGGCACGCGATTGGTCAGGTCGCCTGCGAAGACGCCGCCCGCGGTTGCGTCGGGTGCGCCCGCGAGTGGAAACCCCTGCGGGTCGATGACGGTAATCGTGCCGTCACCCGTGCTCCCGGCCGGAGCATTGGCAAACCAGGGCCGGCCGAAGCCGTTGTTGAACGAAATCCCCAATGGAAGGCTCACCGCCGGCCGATCAGCCGTTGCCGCGCCGGGATTCGTGATGGAGTTTAGGAAATCCGGGCTTTGAGCCGTGTACAGAATCGCTTTGCCTCTGGCCGCGCTCGCCTGTCCGCCGCTGCTGGCAAAGTCCGACGGCACCGCAATGGGACCGTCGCTCACATCGAGTGACAGGACCGATCCGGGCGCTTCGGATGGCCGAGCGAGCGGCGCGCCGAAGTTCGAGGTGCTCGTGACGAAGAGCCGTGTGCGATGGAGGACTTGTCCGGGCTCGGTAAACGCCGCAAACTCCGGCCTGTCGTGAAACGGACCGCCCGTGTGAAACGTCCCAACCTGGGCGACAGCACCGGCGCCGGGAATTCCAGTCGCGACGACTTCCGCTGGTATGCTCTCGGCGTTCTCGTCGGTCGAGGCGAAGCCGACCGATGCGACCGATCGGCCACTAGCGATGACGGCACATGAAAGCGCCGTCAACACTGCGAGGGCGCGAAGCTTGCGCATGATGCGACTCCTGTGCAGATGCGATCGTCAGTTTTCGCTCGACGGCTCGTGCCGCACGCGGCGGAAATGATGGCGCAGCAACTGCTGGGCAACCTCTTTGCCCAGTGAACGGCCGTCGATCATGGAATGTCGATAGTGGAAGCCAGCGAAGATTCGCGCAAAGAACACCTCGTTGAACAGGTCACGGGTGTCCTCGAAAACGTGCGTCGTGCCGGTCACGGTGCTGTCCACGACGACGTGGACCTGGGTGGTATGAAAATATCCGGCTATCAGCTGTGACACGACACCGGTCACGCAGCCGTGCGCTGCTGGATACTCCGGATGATTCGGCGTGGTGCCCAGGGGCGTCCAGCTCGGATCGGCAATCAGATCAGGGTTGCCGCCGCCTGCGCGTATCGCCGTGACAGGGCGCCAGAAACTGTAGGTGTACTTTCCATTCCAGCAACCGATTCCGGCGTCCGCAAAACCGGTATACAGGATGGCCAGCATCCGCGCTGTCTCATCGAGGTCCAGGTCATAGTCGGCGGCCAGGGTACGGAACGTACGCGAATACTGCTGCGCCGTATGTTCGGTCCAGAACAAGCCGATTTCGGACTCCTCAGACGTGCGGACCGTGCTGCTGACGTCGCCCAGTAGGCGGACCTGTTCGTAATCGCGTACCCACCTTTTGCTGTCCAACGGTGTCGGGCCCTTCGGCAGGAACTGGGAAGGCGAGGTCATGGTAAACGGCCGCATCTGGCCGAGCCACGGTGTGAGCGCGCGAAGGAAGCCGGGCGGCGTAGGTTGCCAGAATCCGGGACCATCCGGGGGCTCGTAGGGGACGTCCGCCTCCAAGCCGTCGTTTTCGCGCGCCTCGATGAGCGTCCGAGCGGCAGCTTCCCCGATGTCTACTCCCTTGGCTTTCGAGTCGTCATCCACAGAGAGGTTCGCGAGTGAGCTCTGATAGTGCGTGTCCAGGGCCGCAGTCTGCGCTGGGAAGTAATGGACCAGCACACGATGTGCCGCCGCGATGGCCGCGGCTTCTGCCGAGGCGCCGTCTGGCGCTTCGCCGTTGAAGTAGAACGGCTTGAACCGGCGGTCAACGGCATTGACGGCGTCGTACACCGCGATGTGTGTGTATGCGAACCAGACCGCCGCGGTGGTCGAGGGCTTGCCGCCCTGAGTTACGATCGCGCTGGTTGCGATCTTGTTCCAATCGAGGACCACATTCTGCGCGAGGGACGGCCTGACCGTTTCGAGTGTGGCAAGAATCACGAGAAGCAGTGTCCGCCTCATACTGAGCTCCCTTCTTGGCGCGTCTCGGGGCGTATCAGAACAGGTCGTTGATTCGGCGAGTGCAGTACCTGCCAAACGTCGACGGACCGTTCATGTCGCTTGCACTCAGGGCTGCTGCTAGGTACGGGGTTGCGGCACGATGCGCATATACGGCTTTGGCGTCTTCCATCCCAGCGGGAACAGCTTCTTCGCCTCTTCGTCAGAGACCGACCCTGCGATGATCACATCGTCGCCCTGCGTCCAATTCACCGGCGTCGAAACCTCGTGACTCGCTGTGAGCTGCAACGAATCGATGACCCGCAGCACCTCGTCGAAATTCCGTCCGGTCGTCATCGGATAGACGATGATCAGCTTCACCTTCTTGTCCGGGCCGATGACGAAGACGTTCCGGACCGTTTGATTGTCTGCTGCAGTC
>DATFWL010000291.1:0-2937 GCA_035259385.1 Vicinamibacterales bacterium | reverse complement strand
GTGTTCGCCTGCGCCAGCGCGCAGCCGGTGAGCGAGTTCTGCGCCCGGCCCCACGTGCCCTCGAGGAACGTCCGGTTGCTCAGCGAGTAGTTCACGGTGGCAGCCACCGTGCGCACCAACGGGTTGTACTGCTTGGTGTCGTTCCAGCCGGGGATGGTGCCGGGAATGGTGACGTCCTGCTGCGACCAGCCGGAGTACTTGAACGTGCCGCGCAGCTTCAGCGACGGCTGATAGTCGAGCCGCACCGCCGGCTGATTCGCCCGCAGCTTCTCTGCCGGCCGCACCAGCTCGTAGTTGTACTGTCCCGCCGCCACGTTCGGCGCCGGATACAGCTTCAGGACGTTGAGCCCCGTCTGGTACAGTCTATCGGCCGGAATGCGTCCGACGACGCCGCCCGCCTGGAAGCAGCCCGCGGTGTTGGTCGCCGAGCACGGCAGCGTGCTGTTCGGATCCTTGATGAACGGGAACAGGTTGCCGTTGTTGTCGAGGCTCTGCGAGAAGTCGCCGGCGCGCTCGAGGGCGGTCGGGAAGCGGAAGCGGACGGTGTCGCCGCCGCCGGTGCGCGGCGAGTATTCGTGCGCGTAGAAGAAGAACAGCTTGTTGTTGCCGCCCGGCTTCCCGATCGGGCCGCCGATCGTGTAGCCCAGATCCTTCTCGTCGACCTTCGTCTTGGGGTCGCCGTTCTGAATGTTGGTCTGGCTGTTCGAGTTCCAGCTGTCCTTGCGCATGACGCCGTAGGCGGAGCCGCGGAACCGATTGGTGCCGCTCTTGGTCACCGCGCTCACCTGCACGCCGCTCGATCGGCCGTATTCCGCCTGGTAGTTCGAGACGAGGACCTTGACTTCCGCGATCGACTCGACGTTCATCTGCAGCAGCACCGAGTTGCTGCCGGTGTCCATCGTCGAGACGCCGTCCATCATGATGTTGCTGTTGTTGCCCCCGGTCGAGGAGCGGTCGCCGACGCGGCTCGGGTTGTTGCCGGTGACGCCCGGCGCGAGCGTCGCGAGCTGGACGAAGCTGCGGTTGGAGATCGGCAGGCTCTCGACGGCCTTCGTGGTGACGGCAAACGATCGCTCGCCGCTCTGCGTCTGCACGAGCGGCGATTCGGCCTGCACCGTCACCGCCTCGCTGAGGCCGCCGACCTCGATGGTCAGCACGCCGAGGCCCACGCGGTCGCCGGCGCTGACCGACACGCCGCCGCGCTTGAGCGTCTTGAATCCCTGCATGGTGACTTCGATGGTGTACGTATCGGGCGGCACGTTGGCGATGACGAAGTCGCCGCTCGTGTTGGTGAACGCGGGCGGCATCTGCGTACCGCGCGCTTCGCTGGTGAGGGTGACGGTCGCGCCGGGGATCACGCCTCCCTGCGCGTCTTTGATGGTGCCGGTGAGCGTACCGGTGGTGAGCTGCGCCGAGACCCGCGGAGCGAACAACAGGGTGAGTGCCAGGACGGCGAACGCCACCCGTGACGCGCGTACGAGCATCGCTTCCTCCCTCCAATGAGTCCTGCAGATGCCTGAAATCGATTTCAGACATATGCCAAACGGCAGGGACCCTACCAGAACGTTCGCGATAGTGCAAGCGGATTGTGGAACGGGCCAACGCCCACGTTCCAACTCCCGACTCCCAAACAGCACAACTTGGGAGTTGGAAGTTGGAAGTTGGGCGGTGTTATTTGTTCAGCGTGAATGCGTACAGCGCGTCGCCTACGGCGACGAGCACGTACTGCTGCCCGTCGAGCGCGTAGGTTTCCGGCGCGTTCGACGGCGATCCGATGCGCGAATGCCACAACGGATTGCCGGTGGTGGCGTCGTAGGCAACGAAGTTGCCGCCGCCGTCGCCCGTGAAGAGCACCTTCCCTGCCGTGGCGAGGATGCCGCCGCTCCCGCCGCCCGAGGGAAATTCGTGCCGCCACGCCATCTTGCCGGTCTTGTAGTCGATCGCGCGGAGCGCGCTCGGCCACGAGCCCACGCCCGCGACCTGCTTGCCCGCGAGGCCCATCGATCCGCGCGGATCGGTCTCGGTCAGATACAGCAGGTTGAAGCCGTTGTGCTCGTGCACATAGAAGAGGCCCGTGTCGGGCGAATACGCGGCCGGCGGCCAGTTCGTCACGCCGCCTTCCACCGGCGACACCAGCGAGCCGGGGACGGTCGCTTCCTTCCCCGGATCCGGCTCGGGCTGGCCGTTCTTGCGCACGTCCTTCACCCAGTTCATCGTCGTGCCGAACTTCGTGCTGGTCACCGGCTCGCCGGTCACGCGATCGACCACCGTGAACCAGCCGTTGCGCGAAGCCGTGGCGACCAGCTTGCGCGGCCTGCCGTCGATCGCGCCATCGACGAGGATCGGCGTCTGCGCGGAATCCCAGTCGTGCGTGTCGTGCGGCGACGTCTGGTAGTACCACGCCATCTTGCCGGTCTCGACGTTGATCGCGACGAGCGCGCACGTGAAGAGGTTGTCCCCCTTTCGCCCCTGGCCGGTGTAGCCCGGCGTCGGATTGCCGGTGCCGATGATGTACAGCTTCGATTCCGGATCGTAGGCGCCGGGAATCCACGTCTGGCCGCCGCCGTGCCGCGCCGCTTCGAGGCTCGGCCAGCTGTCGAGGCCGGGATCGCCAGGGTTCATGGGCACCATGTAGGTCCGCCACTGGAGCGTGCCGGTCTCGGGATCGAACGACTGCAGGAAGCCCGGCATGTCGAGATCGTTGCCGGTCCCGGCGATCACGTGGTTGCCGACGGCGACGGGCGCCGCCGTCGAGAAGTACTGCTCGTTGAAGCTCGCGATCTCGACGTGCCAGCGCTCCTTGCCCGTGCGCGCGTCGAGCGACACGAGGTAATTGTCGGGCGTCTCGAAGAACAGGTAGTTGTTCCAGAGCGCCGCGCCGCGGTTGCCGATGTGCGTGCCGCCGCGCGTCTTCCAGAAATAGCGCCAGAGCTGGTG
>DATFWL010000290.1:0-9966 GCA_035259385.1 Vicinamibacterales bacterium | reverse complement strand
GATCGCGTGGACCGGCTCGTGCTGCAGGGATCGGTCGACGAGGAAACCACGTATGAGTCGGCGCTCGATTTCGACGCACTCATCACCCGTGTTGAGGCGGCCGCTGCCGCCGATCCGGTGACCGCCGCGTTCTCGCGCGATCTGGCGGCGCGCACTCGCGCCTTGATAGTGCGCACGGAGCGCACGCCGATCGTCGTGGACATCCGGACGACCGACGGTCGCACGCTCAGTGTGCCAATCGGCCGGGACGGTCTCGGCGCTATCGTCAGTGGACGACTGAGCGATCCCCGAATGCCCGCGTTCATTGCGACGCTCGAGGCCGGCGACGTCTCGGTGCTCCGTTTATTTGTCGAGCGTCTGTACAACGGCCTGACAGCAAGTACGCTGATGGCGCCGGCTGTCACGTGTTCACAGCCGCCCTCGCGGGGGCGTGTGGCGCGCATGGACGCCGAGTCCGCGTCAAGCGTTTTGGGGCCGTCGCTCGACAATTTGTCGGTATCGCCCGACGTCTGTTCAGCGCTGGGAGGGGCGCGGGCCGTGGCGGTCCCGCACCTAGCACGCCCCCTTGACCGGCCGGCGCTGTTCATCACCGGCACGTTGGACGATCACGTTGCGCTCACGAATGTGTCTGTACTGCAGCGGGAGTTCGCGGACCCCATCGTCCTGCCCGTGGAGAACGGCCGGCACGAACTGCTGACCGACTCCGCCGTGCGTGAGACGGTCGTGGCGTTCTTCCACGGCCTGGACGTGCGCGGCCGGACGCTCGCGACCACCGCTGCACGGTTTCTCTCGATCGAAGACGCGCGCCAACCGATCCGCCGACCGGGGCGATAAAGGATCGGTCGGCAGTAAGGCCCGTACGAGAGTGCTAGCACCCGACCCCTTTGAGTCCGGCTCAGTGGTGGGCGCACCTGGTGGGCGCACTTCGAGTTCACCCGACTGTTCGGCTCTGCCCGTCGGGTCGCCGAGTCAGCGGCTTCGTTCAAGTTGCGTAGACTCTGCCGAGAACCGGTCGAATCACGTCATTCGAATAAGGCCACGAACAGGAGCGGTTCGCACCCGGTCTGGGGTTTTGATACAGGCTCTTATTTTATAAGGGATCGTTGATCGCGACCGCGTGATGTCCGAGCCGAATCGTTCTCACCGCCTTCAGAGTTTTCGGCGGCTGGAACTTTTCGTTGAACACCGATTCCCGCACAGCCAACCTCCCGTCTCCGAGATTTACTACCGACCGCCGCAGTGCGAGCCGTTCGCCGATCCGCAATCCCGCGGCTGCGTTGTGCACCCCGAAGTCGTGGTCGCGGTCGAAAATCTTGTAGCCGGTCTTCCGGAAAAGGCCGAATCCGGCGCACCGGGGCGCCATCTTCTTGCCCTCGAGCAGACGCCACAAACCGGGGCGTGTGAACGCAAGGGTCACGACGCGCTTCCTGACAGGGTGCCAGAACTGCCGGTGACTGCCTTTGCCGGACCGCAACTCCTCGAGCTGTGTGCACGCCGTGACTTGCGATGCCACGTAGCGACGTAGCGAACCACAGCACGCTCCGATGTATCGATTCCCCGCATCGGACGCCGGCGACTGTGACTCGCCTGGTCGCGCGGACCTTCAGACCCCGCGACTGACGTTCAAGCAGTCGGGCGAACAATCGCGCCGTCCCAGCGTCTGCTGCCCGAGCTCAGCGTTACAGAAAAATTGTGCGCAACTGCTATAGAGAATTTCTAGTCACAAGCGACGATCGGATACGCGATGGTCCGCCCGTTAAGCAGTCTTGCATTGAAGTGACGTAGGATCTCCGGTGCATCTGTTTGCCCTTGCCGTTGCCGCTGTCCTCGGCTTGGCGGCGGCTGCCGACTGGACGTTTGCCCAAACCGGTCGGCGCGACTCCGTTGATCGTTGGAGCGTAGACCAGGGTCTCCCCAATAACGACATCGCCGCCTTGCTGCAGAGCCGCGACGGGTATCTGTGGATCGGCACCTGGGCGGGCGCCGTCCGCTTCGACGGCGTGCGGTTCACGGCAATCGCCGAAAATCTTCCAAACGTTCACACGCGCTCGCTGTTCGAAGATCGAAATGGCGCCATCTGGATTGGCGTCAGCGGCGACGGGCTCGTCCGTTGGCGCAACGGATTGTACGAGCGCTTCACGCCCGCGCAGGGCCTTGCGGGACGCGACATCAGAGCGATCGTCGAAGACGGCGACGGCCGCATCTGGGCTGGTACCGAAAACGGCGTCAGCGTGCTGGAAAATGGACGCATCACCACGGTGCGAACCGACGACGGCCTGGTCGACGGCGCGATCACCGCGGTGACGCGTGGCCACGATGGACAGGTGTGGGTCGCCTCGGCCAAGGCCGTCTGCGAGTCGTCGGGCCCGCGCGTGCAGTGCGGCCGTCCGTCGCATGTCGTGGGTCACATCTCCGCGCTGTTGCACGATCAGCACCGCCGTCTCTGGGTGGGAACCGACCAAGGGCTCTTCGCGCCGGAAGTCCGGCCGCCGCCGGCGGCGAGATGTCACGCAAGACCGTGCGTGATCGCTGGATCGGTGACCGCGCTGCTCGAATCGCGCAATGGCAGCGTCTGGATTGGGTTCGGCAACGGCACCGTCGCGCGCCTGCGCGGCGGCGAGCTCGAGCGATACGGCGCTGCGGATGGCCTGGCGACGCGCGGCGCGATCACCGCGCTGTACGAAGATCCGGAACAGGGACTCTGGATTGCCACCTCGAACGGCGGGCTCACGCGCCTCAAACCGCGGCGCGTGACGATGTACACAACCGCCGATGGCTTGCCGGCGGCCGTGGTCGGCTCGATCGTGCAGGACAAGGACAGCGCGATCTGGGCCGCCACGTTGTGCGGCCCGGTATCGACGTTGCGCAACGGGCGATTCGTGCCGCGGTTCGCCAGGTTCATGAGAAACGCCTGCACGTGGACGCTGTGGGCCGCTCGCGACGGATCGCTGTGGATCGGCACGCGCGGCAGGGGTCTGTATCGATGGACCGGCCGGCGCATGGAGCATTTCGGCCCCGAGAACGGGCTGTCCGATTCGAGCGTGACGGCGCTCTTCGAAGATCGCGAGGGCCGGATCTGGATCGGCACACAGCTTGGCGGACTGCATGTCTACGAACGAGGGTCGCTGTCGCGTGGCTACGGCGAGGCGGACGGCGTCGCCACGCATATCCTCGCGTCGTTCGCGCAGGATCGCGAGGGCCGGGTGTGGATTGGATCGAACGGCAACGGGCTTTCGATCTACGAGAACGGACGCTTTCGCATGCTCACGCCCGGCGAGAGTCCGCCCACGAAGGATATCGCCGGCCTTTTGGTCGACAGCCGCGGCGAGTTGTGGATTGGCAGCGCCGCCGATGGTCTGTTCCGGCTGCGCAACGGACGCTACGAGCGGTTCGGCGTCGCGCAAGGGCTGGGCGATCGCCTGGTCGCGCTCATGCTCGAGGATACGGGCGCGAATCTCTGGGTGATGACCACGCGTGGCATCTCGCGGCTCGAACGCGCACGCATCGAGGCGGTCGCCGAGGGCCGCGCCCGAACGCTCGAACCGATCATTGTCGACAAGAACGACGGGCTCACGCAAACGGAAGGATCGGGCGGCGGCTTCGACCCGTCGGGGCTGCGCGATCGCAACGGGCGCTTGTGGTTCTCGACTATCGACGGCATTGCCGTGATCGATCCGCGCACGTTCAGCATCAACCACATCCCGCCGCGCGTGTTGGTGGAGACAGCGGCCGTTGATGGGCGATCTTCTGCGATCGACCCACAGCGCGCGATCGACGTCCCCGCGGGCGCGAACGGTGTCGAGCTCGAGTACACGGCGTTCAGTTTCGCAACGCCGAGCAAAGTGAAATTTCGCTATCGGCTGGCCGGGTTCGAGCCAGACTGGCACGACGCCGGTGTGCGTCGTACTGCGTACTACAATCGCCTGCCGCCGGGTGCGTTCACCTTCGAAGTCCTGGCCGCGAACAACGACGGCGTGTGGACCACCACACCGACCACGGTACGTCTCGTCGTCTGGCCCTTGCTGTGGGAACGGCGCGACGCACGCGCGGCGGCGCTCGGCGTGCTGCTGGTTATCACCGGGCTCGCCGTGTACGGCGCGTCACAACGGCGTGGACGCCGGCGGCTGGCCGATCTCGAGCGCCAGCACGGGCTCGAGCACGAGCGGACGCGCATCGCGCGCGATCTGCATGACGATCTCGGATCGCGCCTCGCCCATATCGCGCTCATGGCCGACGAGTCGACCACATCGACGGCCCGGATCGGCAGCGCGGCGCGCGAGGCGGTGGAAGCGCTCGACGAGCTGGTGTGGACGGTGAACGCGCGCAACGACACTGTGGACGGTTTTGCCACCTACGCCAGCCGTTTTGCCGAGGAGCATGTCTCGGCTGCGGGGATACGTTTTCGTTCTCATCTGCAGAGCGATGTCGACACCTACGAGCTCGTCTCCGACACCCGCCGTCACTTGTATCTCGCATTCAAAGAGGCCGTGACCAATGCCGTCAAGCACGCACACGCCTCCGAGATCCAAGTCGCCATGTCTGTCGACCGCGGCGTATTGCGGCTGCTCGTATCAGACAATGGCTGCGGATTCACCGGAAGGGGGGATCCAACTGGCAATGGCGTTGAAAATATGTGCGAGCGTATGAAGGCCGTCGGCGGGACGTTCGTGTTCGAGTCGCCACCCGAAGGCGGCAGCCGCGTACTTTTGCGCATTTCGCTCTCGCCGTCGGCGCGATGAACTCGAGGCCATGTCCATGCACTGTCGCGTGTGACCGCAACCGGCCAGGGTGGAAATCATGGGGATCAGGGTTGGCATCGTCGAGGACGACGCGCAGCTGCGAGCGGCCTTTGCGCGGCTCGTCGACAGCGTGGAAGGGTTAGCGTGCGTTGGCAGCTACGCGACTGGCGAAGAGGCCCTGAAGGCGCTGCCCGCTCAGGCACCCGACGCCGTGCTCATGGACATCAACCTGCCGGGCATGACGGGCATCGAATGCACCCGGCGGCTCAAGGCCGTCGCCCCTACCGTGCACGTCGTCATCCTCACAATGTTTGACGACAGCGAACGCGTGTTCGAATCGCTCAAGGCCGGAGCCACCGGCTACGTGTTGAAGCGTGCGCCGACCAGCGAAATCCTCAACGCGGTGCGCGACGTGTGCGAGGGCGGCGCGCCGATGTCGGGCGCGATCGCCCGCAAGGTGGTGCAGTTTTTCCGGCAGAATCAAACTGCGCCAGAAGTGGAGGCGCTCACCGATCGCGAGCGCGAAGTGCTAGCCGCCCTCTCCGAAGGGCAGCAGTACAAAGAAATCGCGGACACGCTCTCGATCTCCATCAACACGGTCCGTAAGTACATCAAGAGCATCTACGAAAAGCTGCACGTCAACACGCGCACCGACGCCGTCCGTAAGCTCGGTCGCGTATAGCCATTAGCGACTGCACCGCACGCCATCGAACCCGTTGCTGCTTCCACACCTGCCAGGGCGGAGGCTTCAATCCGCCCTGGGCGACTACTCATTTCCTTTGAGTCCGACGTCGGTACATCTCGGGGTACGGGCGGAGTACCCAACACGTGCTGGCCCACTGCGCAATCCGATCGCGGACAGCCTCAATGCGGAAAAAATGTTTACCCACGCTCCCTTTGGCGCTGCGCGGACGTTGATGGAATGCCGAAGGGGTCGCATTTCGTAAGCGTCTCGCCGATCGAGGTGAGATTTAGTCGGAGGTGACCAGTTCCCAGCCCCATAGGACGGCCTCACCTCCGCCGGCGCCCACGCCGACATTGGTGGAGAAGCCCTTGTAGTTGAGCTTGTCGCTCGTATCAAAGTACAGGTTTGAGCCGAAGGCCACTCCGATGTCCAAGGCTACATGCTGACCATAAAATTGGCCGGTCAGGTGCTGCGGCTCTTCGGTTCGTTGACCGACGATCAGATTAGCCGTTAGCTCGAGGATAAAGCCCTTTGACCTCTCCAGCCCCGAAAACCATTTGACTTTACCTTCTCCCCGCACGGGTATGGCTACTCCGGTCGTACCGATAACCCCAGCCCCGAGGTGTGCTTCCGAGGCTACGCCGATCAGAAAAGAGCCGTAACCCTCTTTTCCACCACCAAGAGCTTGCATAAAGTCTCGAAAGAGCGTGGGATCATCCTTCTTGTTGACAAGGGCGTCTTTGAGCCGACCGATGAGCTTTAGACCGTCCTCCGTTCCAAACAACCGGATGAGTCCCTTCACGATCAAAGTATCATCCCCGAGATGCTTCGGACCCTCGGCGAGATACTGCCAGGTAATAGCCAGCGATTTCCAAAAGTCGGGCTCTGGCGGAAAGTCCGGGACGCCCTTCGGCATCGGCGGCACGGCCTTCGCCTGCGCTCGCAGTTGTGCCATGGCGACCGCAAGCCGCTTTTTGCGCTCGTACTCCGCATAGATCTGATCGATGTCCTCAGACGAAAGCAGATTCTCCATGACAGTGCTAGGCATAACAAACTCCTTGTAGCTCATGCAGCGACCGAGCCGTGCACCAACGACTGTGTCGGCGTGCGTGGCGGCCGCAACATCGTCATAGTGCCGCCTACTATGTCGACACCGCGTCACGCGCAAAAGTGCATATTGATGTAGTGCATGTTGATGTGCCCTGTGCAGCTTCGGGCACGGCGAAACGACAAGTACGAGCGTGGTCCGGTACAGCGGGTGTCAGTTACACGCGGCTGAGCTTACGTCCGTCGGCGCGCGTGTTGACGTGCAGCTCGTCGTAGATGCTCTTGATGTGCGTGCGGACCGTGTTGATCGGAGATCGAGCAGTGAGGGCCGGTCGACGAAAGCTGTCGGCGACGGTGAAGGAGGCCGTCGCCGATGTCCAAGTCGAAATCTCGCAAACAGCGGCCACCTAAGCGGGTCCTGGCGATCCCCGACCTGGAACACGTCAGGACCGTGGTGCTGAACAGACTAACGTCTGTCAGCGGCCAGCGCACCTACGATCACGCAATCCGCGCGTTCGTCACCGCGTACTGTTCGGAGCCTCGTCTCGCGTTCAACCGCGCCGTTGTGCTCCGCTTCCGGATTCACCTTGAGCGACCTGAGCTCCTCAGTCACATGTTTAGGCACTCTCGACGGATCGTGCCGATCAGTCGTTCAACGTACGGATTCTGACGCGTATCCGATTGCGCTCTTTGCCGCAGCGACGATGTCCGGAACCTGCCATGCCAGCACCGTGTATTGAGCCGTCACCGCTTTTCACGATCTGCACACGTAGGATCGTGCCGACGCGCGTCGTATAATCTCGCCGCATGACCGCGCGCAGCCGTCGGCTGGCGGTCAGGAGAGTCAGATGACACGAACGGGCTTCACCATTGCGATAGGCGTGGCGGGTGCAGCGGTGTTGCTGGCTCAGAATCCACAACCTGCGAACCCGCCGCCAGGACCGCCGGTCCGCGACCCGCTCGCGACGGGATACGTAAAGGCTACCGAGCTGCCGGACGGCACCGTCCCGCCCGTCGGCGCCAACGGCAACTTCATCATAGGCGCCACGCATCCGCCCTCGCCCGACATGACGGCGAAGGCCGGCGTGCCGAAGGGGACGGTTCACACGTTTACGATGAGCTCGGCCGACAGTAAGCTCTATCCGGGCATCGCTCGCGAGCGAGGTACGCGCGGAGAACAGGACGCGAGCGATCCGGCCAAGCTGGTTGTCGCGACCAGCCATCCAGCGCCCTACTCGCGTCAGGTTGCCGTGTACGTGCCGAGTCAGTACACGCCGGGCACGATCGCGCCGCTCATCGTCGGCGCCGACGGCCCCGATCCGTTGCTGTTTACGGCGCTCGACAACCTGATCGCGCAGAAGCGCGTGCCGCCAGTGATTGCTGTGTCGATCGCCAACGGCAGCGGAGACGCGCAGGGCAGCGAACGCGGTCTCGAGTACGACACGATGTCCGGAAAGTACGCCGAGTTCGTGGAAACGGAAGTGTTGCCGCTCGTCGAAAAGCAGTACGGCGTCAAATTGACGAGGAATCCGGAATCGCGCGCGACGATGGGTTGCAGCTCGGGTGCGGCGGCGGCGCTGAGCATGGCATGGTACCGAAACGATCTGTACTATCGCGTGCTGTCGTACTCAGGGACGTTCGTCAACCAGCAGTGGCCGTACAACCCTGAGACTCCAGGCGGCGCATGGGAGTATCACCGCACGCTCATTCCGAACGGTCCCGCGAAGCCTATCCGAATGTGGATGCACGTGAGCGATCGCGACCTCCTGCTGACCCTCCGCACCGACGGCATGCACGATTGGGTGCTGGCGAACGAGAACATGGCGAAGGTGCTCGCCGCTAAGAACTACACGTACCAGTTCGTGTTTGCTCGCAATGCCGGCCACTGCGACCGCGCGGTCAAGATGCAGACGCTGCCGGAGGCACTCGAATGGGTCTGGCAGGGCCATGCTGTCGACTCGAAATTGACGCGTTAGGGACGCAGGCCGATGAAAAAGTGACTCGGGAGACCATCTCTATTCCCGTCTGCATACTTCGGTGTACGCCGCTGAGCGCCCGCCTGCCATGGTGTTCACACAGCCCTCAGCAGCAATGTGCGCAGTCGGACCAGGTTGTAGGCCGCGGCCGTGAAGGTGACGATCCAGTCGACCAGTTCGCCGCCGCGGTGGCGCAACTTGCGCAGTCCGCCACGGTTTTCATCCAGCCGAAGACCTGCTCGATCAGTTTGCGCCTCCGCTGACTGATGGCGTACCCCGGATGCCGGGTCGTGCGCTCGTCCAGGCGGGATCCCGCGTCCTTCTGCGCCACATGCGGGGTAATCCCGAGCTGGCGCGCCGGTCTGACAAACCGATCGACATCGAAGTGTTTGTCGCCGCCGACGGTCGTGGCCTGGGCGGCCTGTCCCAGCATCAAGAGCGCCGCCTCCCACTCGCCCGTTCCGGTCGCGGCCGTGGTACAGACATTAGCCACCAACCCATGGCGGTTGTCGAGCAGCACGTGCCCCAGATAGGCGAGCTTCGCTTCCTTTCCCGGCCCCTTGCGATACATCTGGGCGTCAGGATCGGTCGTCGACTGATGCGTGTCGTTCTTCCGGGTCTCCCCATGAAAATTGACCGTCGGATTGCCCGGGTCGTCGGGCGGTGCCGTGGGGCGGGCGTCTTTCCGCTGAAAGCTCTTCAGACTGGCCCACGCCTCCAGGACCGTGCCGTCCACGGTGAAGTGCTCATCCGACATCAAGCCGGCGTCGCGCGCTTGGCGGACCACGGCGTCGAAAAACGCGCTGGCGATGTAGCCCTGCAGCAGCCGCTCCCGATTCTTGCTGAACGTAGTCGGCGACCAGATCGGCTCGTCCAGACTCAGCCCGATGAACCACCGGAACAGGATGCTGTAATCGATTTCCTCGATCAGCAGCCGCTCACTGCGAATCGTGTAGAGCCCTTGCAGCAGCAGCGCCCGCAACAACTGCTCCGGCGGGATCGACGGCCGGCCCAGGTCGGAATACATCCGCTCGAACCGCGGCGACGGCTCGCGCAGGACCTGGTCGGTCATCTGCCGAATCGCCGGCAACGGGTGGTCCGCGCGCACCCGCGTCTCGGGCGAGACATAACTGAATATGTCGGCGGTTTGCTCGTCGGGTCCACGCATGCGGTCGCTCCCTTCACTGGGAGCATGGTAGTACGTCGGGATTACGATGTCGATCCGGCGCGAGTCACTCTTTCATCGGCCTGCTAGAGTGTACCAGTCCGCGCCGCGCCGTGTCGCACGTTCAGTGGAGGATGAACCATGCGTCGTTTCTGGGCTTCGCTGGGATCGCTGGTGTTCTTCATCCTCGCGCCAGGGACGATTACGGGCTTAGTTCCGTGGTGGCTCACGCGCTGGCGCATCGGCCCGCCGTTCTTCGGCATCGAGCCTTTGCGATGGGTTGGCGCCGCGCTCATCGTGTTGGGGCTGTTGCCACTCCTCAGTTCATTTGCGCGTTTCGCCTGGGACGGGCTT
>DATFWL010000289.1:0-41499 GCA_035259385.1 Vicinamibacterales bacterium | reverse complement strand
CGAGGCGTTCGGAACGCCCAGCGGCTCAGCTTTCCTTCTCATCCGTGTACCCGGAATTGCTCACCTTGCCTCGAAACGTGACAACCAGCACGTCACGACTGCCAGCTCGACTGTTGTCGAGCGGGGTCACCGGCGTCACGCCGTGCGCGACCCGCGAATCGTCGATAAGAGCAGCGTCGAACGGATTGGTGAGAGTAAAGCTGCCGAGCGCCCTGCCGCCCAGATCGTAGACCGTCGTCACGCCGCTGACGATGTTGAAGCGATTGATCAGCATGACCAGAACGAAGTCGACGCCGTCGCGGTGCACGCCTTCGGGTGTCGGCTGACCGGCGACATCAGCGCGCGCCTCGATCCGGAACTGATGGACCTCGACCCGCCACCGGCGGACAGCCGGCGCCAGCTCGCCGAACGCGCGGCAACAGTACCGCACGACCGTCTGCAGCGTCGGGCCTGACCCGATCGCCGGCGCAACCGGCTCGAACCACCGCTCGATTCCCCCAAACAGCTGGTTGTACTCCGGCGCCTGCACGTGCGGCTGATGCGCCAGGCGCTCCAGCGCGCCGTCAGCATCGGCGGCAAACACCGCGAAGCGGCGGCGGCGAAAACGGCGCCCTTCCGCAAGGTACGGATCGACGGCAAGGTCGTTCCAGCTGGCTGCGAACGCGTCCCAGTCCGTGAGCGATCCCGCCGACTCCAGCGCCCCGCGCATGGGTCCCGACGCAACGAACTGATAGCCGCACTCGGCAATCGAGAGCGTGAGTGTCATCAGGTCTCCGTTCCCGCCGGCCGGCAGCGTGTGCAAGCGACGCGCGACAGGTGCGAGGCTCGCGTCTCCGCCGCAGCCGACCATCGAAATCCGCGGGCCCGCAGACCGTTGTATCCGACGCGCGAACCGGACGCCGATCCAATCACGACTTGGTCTGCGTGAAACGCGCGTGCGATAGCATTAGGGCATGCCTCTCCTGATCGCACTGATCGCGGCGCTGGCCGCCTCCGCCCTTGCGCAGCCGCCAGTGGTCCGCACGGCCGATCCCGCCAAACGCGGCCTCAAGGAATCGGATTTCCCCCGCACCATCAAGGTCGCCGAGAACGTGTACACCTACGAGGATTTCCACGCCGGACCCGAAAAGTTCACGACGACCAACATGTTCGTCGTCACTGACGAAGGCGTGCTCGTCGCCGACGGCCAGGGCAGCCCCGCCGAAACGAAGGGCCTGGTCGACGCGATCGCGAAGGTGACGCCGAAGCCGATCAAATACGTCGTCATCTGCTCCGATCACGGCGACCACACAGGCGGCAACATCTCGTTTCCGCCGGACGTGAAGTACGTCGTGCACCCGTTGTCGAAAGCGACCCTGGACAAGCAGGCGCCGCCGGCCGCGACCGCGGGTGGGCCGGCCGGACGCTCGGGCCGCGGCGGCGCCCGCGCGTGGGAGCTGCCGAACGACGCCGAGCTCGTGTTCGAGCGGAAGGCCCTGAGGCTGGGCAACGAGGAGATTCAGATCCTGTTCCTCGGACGCGCGCACACGGGCGGCGATCTCAGCGTCTACCTGCCGCGCCAGAAGATTCTGTTTCTCAGCGAGACCTTTCTGAACCGCGTGTTTCCGGCGATGCGCTCGGCCTATCCGAGCGACTGGCTGAAGGCGCTCGATCGCGCGGAGGCGATGAACGCCAACCTCTACATCGCCGGCCACGGCTTCACCGAGACCGGCCAGGTCTCGAAGGAAGAACTGCGCGCGTACCACAAGGCGCTCGCGGCGGTGATCGCGGAGGCGACGCGCCTTCACATGGCCGGCGTCCCGGTTGACGAAGCGGCCAGGCAGGCGAAGTGGGGCGAATACGCGTCGTGGACGCTCGCAGCGTCACAGGGACCGATCGCAGTCCGCAGGGTCTACGACGAACTCGACGGGAAACTGAAGTAAGCGGCGCGGCCACCTCATTGCGCGTATGGAAATAGTCCGACGAGATGAGCGCTATCCCAGCATGACCGTCACCACGCTGCCTACATACGACGACGTCGAGAGCGCCGCGCGCCAGATTGCCGGCGCCGCGCATCGGACGCCCGTTGCGACGTCGCGATCGGTCAATCGCCGGACCGGCGCCGAGGTCTTCTTCAAGTGCGAGAACCTCCAGCGCGGCGGCGCGTTCAAGTTCCGCGGGGCGTACAACGCGGTGTCGCGGCTCTTGCCTGACCAACGGCGCCGCGGCGTCGTGACGTTCTCGTCCGGCAACCATGCGCAGGCGATCGCGCTGGCCGGACAGGTGCTCGACGTTCCGCGCGTGATCGTCATGCCGTCAGACGCGCCGTCGGTGAAGAAGAGGGCCACCGAAGGCTACGGCGGCACCGTCGTTCTCTACGATCGCGACCGCGAGGATCGCGAAGCGATCGGCCGCCGTCTGGCCCAGGAGCGCGGGCTCACGCTGATTCCACCGTACGATCACCCGCACATCATTGCGGGACAGGGAACGGCGGCCCGCGAACTGTTCGAAGACTCGGGCCCGCTCGATTTTCTGTTCGTTCCATGTGGCGGCGGCGGGCTGCTCTCGGGGTCCGCACTGTCCGCGCGCGCGATGGCCCCCGGCTGCAAGGTGATCGGCGTCGAGCCGGCCGCCGGCGACGATGCGACGCGGTCGTTCGCGACGAAGCAGCTGCAGACCGTTCACAATCCGAAGACCGTCGCCGATGGCGCGCGCACGCCGTCGCTGGGATCGCTCACCTTCCCGCTGGTCCTGGAGCACGTCAGCGGGATGGCGACTGTCGACGATGCGTCACTGCTGCGCACGATGTTCTACCTCTGGGAGCGGCTGAAGCTGGTGGTCGAGCCGACCGGCGCGCTGGCGGCGGCGGCCGCGATCGACGGACGGACGCCGCTCCGTGGCGCGCGCGTCGGCGTGATCCTGAGCGGCGGAAACGTCGACCTCAGTCAGGTCTCCGCGTGGCTCGCGGCCGTCTGACCGGGGCGTGCATCGTCGCCGCGGCGATCGTCGCATCGGTGGCGGCGCAGCGGCCGGAACCAGGCTCGCCGCGGGCGCGAGCGCCTCTCACCATTCTTCAGATCAACGACGTCTATTCCACGAGCCCGATCGACGGCGTCGGCGGGCTGGCGCGCGTCGCGACGTTGAAGCGGCGGCTCGCCGCGGAGGGCCGTACGCCGTTTCTGGTGCTGGCCGGTGATTTCCTCTCGCCGTCGGTCGCGTCGAGCGTGTTCCGGGGCGAGCAGATGATCGCGGCGCTCAACGCCGCCGGCCTCGATCTCGCCACGCTCGGCAACCACGAGTTCGACTTCGGAGACGACGTGTTGATCCAGCGCATGCACGAGGCGCGGTGGCAGTGGGTAGTCTCGAACGTCGTGGACACGCGCACGAACCAGCCGATCGGCGATGCTGCGCCGTACGTCGTGAAGGCGTTCGGCGCACTGAAAGTCGGCTTCATCGGTCTGTGCCTGAACACATCGGAGATCAGGGCCGACAAGCTGACGCACACGCGGCTGCGCGATCCGATCGAGGCGGCGGCGCAGTACCTTCCGCGCCTGAAGAGCGACGGCGCGGCGGTGATCATCGCCGTCACCCACCTGCCGTTCGCGGCCGATCGCGCGCTGATCGAACGGTTCCCCGAGATCGACCTGGTGATCGGCGGGCACGAGCACCTCGTCATCACGGCGACCGAGAACCGCGCGTTGATCAGCAAGGCCGGCACGGACGCGCGCTGGGTTGCGCGCATCGACATCAACCGCCGTGCGGAAGGAACGATCGAACGGTTCTACGAGCTGCTGCCGGTCACGAATGCCATTCCCGACGAGCCACAGACGGCGGCGCTGGTCGCCTCGTACGACTCACGCCTCGGAACCGCGCTCGACACGGTGATCGGGGCGACCCGCGTGCCGCTCGACGCGGTCAGCGTGCGCTTGCGATCGTCGGAGCGCAACGTCGGGAATTTCGTCGCCGACGCCGTCCGCGCCGACTCCGGAGCGGACATCGCGCTCATCAACGCCGGCAGCATCCGCGGCGACCGCGTCTACCCTGCCGGTCCAATCACGGGCCGGATGATCACATCGCTCCACCCGTTCGACAACGTGATCTGCATGGTGCGGGTGCCGGGGCGCCTCGTGCTGGCGGCGCTGCGCAACGGCGTGTCGAGATTTCCAGCGGCGTCCGGCGCGTTTCCGCAGGTGTCCGGCCTCACCTTCGCGATCGATCCGAACGCGGCGGACGCCGCGCGCGTGGTCGCGGTCCGGGTGAACGGCGAGCCGCTCGATCCCGAAAAGCGCTACGTCCTCGCGATACCCGACTACATCTTCAAGGGCGGCGACGGCTACTCGATGTTTCCCGGTGGCGAGGTGCTGGTCGCGCCGGAAGCGGGAGGCCTGATCACCGCCGCGCTCGCGAAGTACGTGATCGCGAAGAAGGACATCGCGCCTGCCGTCGAGGGCCGCATCACCGTGCGGTGACCGGCGCGGCGCGCGGCACGACGGCGCGGCGCCGACCTGCCCAGTACACTCTCACGCTCAGCACGACTGCAACCACGACGCCGTAGGCCGCGGGCCGGCTCACGTCTGCCTTGACGAGCCACCAATAGTGCACGACGACGAGGACGCCTGTCGCGTAGACCAGCCGGTGCAGCCGGTTCCAGGCGCGGCCGCCGAGCCGGCGAATCATCCCGGCGGTGGAGGTCAGCGTCAGCGGCACCATGGTCAGCCACGCGCTGAAGCCGATCGTGATGAACGGCCGCTTGTAGATGTCCTCCCAGATCGCCGCGCCGAGATGGCGCGCCGTCGACCAGGCGATGTAGCCGTCCGGAAAGTCGACCAGGCTCGCGAACCGATCGACGACGATATAGGTGAGGAAGTGCAGGGTCGCGTAGAAGAACGCGAACAGCCCGGTCATCCGGCGGAATCTGATCGCCTGATTCCAGCCGGTGACTTTCCGCAGCGGCGTGATCGCGAGCGTGATGCACACGAACCGCAGTGCCCAGATACCGGTCTCGTTGGTGAGATCGCTGAGCGGGTTCGCGCTGAGGTTGCCGGTGAGCACTGCCCAGACGAGCCACGCCGCGGGACCGAGCGACGCGACGAACGCGAGCGGCTTCAGGCCGAAGCGGAGCACACGATCTGGAATGGCCACACCCATGTTGAAGCCGACTCTCGGCTCAAGCCGTCGCGCTACACGGGACGCAGCCAGCCCCAGGCCCCCGGCCCCGACAGCGAAGTCGTCAGTAGTTCTTCCGCAGATCCATGCCGGTGTACAGCGACGCGACCTGGTCGCCGTAGCCGTTGAACATCAGCGTCTTGCGCATCAGGAACTCGCCGATGCGCCGCTCGGTGGCCTGGCTCCAGCGCGGATGATCGACCGTGGGATTGACGTTCGCGTAGAAGCCGTACTCGTTCGAGGCCTGGTCCTGCCAGGTGTTGAGCGGCTGTTTCTCGACGAACTTCACCTTGACGATCGACTTGATGTGCTTGAAGCCGTACTTCCACGGCACCGCGAGGCGCAGCGGTGCGCCGTCCTGGTTGGGCAGCACTTCTCCGTACAGCCCGACGACGAGGATCGTCAGCGGGTGCATGGCCTCGTCCATGCGCAGGCCTTCGACGTACGGCCAGCGGAGCACCTGCGACCGCATCCCCGGCATCTGCTTCGGGTCGTTCAACGTCTGGAACTCGATGTATTTCGCCTTCGAGGTCGGCTCGCACTTCTTGATGAAGTTCGCCAGCGGGAAGCCGATCCATGGAATCACCATCGACCAGCGCTCGACGCAGCGATGACGGTAGACGCGTTCCTCGAGGGTCTCGCCCTTCAGGACGTCCTCGAGGTTCATCGGCCCTTTCTTCGCGCACTCACCGTCGACAGTGACGGTCCACGGCTCGGTCTTGAAGTTGCGCGCCAGCATCGACGGCGAGTCCTTGTCGACGCCGAACTCGTAATAGTTGTTGTAGGTGGTGATCTCTTCCCACTTGTTCTGCTTCTCGTCGGTGCTGAAGGCGCTCTTCTTGAAGCCCTCGAGCTTCCGGCCGTGGGGAGCGGGCGTCGCGGCGTCGAGCCACGCTTCGCCGAAGGTCACTCCGGCCGCGACCGCCGCGGCGGTACCGCTCGCCGCACGGATGAACTCGCGCCGATTCAGATACAGCTTCTGATCGGTAATCTCCGAGCTGCGGATATCCGACGCGCGTTTGATGAGCATAAATCTGGCCTTTCGATGCCGGCAGCCGGGCACACGTTACACCTCTCATTATAGAAGGAACCGCGGCGACCGCCTCGACGCCCCGTTCGGTTGCCTCGACGGGTTGGACCTGTGCCGGTTCTCGACCGACGGCGTGCATCGACGACGCCGACGGCGCCCTCGCCATCCCGCGCCGCGGGCATACGCCGCCGGGGGATGACGAAGGCGAGGCGCTAGGCGGTCTTCCGCAACACGGCGGCCAGACCGAAGAGGAGCGTGCCGATGCCGAACAACTTCGCGGCATCCGGCACGCGGAGTGGAGAGGTCGAGGTCTCCGGTACGCCCGTTCTGACGACGATCGGCGCGGTCACGACCGCTGCGGCCGGCGTTGAACTCACGCTCGCGACCGCGGGCACTGCCGCCGCACGGTAAGCCTGCGAGCTGCTCGGCGACTCAACTGAAAGTGCGTAGCCCACTGGCACGACGAGCGCGGCGACGATCGCTGCAAAGATAAGGACTCGATAACGTTTCCGCATCAACCCGCTCTTTCGAAACCGCGACCTGGAATCCATTCGATTGCAGAGGCGTCAGGTCGACTGCCCGCTGCGCCGACTGCGTGTTCAAGGCATGTGCCACGCTCCGCATCGATCACTCACGCTGACACGTTCCGATCCGCTGGTGTCTGCGACGAACCGACAGAAAGACTTTTCACAAAGTTGCGACCGCAGGCGATCGAGGGGCGTGTGTTACGCTCAACCGATGCCGGACGTCCGCGCGGATCCCAAGCTCGACCTTGCCGTCGCTTACTCGCGGCTGCTGTCGCTCGCGGTCCACGAATTCCGCACGCCGGCCAGCGTCGTCAGCGGATATCTGCGGATGCTCGAGCGCGATCGCGATCCGTCGCTCACCGAACGTCAGCGGAAAATGGTAGAGGAGGCGGAGAAGTCCTGCGCGCGGATCATCGCGATCGTCAACGAGCTTAGCGATATCGGAAAACTCGACGGCGGCCTCATTTCCCTCTCGCGCCAGCCGATCGACGCGTTCACGCTCGTCGGCGAAGTGGCCGAGCTCGTGCAGGAAGCGAGGGCGCGTGAGGTGCATTTGAAGGTCACCGGCGACGATCGCGGCGCGTCGATGTCCGGCGATGCACCGCGGTTACGCGCCGCGTTCGAGGGGATTTTCAGGGCGATCCTGCGCGAAAAGGCCGGACCCTGCATCATCGTCGCCGATCGCCGCATCGTCACGCGCGAGGGACGCACCTGCGCCATTGTCATCATCAGCGAGGAGGCGAGCGTACAAGACGCATACGAGCGCGAACCTGCGCCGTTCGACGAGAAGCGCGGCGGCCTCGGGCTCGCGCTCCCGCTGGCGCGACGGGTCATCGAAGGCCACGACGGACGGCTCTGGTCGCCGAAGCCGATCCGCGACGACGATCCGCTCAGGCTCGGGTCGGCGATCGTCTCGCTACCGATCACGGAGTTGAAGCGTTGAAGAAACCCTACGTCGCGATCGTCGACGACGATTCGGCATTCGCGAACTACCTGCGGACGTTTCTCTCGCTGCGCGGATACGACACCAAGTCGTACTCGCGCGGCGACGAGATGCTGGCATCGGTCAAGCAGGGCGATCCCCCGGACATCGTGCTGCTCGACGTGATGATGCCCGGCATGAACGGCCTGGAGACGCTGCGCGCGCTGAAGGCCGCCAAGCCCGACCTGCAGGCAATCATGCTGTCGGGCCGCGAGCACGCGTCGACGATCGTCGAGGCGGTGCGCCTCGGCGCCGCCGACTACGTCGTCAAACCCGACGATCCGGAGGGACTCGGCGAGATCGCGCTCGACGCCGCGATCAAGAACGCGATCGAGAAGACGCGGCTGGTCTCGGAAATCACCGAGCTGCGCCGGCAGCTGAGCGACGACGAGGATCGCGCGTTCCTGTTCTGGGGCGACAGCGCGGAGATGAAGACGATCGCCTCGGTGATCGAGCAGGTCTCCGACAGCGACGTGACCGTCCTGATTCGCGGCGAGAGCGGCGTCGGCAAGGAACTGGTGGCGCGGGCGATCCATCAGCGTTCGCCGCGGCGCGATCGGCCGTTCGTGAAGGTGAACTGCGCGGCGCTGCCGGCGGAGCTCCTCGAGAGCGAACTGTTCGGTCACGAGAAGGGTGCCTTTACCGGCGCCGCGACCACGCGCGTCGGCAAGTTCGAGCAGGCCGACACCGGGACGATCTTCCTCGACGAAATCGGCGAGATGAAGGCGGCGCTCCAGGCCAAGCTGCTGCACGTGCTGCAGGACGGGCAGTTCACCAAGCTGGGCAGCAACAAGGCGATCAACGTCGACGTGCGGATCGTGGCCGCGACCAACCGCGACCTCGAGGTGATGCTGCAGAACAACGAGTTCCGCGAGGATCTCTATTACCGCCTGAAAGTGATCGAGCTGACGGTGCCGCCGCTGCGCGAGCGGCGGAACGAAATCACCCATCTCGCCGGCTTCTTCATCGATCGCTACGCGCGTCGCTACAACCGGCCGCCGCGGCAGCTGTCGGAGGAGCTCGCCCAGCTGTTCCTCACCTACGAGTGGCCCGGCAACATCCGCGAGCTCGAGAACATGATCAAGCGGATCGTCATCCTCCAGGACGAGTCGCTGGTGATCCGCGAGATGACGCGTGCCGGCCGGCCGCAGCCGGCTTACGCCACAGTCGGGGTTCCAGCCGGATCGCTTCGTGCTCCGCAGTCGCCGCCGCCAGTGGCGGAGAGCAACGACGACGGCACCGACGACGATGACGCCGAAGGCGGTGAGGTGGAGGCCGCTCCGCCCGCCGGCTCGCGACTCGCCGACGTCGCAAAGGCGGCCTCGCTGAAAGCCGAGCGCGCGATCATCGAGGACACGCTCAACAGCGTGCACTGGAACCGCCGTCGTGCCGCCGAACAGCTCGGCGTCAGCTATAAAACCTTACTCAACAAGATCAAGGAGTGTGGCATCAGCCGGAAGTAGTGAGTAATCTCCTTCCGCGCGTCCTCGATATTTCCACACTAGAGGTCGCGTAGTTTCCCCAAAAGCGCGCGTTCCGGCCATCGCGGGAACAAGTTTTCCGTGGTGGCACCCGCATTGCTCGACAGAAAGTCGTGTCGACGATCAATGCCAACGGAAAACCTCGAGTCATGGTCGTCGATGACGACCCCTGCATGCGTGATTTCCTCCGCTCGTTCCTGGTCGAGCGCGGGTACCAGGCGGTCACTGTCGGCAGTGCGGACGAAGCCGTCCGGCAGTATCAGGGCGACCGTCCGGCAGCAGTGATTCTCGACGTCGTGATGCCCGGCGAGATGGACGGGCTGGCGGCGCTCGCCGCCTTCAAGAAAATCGATCGCGACGTGCCGGTGATCGTGCTGTCGGGCCAGGGTCGCACGGCGACGGTCGTTCAGGCGATGAAGCTCGGCGCATCGGACTTCGTCAGCAAGCCGTTCGACGAAACCGAGCTCGACGTACCGCTCACCAACGCGCTGCGGCAGCACCAGCTGAGCCGAGAGGTCGCGGCGCTGCGCGAGCAGCTCCAGTCACAGTCGAAATACAAGATGCTCTTCGGTCATTCGGAAAAGATGGCCGAAGTCCAGGATCTGATCGAGCGTGTTGCCGACACGGACGTCGCCGTTCTGGTGCGCGGTGAAAGCGGGACCGGCAAGGAGCTTGTCGCGCGGGCGCTGTATGCCTCCTCGCTCCGGCGCGACAAGCCGTTCGTGAAGGTGAACTGCGCCGCGCTGCCCACCGAACTGCTCGAATCCGAACTGTTCGGTTTCGAGCGCGGCGCATTCACCGGCGCGATTCAGCACAAGCCGGGCAAGTTCGAGTTCGCCAACCACGGCACGATGTTTCTCGACGAGATCGGCGACCTGAGCTTTCCGCTGCAGGCCAAGCTGTTGCAGGTGCTGCAGGACGGCGAATTCTCGCGCCTCGGCGGCAAGCACGACGTCCACGTGGACGTTCGGGTGATCGCGGCGACGAACAGGGACGTCGAGCAGTCGGTCGCCGAGGGCCAGTTCCGTGAAGATCTCTTCTTCCGGCTGAACGTCGTCAGCATCACCCTGCCGACATTGCGCGAACGCCGCGAGGACGTGCCGCTGCTGTGCGATTACTTCCTGAAGAAGTACTCGGTTCAGTACAACAAGCCGTTCGGCGAGCTGTCGCCGGATACCCGGCAGCTGTTCATGGACTACGAGTGGCCCGGCAACGTCCGCGAGCTCGAGAACCTGATCAAGCGCCGGGTGGTGCTCGGCACCGAGGTGCCGATCCAGAAGGAAATCGCGCACGCGATCGCGCTGGCGGCGCACCGCCCGAGCCGGCCGGCCGCGCCGGCGAATCAACATTCGCTGGTCGTCGATCACCCGCTGGCGCGCCGCGGTCCGCAGCCGACGGCGGTCGGGAGCGCTGCCGCAGCGGCGCCGCCGTTTGCGCCGCAGTCGCCGGCCGCGCTCGCGGCGGCGGCCGCGGAGGCGGGGAACTACTCGCTGAAGGACATCTCGCGCACCGCGGCCCGCGAAGCCGAGCGCGAGCTGATCTTCAAGATGCTCCAGCAGACGCACTGGAACCGGAAAGAGACGGCGGAAATCCTCGGCATCAGCTACAAGGCCCTGCTCTACAAGATCAAGGAAAACGGCCTTGACAAGGCGTCCTGACACCATGAACAGCAGCGCCTTCTACGAAGACGGCTCGAAGATTCTGACGCCCGGTGCGTTCGACTTCGTCCTCGACTCGGAGCTGAAGCGCGCCGTGCGGTCGCAGAACTACCTCACCCTCGTGATCCTCGAAGCGCGCCGCGAGTGGGAGGGGATGATGGTGACCGCCGACGACGGGACGGTGCAGGAGGTCGCACAGCTGATCGGCCGCGAAGTCCGCGACACCGATCTGATCGGCCACACCGGCAAAGGCACGCTGGCGCTGGTGCTCCTCGACGCGGACTTCGATCACTCGGCGCGCGTCATCGATCGGCTCGTGTCGCGGATCGAGAACTACGAGTTCCCGACGGCCCTTCGCATCGCGGTCGGCGCCGCGTGTTACCCGACGCACGCGGTGGATGCCGACTCACTCAAACGGCAGGCGCTGTCTCGGCCGATCGTGAACTGGCGTGGCGGTCTGCGGTCGTCGTCCGCCGATCACAACTGAGGATACAGACTATGAGGCATAGCTCCATCGTTGCGTCGATTTGCGTCGCGTTTATAGCCGGGCTGGGTGCGGGCCCCGCGTTCGCCGGCGACAAGAACGACGACAAGAAGACCGCGGCGGTGCCGCCGGCGGTGACCGAGGAATATCGTCTCGGCGCCGGTGACAAGCTGCGCATCGAGGTCTACAAGGACGCGCAGCTGTCGCAGTCGGTCCAGGTGCGACCCGACGGCAAGGTGACGCTGCCGCTGATCGGCGACGTGGCCGCCGCCGGCCTGACGCCGATCGAGCTGCGCGATCAGATCGCGAAGTCGCTCACCGAGTACGTCACCAATCCAACCGTCACCGTGATCGTCGTCGAGGCGACCGCCTCCACGGCCTATGTGATGGGCGAAGTGAACCATCCGGGCGCGGTCAACCTTCAGGCGCCGCTGACCATCCTGCAGGCGCTGGCGCTCGCCGGGGGCCTGAAGGACTTCGCCGACGTGAAGAACATCCGCGTCCTTCGTCCCACGGCGGATGGCGTGCAGACCATCAACTTCAACTACAAGGAGGCGCTGCGGTCGACACGCACTCCGATTTATCTGCGGCCGGGCGACACGGTCGTCGTGCCGGACTAGGCCCCAGGTGACCCGGTGATCGCCATGAGTCGCGCCTCTGCGTTTGCATCGGCGGTGCTGGCGGCTGTGTCGCTCGTCGGTCCCGCGGGCGTCGCTGCGCAGCAGTCGAACTTCACGCCGTCGTTCGAGACCAACCCCCGGTTGGTCGGCGGCTGGACCATCACACCGGCGATCGCCTACTCGGGCGCCTGGGACGACAACGTCCTGGCTCGCGGCGAAGGCGACCTGCCCGCGAAGGATTTCCTGAACGCGGTGAACCCGCGGGTCGAGCTCGATTTCAATGGCCGCCGGGGCCAGCTGTCGGCGTCCTATGACGGCGCGTTCATGCTCTATCGAGAGCTCTCGGCGCTGAACAGCTACGACCAGTTCGGCTCGATCTCCGGGAAGCGGCTGCTCGCGCCGCACGTCGCGCTGTTCGTCCACAGTTACGCGGCGTCCGTGCCGACGACCGAGCTCGTCGCCTTCGTCGGCCTCCCGTTCATCCGGAACGGGTCGCGGATCTGGGATACGCGAAGCGGCCTCGAAGCCCAGTTCACGAAGAAGACGACGATGTCCGTCAGCTACGACTTTCAGTTGGTGGACTTCGACCACAGCTCGCTCGGCTCCGAATTCCTCCGCGGCGGCCACAGCCACGGCGTGTCCGCGAGCCTTCGTCACGGTCTCGATCCCCGCCTGACGTTCACCGCCGACCTCGAGGTCGCGCACGCGATCACGCACCCGCCGGACCTCACGGCCATCAACGCCATCGACCAGGCGTTCGACGTTCAGAACGTCTGGACTGGACTGGACTACCGCCTGTCCGAACAGATGCACGTCTTCGGCGCTGGAGGCATTTCGCGTCTCGGGGTCACCACGCTGTCCGAGCCGCGCATCGGACCCGCGTGGCGCGCGGGCCTGGCTCGGAACTTTCAAAAAATGGTCGTCGACGTGGAGTACAGCAGGTCGTTCGTTCCGTCGTACGGGTTTGGCGGGACGACGCAGAACGAGGAGCTGATCGGCCGTGTCCAGCTGCCGCTCGCACGCCGGGTCTTCACGTCCGGCGATGTGGCGTGGCGCCGCAACGATCCACTACTGCTGACCACTCTCGATCTGCCGGTGCGATCGGTGTGGATCGAGGCGGCCGTCGGCTATGCGGTGAGCCCGTTGGTCCGTGTGGAAGGGTTCTACAGCGCCACGCATCAAACCATCGACCGACCGGGCGGCCTGACCAACCGCAACCGGTTCGGCGTTCAAGTGAGCACGTCGAAACCGATGAGGATCCACTAAATGGAAGAAACCCGCGTTCACGCACTCGACTATCTCTCGGTCTTCCGGCGCCGCAAATGGTGGCTGATCGCGCCGATCATCGCCTCCATCGGAGTCGGCGCCCTTCTGGTGCGGTTCCTGCCGAAGCAGTACAGAGCCAGCGCGACGCTGGCGGTGACGGCGCCCGGTGTCTCGACGAACCTCGTCAACCAGAACACCCAGTTCGACAACCAGGAGCGGACGCGGGCGGTATCCCAGCAGTTGTTGAGCACCACCGTCCTCTCGCGCGTCGCCCGTGCGGAGGGACTCACCGACCGGCTGCCGGACGACGTGATGCTGGCCAAGATGCGCAACGACGTGACGATTGGCGTCCCCGATCCGCTGACGACCACGGGCGAGCCGCGGCGGCTCGACACGTTCATCGTGTCGTATGTCGACCAGGATCCAGCGCGGGCGCAGCGCGTCGCCAACCGGCTGGCGCATGTCTTCGTCGACGAGAACACGAAGGCGCGCGAGCAGGTCGCCGAACACACGTCGGCATTCCTCTCGAAGGAGCTCGACGCGAGCCAGGCGCGGCTCGACGCGCTCGAGGCGCGCGTGCGCAAGGCGAAGGAATCGCACATGGGCCGTCTGCCGGAGCAGACCTCTGCGAATCTGCAGACGCTCTCCGGGCTGCGCCAGCAGATGGACTCGACCTCGACGGCGCTGCGCGGCGAGCAGGATCGGCTCTCGATGATCGAACGCCAGCTCGACGCCTTGAAGCGCGGCCAGTCCGACCAGGTCTTTTCGCCGCAGGCCGGCTCGTACGCTCGTGAGTCGCCGACCTCCCCGCAAGCGCGCGTCGCCGCGGTCGAGCGCGAGCTGGCGGCCGCCCACCTGATCTACACGGAAAAGCACCCCGAAATCGTGCGACTGAAGGGCGAGCTCGCGACGGCCCGCGACGACGCCGAGGCCGAAAAGGACCGTCCGGAGGCGGACCGCACGCAGCAGCTGCAGGTCGATCCGGCCTACCGGCAGCTGATGGGCGATCGCGAGATGGCGCGGCTGCGGATCCGCGAGCTGGAGCGCGCCGACGAGGACATCCGCCGCCAGATCACCACCTATCAGGAGCGCGTCGAGGCGGCGCCGAGCGTGGAGCAGCAGCTGCTGGCGGTGACGCGCGACTACGAGCTCGAGAAGAAACAGTACGGCGAGCTGACCGAGAAGCTGCACGCCGCGATGGTCGCCGAGAACATCGAGCGCAACCGCCGCGGCGAACAGTTCAGCGTGCTGTATGCGGCGACCTACCCGACCGAGGCGGTGAAGCCGGTGCCGCTGCGGGTCATGCTGCTGTCGATTGTCGCCGGCATCTGCTTCGGCGCGGCGCTGACGCTCGGCCGCGAATATCTCGATCGCTCGGTGCACGATCTGCGCGAACTGCGCGAGGAGGTCGATCTGCCGGTGCTCGGCGAGATCGGCCGCATTCAGCCGGTGTAGCGGCGGACGCAGCGGGAACCTGGAGATGGGAGCGCTATGAGTCGGATTCAGAACATCCTCGACAAGGCCGAACGGGAAGGCGGCGTCCGCCGGATGCGCTCGCTCGTGGAGACAGCGGCGCCACCCCGCGCTGCGGACGGCGCCGCCGAGCCGGCGCTTCCGCCGTTCGCCGTGCCGTTGCTCGACGACGACGCATTGCCCGTCCCACCGATCGCCCCGCCGCCGATCGAGGCCGGCGCGCCGTCGTTCGAGTCCTCGTCCGGGTTGCCGTCCACGATTCCGGCCGCATCCGCGACACGCGTCGTGCAGTCCAGCGGCCTCGATCCGGCGCTGGTGTCGGTGCTGACGCCGGGCGCGGCGGTCGCGGAACAGTACCGCGCGCTGCGCACGCGCCTGGCGACCTCCGATCAGGGCTCCGCGAGCAGCATCATCCTGGTGACCAGTCCGGGCCGCGGCGAGGGCAAGACGCTCACCGCCGCCAACCTCGCGCTGACCATTGCGCAGGATTGTCAGACGCGGATCTGCATCGTCGACGCCGACCTTCGCCACCCGCGACTGCACGCGCTGCTCGGCGTGCCGGAGGGACCCGGCCTCGCCGAGCTGCTGACCGGTGAGGCGACCCTCGCCGACACGCTCGTGACGATCGACGGCCAGCAGATCAGCGTGCTGCCTTCGGGCCGGCCGCCGGAACACCCGGCCGAGCTGCTCGGCAGCACGGCGATGCGGCGCACGCTGCAGACGCTACGGACGCAGTTCGATCGCGTGATCGTCGACTCGCCGTCGGCGTTTCCGCTCGCAGACGTCGGCATCCTCGCGCCGATCGTGGACAGCGTCCTGCTGGTGGTCCAGGCAGGCGCCACGACAAAACCGGCGATTCAGAATGCGGTCTCGACCATCGGCCCCGACCGTGTGCTCGGCGTCGTGCTGAACGGGACGGCGGACGCCGTCTAGGCGATGGAGCAGCGCGGAGGATTCGGGTCATGAGGGTGTTCAACCGTCATGTGTCGACGCGCGGCCTGACGGTCTTCGGGTTCGAGACGATCCTCATCTCGTCGTCGATCGTCGTCGCCGCACAGCTGCACGGTGCATTCGATCGGGCGATCAGCGGCCTGTGGAAGGTCGTGCTGATCACCGCGCTGTGTGAGCTGTGCTTCTACTACAACGATCTGTACAACCTGACCCGCGTGCGTGCGACGCGCGATCTCATGGTTGGCGTCCTCAAGGGCACCGGCGCCGCCGCGTTCGCGCTCGCGGCGCTGACCGCGCTGGTGCCGTCGGTGCTCCTCGGCAACGGCACGTTCGCGACGGTCGTCGTCCTGCTGCTGGTCGCGGTGCCGCTGTGGCGCGTCGCGTTCAACGGACTCACCAGCGATCCGCACCTCGAAGAGCGGGTGCTGATCGTCGGCACCGGGACGCTGGCGCAGACGGTCGCGCGGGAGATCCGCGCCCAGCAGGACTTTGCATACCGGCTCGTCGGCTTCATCGCCGACGACGGGACCGGTCCGAGGCGCGTCCGGCAGTACGACGTCCTCGGCAACGCCACCGACATCGACCGCATCCGCGCCACACGGCACGTCGACCGGATCGTCGTCAGCCTCACCGATCGTCGCGGGCACCTGCCGATCGAGGCGCTGCTGCGGGCGAAGCTCGCCGGCGTGCGCGTCGAGGATGCCGTCACCACCTACGAACGACTCGCCGGCAAGATTCTGGTCGAGGATCTGAAGCCGAGCTGGCTGATCTTCTCCGACGGCTTCCGCGTGTCGCGGCTGACCCGCGCGGCCAAGCGCGTGTTCGATCTGGCCTGCGCGCTGGTGGTGTTCGTGTTCTCGGTGCCGGCCATGCTGCTCACCGCGCTCGCGGTGCGCCTCGAGTCGCCGGGGCCGATTCTGTATCGACAGGAACGGGTGGGCGAGAACGGCCGTCTCTTCACGCTGTTCAAGTTCCGCTCGATGCGGATCGACGCGGAGCAGGGCACGCCGGTGTGGGCGAAGGACAAGGACGATCGCGTCACGCGCATCGGCCGCGCGATCCGCATCACCCGTCTCGACGAACTGCCCCAGCTCTGGAACGTGCTCAAGGGCGACATGAGCTTCGTCGGTCCGCGGCCCGAGCGGCCGTTCTTCGTCCAGCAGCTCGCCGAGGCGATTCCGTTCTACATGGCGCGGCATTCCGTGAAGCCGGGACTGACCGGTTGGGCCCAGGTGAAGTACCGCTACGGATCCTCGGTCGAGGATGCGCTCGAGAAGCTGCGCTACGACCTCTACTACATCAAGCACCTCTCACTCGTCTTCGACATGACCATTCTGATCGACACGGTGAAAGTGATCGTCTCCGGGAAAGGGGCGAAGTGAGCGCCACGTCCGATTTCCCCGAGATCACGACCGATGGCATCGATCAGACGCTGACCGTCGCGCGCAACGTGTCGACCAGGTATCTCGCGATCGCCGTGGAGGCGGTCCTCGGCCTCGTCGTGCTGCCGTTCAACCTCGCGCATCTCGGCCAGTCGGCCTACGGGCTGTGGATGCTGACGGCGTCGGTCACCACCTACTTTTCCGTGCTCGATCTCGGCTACGGCGGCGCGCTGGTGAAATTCGTCGCGCAGTACCGCGCGCGGCGCGAGGTGCGCGCCCTCAACGAGATCCTCAGCACGACGTTCGTCGTGTTCGCCACCGTCGGCGTGGTCACCTATCTGGTGGCGATCGCCATCGCGCTGTACATGGGACAGCTGTTCCACCTCACGCCGGAACAGGTCCACACCGGCCGGATCGTGATGTTGATCATCAGCCTGAGCGTGGCCGTCGGCACCGCAGTGAGCGTGTTCGGCGCGGTCACCAACGGCTTCCAGCGATTCGACCTGAACAATCTCGTCGGCACGGCGGCCAGCGTCATCACCGCCGCGGTCAACGTCGCGGTGCTCCTGGCCGGTTACGGACTCGTCGAACTGGTGGCGGCGACGACGGCGGTGCGGCTTCTGAGCTACGTCGTCTATCGCGCGAACGCCTACCGGGTGTTCCCGGCCATGCAGATCCGCATCCGCTGGTTCCGGCGCGAGCGGCTTCGCGAGGTGACCTCACTCAGCGTGTTCATGCTGCTGATCGACTGGGCCAACAAGCTCAATTACTCGGTCGATGCGCTCATCATCGGCGCGTTCCTCAACACCTCGGCGGTGGCGGTGTGGACCGTCGGTCAGCGGCTCGCCGAAGTGATTCAGCGCCTGACCAATCAGCTGAACGAGGTCCTCTTCCCGACTGTCGTCGACAACGACACTGCCGAGCGCGTACACCGGCTGCAGGCGATCCTCGTGCAGGGCACGCGCCTGTCCCTCGCCACGGTGGTTCCAATGGGCGGCGCGATGATTCTGATGGCTGCGCCGCTGGTGCAGGCGTGGGTCGGCCCGGAGTTCGCCGGCAGCGTCGCGGTCCTGCAGCTGCTCGCCCTGACCGTGATCGTGCGCATCGGCACCGCGACCGCGAGCACGCTGCTGAAAGGCGCCGGCGAACACCGGCTCGTCGCCGTGGCGAACATCGCCGCCGCGGTCGTCAACGTCGCGGTGAGCGTCGCGATCGTCGCGCCGTTCGGCCTCGTCGGCGTGGCAGCGGGCACGCTCGTACCGGTCTGCATCGCATCCTCGCTGGTCATCTTTCCAGCCGGCTGCCGACGCGTGCAGATGACGCTCGCCCGCGGACTCGCCGAGGCGGTGTGGCCCGCGCTGTGGCCGGCGGCGGTGATGGCCGCCTTCGTGTACGTCACGCGCGATCTGGTGCCAGTGTCGCTGATCGCCGTCGCCGCCGAAATCGCAGCGGCGTGTGCCGTGTACCTGATGGTCTTCGTCGCGTTCGGGATCAGCCGAACGGAGCGCCGTTTCTACCTGGCCAAGACGTTTCATCTGCTGCAGCGGACGCCGTTGCCGGTCCGCATGTCGGAGGGCGCATGAGGGCCGTGATTCTCGCCGCCGGCCGCGGTGGACGCCTCCGCGACGTCACCGGCGACCGGCCGAAATGCCTGGCGCGAATCGGCGATCGCATGCTGATCGAGCGGCAGATCCGATCGCTGCGCGCGTGCGGCATCGAGGCGATTACGGTCGTCGCCGGCTATCGGGCGGCCGACGTCCGCCGCAGCTGCGGGGCCGGCGTCGACGTGCTGGTGAACGCGCGCCATGCGTCCACCAACAGCCTCTATTCGTTGTGGCTGGCGCGCGATCTGCTTCGCGATGGCTTCGTGGTGCTGAACTGCGACGTGCTCTTCCCTGACCAGATGCTGCGCGACCTGCTCTCCTCGCGGGACGAGGACGCGCTGCTGATGGCGGCTCCGCGCGGCCAGGAGTACGGGGAGGAGGAAATGAAGGTCCGCGTCCGCCGCGGCTGCGTCGTCGACATGAGCAAGGACCTCGATCCGGCGGAGACCGACGGCGAGAACGTCGGCATCGCCAAGTTCGGCGCGGCCGGCGCGTGCCTGCTGGTGGAAGAGGCGGAGGCGCTGGTGGACGCCGGCGCGCTGCGGGAGTGGCTGCCGCGCGCGTTTGCCGCATTCGCGCGGAAGCGACCGCTGTACGTCGTCGAGACGCGCGGCTATCCGTGGATCGAGATCGACTTCCCCGAAGACTACTGGCGGGCGTGCGCCGATGTCCTGCCCGCCATCGCCGATTTCGATGCAACCGCCGATCGCCGGCGCGCGTCGCTCGGACCCGCGCGCGCCACCGCATCTGGGAGAACGCTGCACCATGTATGAACGCTTCTACAACCTTCGTGAGCGTCCGTTTTCGCTCAGCCCCGATCCCGACTACCTGTATCCGAGCCGGGTGCATACGGAGGCGTTGAACTACCTCCGCTACGGAATCGAAGGCCACGCCGGCTTCGTCGTGATCACCGGCGAAATCGGTTCGGGCAAGACGACGCTGCTGCAGACCGTCCTCCGCGGCATCGACCGCCGTACTTCGGTCGCGCGCCTCGTCAACACCATGCTCGACGCGCGCGAGTTGATCGAGGCGGTGATGCTCGACTTCGGTCTCGCGCCGCAGTCCGACCAGAGCAAGCCGACGCTGCTGCGCGATCTCGCGCGGTTCCTCGTCGAGCAGCGCTCGGCGGGCCGCCTCGCGCTGCTGATCGTCGACGAGGCGCAGAACCTGTCCGCGGCGGCGCTCGAGGAAATCCGCATGTTGTCGAACCTCGAGACCGAGAAGTCGAAGCTGATTCAAATCGTCCTCGTCGGCCAGCCGAACCTGCAGGAGGTCCTCTCGAAGCCCGAGTTCGAGCAACTGCGGCAGCGCGTCACCGTGCGCTATCACCTGCGCGCGCTCGATCCCGGTGAAACCGCCGCCTACATCAACCACCGGCTGAAGAAGGCGGCGATCGGGACGCCGATGGAATTCCCGGCGCCGGTGACCGATCTGATTGGCCGCGCGAGCCAGGGACTGCCCCGGCGGATCAACATCATCGCCGACGCGGCCCTGCTGTTCGGATACGGCGAGGACAAGGCGGTCATCGATGTCCCGCTCGTCCAGGAAGTGCTGGCGGAGCTGCAGGACACCGGCGTGCTGCCGCGGCCGGGAATGCCCGCGGCGCAGACGCCGCCGCCGGCGCTGGCAGGAGCCGGCATGGAGGCGATGCGGGCAGGGGCGCCGGCCGTCGACGCCGCGGCGGATGCGGCGACGGTGGCAGCGATCCGTGCCCTCGAGCGCGAGCTCGCCGAACGCGAAGCGCGGGTGGCGACTCGCGAACGCGAGCTGGCCGAACAGCACCGCATCCTCACCGAGCAGTATCGGTTGATGAGAATGCGTGAGGCGCAGACGAGCGTGGCCGCGACCACTGCGCCATGGCCTCCGAGTACGCCGCCATACGGAGCACCCGGTGCTCAGGCGCCGCCCGCTTCTCCGACGGCGACACCGACGGCCAGTTTCGCGGCGACGCCGGTCACCAACACTCCCGTCGCCACGAGACCAGGTCCGCGGACGCCGGTCGCGGCGCCGGCGCCGATGCGGCCGGGGACAACACCCCCCGCAGCGCGGCCCGCGGCGACGCGACCGGCCGTCGCCGGCGCCCAATTCACCGCTCCGCGGCAGCAGTCGTCCGCGACGGTCTGGACGCGCATGTGGCGCGGCCTGTTCGGCCTCGGCAAGCCGCTGCTCGAAGAAGACTGAAATGGAGAGCTCGATGTCATCTGCTGCGGAACGGTTGCTCGCGCGCATTCAGGATCGGCGCGCACGCGTCGGCGTCGTCGGGTTGGGGTACGTCGGTCTGCCGCTGGCGGTCGAATTCGCCCGCAGTGGCCTGACGACCGTCGGCATCGATCTCGACGACCGGAGAGTCGATGCCGTCAACCGCCGCGAGTCGTACATTCCCGACGTCGCCTCGGCCGAGGTGGCCGCGGCGGTCGATGCCAGGCAGCTGTCGGCAACCGGCGACTTCGGCGTTGTCGCCGGGCTCGACACGATCAACATCTGCGTCCCGACGCCGCTCCGCAAAACCAAGGACCCGGAGATGTCGTACATCGTCTCGGCGGTCGAAAAGATCGCCGCGCACCTGCACGAGGGCATGCTGATCGTCCTCGAGTCGACAACCTACCCGGGCACGACCGAGGAGCTCGTCCAGCCGATGCTCGAAGCCGGCGGCCTCCAGGCCGGCGTCGATTTCTTCCTGGCCTTTTCGCCGGAGCGCGTGGACCCGGGCAACCCGACATTCAATACGCACAACGTGCCGAAGGTCGTCGGCGGCGTGGGCGACGAGTCGACGCGGCTGGCGACCGCGCTGTATGCGACGGCGGTCGAGACGATCGTGCCGGTGAGCTCGCCGCGGGCCGCAGAGATGGTGAAGCTGCTCGAGAACACGTTCCGGATGGTGAACATCGGCCTGGTCAACGAGATCGCGTTGATGTGCGATCGTCTCGGCCTCGACGTCTGGGAAGTGGTCGACGCGGCGAAGACGAAGCCGTTCGGCTTCATGCCGTTCTATCCGGGACCGGGGCTTGGCGGCCACTGCATTCCGATCGATCCCTTCTACCTGTCGTGGAAGGCCAAACAGTACGGATTCGAGCCGAGGTTCATCGAGCTCGCCGGACAGGTGAACGGCTCGATGCCGCACGCCACGGTCGACAAGATCGCCGACGCCCTCAACGTGCAGAAGAAGGCGGTCAACGGCGCACGCGTGATGATTCTCGGGGTCGCCTACAAGCGCGACATCGACGACATGCGCGAATCGCCGTCGCTCGACGTGATGGGCCTGCTGCACCAGAAGGGGGCGCAGCTGTGCTACTCGGATCCGCACGTGCCGACGCTGGCCGGCCGTTCGTGGATCGGCGGCTACGATCTCGCATCGACGCCGATCTCCCCCGCCACTCTCGCCGACGTCGACTGCGTCGCGATTCTCACCGACCACAGCACGGTCGACTACGGCACGCTGGTGGCCGCGGCGCCGCTGATCGTCGACACGCGGAACGCGATCAAGGAACTCCAGCCGCATGTGTTCAAGCTCGGCGCGCCGCAGCCGGCGCACGCCGACCAGTGGCAGCCCCTGGACGTCGCCAGGCACGTCGCCTAGGCGGGCATGCGGGATGACGGCCATGCGGGTGCTCTTCTGGGTTTCGGCGCTGACGATCGGCTACGTGTATGCGGGCTATCCGCTGCTGCTGACGATCTGGGCGCGCGTGAGGCCGCGCGGTGCGGCTGCGGGCGCAGCCTCCGCGGCCGACCGGCGATCGTCAGCCTGCCCGAGGATCTCGATCCTGATCGCCGCCCGTAATGAGGCGGCGCGGCTGCCGGCGCGGATCGAGAACCTGCTCGCCCTCGCGTATCCGCCGGATCGTCGCGAAATCATCGTCGTCTCCGACGGCTCGTCCGACGACACGCTGGCGGTCCTCGGGCGATTCCCTGCGGTGCAGGCGATCGCCGCACCGGCGGCCGGCAAGGCGGCTGCGCTCAACCTCGCGGTCGCCCACGCGACCGGCGACATCCTGGTCTTCGCGGACGCCCGTCAGATGTTCGCGCCCGACGCGCTGCACGCGCTGATCGCCCCGTTCGCCGACGCCACGATTGGCGGCGTCACCGGCGAACTGCTGCTCGACTGCGAAGAGTCAGACGTCGCGGGACGCAGGAGCGGGAGCGAGCGACGGCGCGCGGAGCGCACGGCGCCCACCCTGGCGGGAGGGTGCATCGACCGCCGCATCAGCGTCGACCGCCGCGGACAGATCGAGTCGACAATCGGCGACGGCGTCGGCCTCTACTGGCGGTACGAGAAGCACCTGCGCCGGCTCGAGAGCGCGATCGGCTCGACGCTCGGGGCAACCGGCGCCATCTACGCGCTCCGCCGCACGCTCTACCAGCCGCTGCCCGCCGACGCGATCCTGGACGACGTCCTGACGCCGATGCGCGCGGTCCTCGCCGGATATCGCGTCGTCTTCGCCGATCAGGCGATTGCCTTCGATCAGGCGGCGGTCGACGCCGCCGCCGAGCGGCGGCGCAAGGTGCGGACGCTCGCGGGCAACGTCCAGATTCTCGGGATCGAGCCGCGCCTGCTGGTGCCGTTCGTCAACCCGGTGTGGCTGCAGTACATGTCGCACAAGGTCGGCCGGCTGATCGTGCCGTACTGCTTCCTCGCGCTGTTCGCGGCCAGCATCGCGCTCGCAACGGAACATCTCGTCTACGCGGTCGCGCTGGCCGCGCAGTGCGCTCTGTATCTGCTGGGCGGCTACGGCGCGTGGCTCGACCTGGTGTCGCGGCCGCTGCCGGAACTCCCGGCCACGGAATCGATGACCGTCGCGGAGACTGTTGCCCGACCGCTGGGCAACCGCGCGGATAAACGGATCGCCAATGCCTGAACGCCGATCGCCCGGCCGGTCGTCGCTCGTCGATCGAATGGCGCGCGTCGCCTTCACGTTCATCGTGATGAATTGTTCCGCAGTCGTCGGCCTGGTCTCGGCGCTGGCGCGGCGAAAAGTATGGCGGTAACGGCCATGTCACCCCCCAGAGAACGGCTCGCCTTCAACTCGGGGCCCGGCACGGTGCCGAGCCAGCAGGCGATCAACGCGGCACTGGCCGCCGACCAGATGCCCACCTTCGCGACCGCACAGTTCGCCGAACCGCGCGACTGGGGCTACAAGGGGCTGCTCGCGTTCACGGCGGTGCTGCTGCTGCGGCCGCAGGATACGTTCCCGGCACTCGTACCGTTTCACCTGGCGGAGGTCTGCGCGCTGATCAGCATCGCGCCGATGCTGGTGCACCGGCTGACGCGGAACCTGCCGGTGTTTCGCATCACGATGGAAACGGTGGCCTTGATCGCGTTCGGTGGAGTGATCGTCGTGACCATGCCGTTCTCGATCTGGCCTGGCGGCGTCCTCGAGGTGCTCCAGGACTACTCGAAGATCGTCATCGTGTTCGTCCTGATGATGAACACCCTCACGTCGGTGAAGCGCATCGAACAGCTCACCTGGCTGATCCTGGCGTGCTGCGGCTATATCGCGGCGCGCGGCGTCTTCGACTATGCACGCGGCGTGAACCTCGTCGAAGGCGACCGCGTCGGCGGCGCGGTCGGCGGAATCTTCGGCAACCCCAACGATCTGGCGCTGAACATGGTGACGTTTCTTCCAGTGGCGCTGATGGTGGCGCTGACGCCGCGCCACTCGACGATGCGCCGTCTGACCGCCGCACTGATCGTCGCCTTGATGCTCGCGACGGTCGTCTTCACCAAGTCGCGTGGCGGCGCGCTGGGCCTTGGCGGGATCCTCGTCGCGATGCTCTTCTTCGGCCGCCACATCCGCACTGGCTTTGCCGCGATGGCGATCGGCGGCGTCCTCCTGGCCACTCCGTTCCTGCCGACGACCTTCTGGGATCGCATGTCCTCGATCTTCAACGAGGAGCAGGACAAGACGAAGTACACCGGCTCGAGCGAGGCACGACGGGAGTTGATCGCGGAAGGCATCGACACCTTCATGGCGTTTCCGCTGACCGGCGTGGGTGCAGGCCAGTTCAAGAACTACAACCCGCCCGATCGCAAGGAACGCTGGCGCGAAACCCACAACGTGTTGATCCAGGTGGCGGCCGAGACCGGCATCCTCGGCCTGCTGGTGTTCTCGTTTCTCGTCGTGCGCGGGGGGATTGCGGCAGCGGCGACGAGGCGTCTGCTCGCGCCGCCGCGGAAGAAATCCGCGCCCGATCGGCTTCGTGCCGTGCTGAGCGACGACGATCGCCGGATGCTGTCCGCGTACGTCGCCGCGATGTCAGCCGGCTTCGTCGGTTGGTTCATCTGCTCGATGTTCGCGTCCGTTGCCTACAACTGGACGTTCTATTACCTGCTCGCGCTCATCGTCGCGGTGCGCGAGATGGCGCGGGTCAGGCTGAACGCGGCGCGCGCGCTCGGCACCGCCGCGCGCCGCGCGGCTGTGCCCGCCGATGGGTTGACCCGACCAGCCGCGCGTGGAGTGGCGTGAGCGCTGACCGCGATGCCACCGCGTCGCCGATCGACGCGACGACCGGGGCACTCGACCCGGCGATATGGGGCCCCCCGGATCGGATTGTCGAGCTCGTCGCCCGGAACGTCAGCACTCGGTATCTCGCGATCGTCGTCGACGGCCTCATCGGCCTGCTGGTGCTGCCCTTCAACGTGGCGCACCTCGGGAAATCGGCCTACGGCCTCTGGGCCCTGACGACGTCGATCACCTGGTTCTTCGGCGTCCTCGATCTGGGGTACAGCGGCGCGCTCGTCAAGTTCGTCGCGCAATACCGCGCCTGGCGCGACCACACCGCGCTGAACGAGGTCGTGAGCACCATCGGCATGGTGTTCACCGCGCTCGGGGGCCTGTGCTTCGCCGTCACGGCGGTCATCGCCTGGCACATCGCCTGGCTCTTTCATCTCGACCCGCAGCAGGCCGACACCGCGCGCCAGCTGCTGCTCATCATCGGCGCGTATCTCAGCGTGCAGCTGCCGATCTCGGTCTTCGGCGCGGTCGTCTACGGCTTCCAGCGCTTCCATCGCAACAACGCCGTCAGCATCTGCCTGAGCATCGTCGTCGCGATCGTCAACGTGTCGGTGCTCGGCACCGGCCATGGCCTGGTCGCGCTCGTCGCCTCGACGACGGCGGTGCGGATCCTTTTTCTCGGCGCCTTCGTGTGGAACGCCTACCGGGTGTTTCCGGGGCTGCGGGTGAAGCCGTCGCTGTTCCGGCGCGCGCGGCTGCGCGAGGTGACGGTCTTCAGCGTCTACATGGCCGTGCTCGACTGGTCCGCGAAACTGAATTACTCGTCGGACACGATGGTCATCGGCGCGATGCTCGACACGAGCGCGATCGCGCTCTGGACGGTCGGCCAGCGCCTCACCCAGCTTGCGCAGCAGCTCACCAGCCAGTTGAACGGCGCGCTCTTCCCCGCTGTCGTCGACAGCGACGCGACCGAGCGCCAGGATCAGCTTCAGCTGATCCTGATCCAGGGCACCAAGCTGTCGCTGGCGCTTGCGGCGCCGTTGTGTCTCGGGCTGATCGCGCTGGCCGGCCCGCTGATCACGCGCTGGGTGGGACCACAGTTCACCGCCAGCATTCTGCCGCTGCAGATCATGCTGACGATCGTCCTGGTGCGAAACGTCACCGCCTCGGCGACCCTCATTCTCAGGGGAGCCGGCGAACATCGGCTGCTCACTTACACCAATGCGGCGGCCGCCGTCGCCAACGTGGTGTTGAGCATCGCGCTCGTTCGCCCCCTCGGGCTGCTCGGCGTCGCGCTGGGCACGTTGATTCCGGTGGCCGCGTCGAGCCTGTTCGTGCTCTACCCCGCGGCATGCCGGCGTGTCCACATGCCGGTCAGCGTACCGCTGGCGCGCGCGGTCTGGCCGGCGCTCTGGCCGGCCGCGATCATGGCAGCGGCGCTGAAATTCGGACCGCGAGTGCCGCCGACCACTCTCTTCGAAGTGGCGTTGTATCTCGCGGTCGGAGGACTTCTCTATGCAGGACTGTTCGCCGGTCTGGCGATCGGGGCCGACGAGCGGCGTTTCTACTGGACGAAGCTGCTGACGATCGTCGTCCGCCGGCCGCGGGTTCCGGCGGCGGCGGCCTGATCGGCGGCCTGATCCGCTGCGGTCGTGGTCGCGATCGCGTGGCTCCGCCACGTGCACGGCGCGACCGTCAACTGCGATACAGGTGTTTGCCGTAGAAGAAACCGACCAGGTCCCACCAGGCAAGCTCGTTCTTGAACGTCTGCGCGGGCTCGCGGCGCGCGAACACTCGCCGACCGCTGTCGATCGCGGCATGGACGGCGACGCCGATCATGTAGCGCGGCACGCCGAGCACGTACGGCACGGGCGCCGGTCCTCGCCGGTCGAGCACGCCCAGCGAGACACCGTGCCAGAACGACCAGCGGCGGAAATAGCGCTTGGTGAGGCGGTCGGGCGGCACGTAGTGCACGATCACGAGGTCGGGCCGATAGAACCCCTTCGCGCCAACCGCCAGCAGCCGGTTGAACATGTCCCGGTCCTCGCACGACATGAGTCGCCCGTCCGAGGATCGACCGAGATCGGCGGCGTACGGACCAGCGCAGTGCAACACGGACCGTCGGATGATCGCGTTGCCGCCCATCAGCATCCCGTCGAACCCCGGACCGTACTGCCGGATGCCCGGCCCGCTGTCGACCCATCCGACGGCCGCCTTGTAGGCGGTGCCGAGCCACGCCGGCCGCTCCCCTCCCCACCGCGGCACGTACGGTCCGCCGATGAAATCGACGGTCGAGTCCGCGAACGCGTTCGCGATCGTCAGGAACCAGCGGCGATCGACTTCCTCGTCGTCGTCGATCATCCCGACCAGATCGCCTGAGGTGGCGGCGATGCCGGCGTTGAGCGCGTGCGACCGGCCCGCCCGCGATTCGTAGATGTACTGAAGGCGACCGTCGAAGCGCGTGACGAACGATTCGACGACCGCTCTCGTATCGTCGGTCGACCGGTTGTCAATCACGACGACCGTGATCTCCCAGCCGCTCGGTCGATCGGCGGCCGCGAGGCTTTCGAGCGCACGCGTCAACAGCGCCGCGCGGTTGTAGGTGGCGATCAGGACATCGAGCCGCATCACGTTCAACGCGACAATGCGCGCTCGGCGGCGGCGATCCGTTCGCGTGCCGGCGATGGAGGTTGCACGCGGACCGGGAGCTCGAGGTCCACCGCGGCGTACAGTTCCCCGATCGCGCGATCCGTCGCCTGACCGGGATCGTGAAACAGTTCGGCCGCCAGCGCGCGGCGGGCGTGCGAAAGCCGGCCGGGTTCGGCGATCGAGCGCTCGACTGCCGGCACGACGGCTGCCACGCTGTCGACGGTCGTCGACACGGCGGTGATGAGGTCGACGTACTCCTGGCCGATATCCGCGCCCGTGATCAGCGCCGGGATCGCGATTCGGATGAGCGGACGATCGAGCAGCAGATATTCGAACCCGATCGAGCTGTGGTCGGTGATCAGCACGTCTGCGGCGACCAGCCACGGAGACGCATCGGCAGACGTAATGAGCTGGCCGTTTCCTTTCGCCAGGATGGGCTCGAGGCGCGCCACCCAGTCGACGCCTCCGGAGTTGACGAAGGCCGGATCGCACGACAGATCGTGGAGCTTGACGAGGACGTGGTACCCGGCCCCGATGAGCCGCGCGACGAGCTCCTCGCCCATCGCGTTGAGAGACGAAAAACGCGTCCATGTCGGCGCGTACAGGACGGTCGTCGCCGAGGGGTCGATGCCGTTCGCGGCGAGAACGGCGGCGCGGCTCAGGCTTCCGTTCACGAGACAGTCGCTCTTTGGCATGCCCACCAGTCGACTCGCGGCGCTGTCTCGATCGATGGCCCCGCAGGCGACGTAGTTCTGCATGCGCCGGCGATTGATGAAGAACAGGCGATCCCATTGCCGCATCGACACGTCCGGCCGGTCGTACTCGCGACTGAACTTGCCGGCGACGCCGTGGAACATCTGGATGCGGCAGCCGCCTCGCGGCAGCACGGCCCACACGAAGTCGGCGGCGACGTAGGCATCGAAGCGGCGCGCCATCGCCTCGCGAGCCGTCAGCACCGGTATGTCGGACGGAGCTTCGCGGAAGATCTCGCGAGCGCGATCGGGACGGGCGCTCGACATCAGCGCAGTCGCCACGCGGGCATCCGAGAGCAACCGCCGATGGACCGGCGCCATCACCCCGTATTCCATGGCACTGCGCGCGTCGAAGACGACCGACCGCGCCTCCGGCCACATCGCCCGATGCCACGTCGTGTCCAGGCGTCGAACCGTGTGAATCATCGGCGAGACGATGCCGTCGAAGGTCACTTGCCGCCCGCTACGCGCGTGCGCGCCTGGGTCACCCCGTCGCGCCAGCGAGCCGGAATAGGAAGGAATTGCCGGAGCTCGCGCAGCCGCTCGTTCAGCGGCCGCCTGGCGAACTCGCGCCGGCGCGTCGTGAAGAACGACGCAAAGAACCGAAGGCGGAGCTCACGCTCGAAGGCGCGCTCGCGGTCGCCGGTTATCTGCGCTCGCGTCCACGCGAGGAAGTCCTGGAGCGCCTGCCGGTAGAGGTGCGCGGGAACGCCACACAACGTGCCGACCCGCGTCTGCTCCATGTCCTCCGAGCGCAGCAGCGCGTGGAAGTACCCGTGCCCGCTGTGCCAGCGCCGATGATAGCTGCGCTCCAGACGGCTCGGCTGGATGTCGGCGCGGACGACGATGAGAGGGTCGTAGAGGACGCGGCCGCCGGCACGCCTCACCCTCAGCTGGATCTCATGATCCTCGACCGAACCGAGCGTGCCGTCCTTGCCGAGGCCCAAATGCGGCGCGAACAGGCCGACGGTGTCGAAAACGCGACGTCGGAACGAACAGTTTGCGGTCACCAAACAGATGGGACGGTCTGCGCTGACGACAACGGGCGCATTGCCGTAGTCCACGAGCGCCAGCGGCATCCAGTGGTCGCGGGTCAGCCACCGCGGCGGCGCGGACGGCCAGATTGGCAGCACGCGGCCGCCGACGACGTCCGCGTCGGGATGCTCGTCGAACGCGCGGACGATGGCCGCCAGCCAGTCTGGCTGCGCCCTCACGTCGTCGTCGGTGAAGGCGACGATCGGCGCACGGGCGGCGCGAATGCCGGCATTGCGCCCGAACGACGATCCCTGCTGTGGTTCGAAGACATACCGGACGCGCGAATCCAACGCGGCGAATCGCTCGACCATCTCTCGCGTGCCGTCTGTGGAATTGTTGTCCACGACGATCAACTCGAACGGCGGCGTCTCGGGGTGCTGCTGAGTCAGGATGCTGCGCACGGCGTCGGCGAGCAGCTCACCGCGATTGAAGGTGCTCATCACGACTGAAAGTCGCACCGGGGGCAAGATGGATCGCACCGGACCGAATAACAGCAGAGGCCATGCCAATCGCGTAAAAGGTTGGTTTTCAGTAAGCCTGCCGTTACTGCACGGCTACGCCGTTCAGCGCAGGCCGGTCATTGCTGACGATCCGACTTCACAAATTGAGTAACGGCCGATGGGTCTGGTGTCATCCCTCTCGGTCGCGATCGGCGCGTCGATCGCCGTATCCCTAGAGCCCTCGGTCCGTTAATGCTCGGAGGTCGTTCGCCTCATCCCCGGCATACGCGTTGCCACCCCAATTTCCATGAACCGATCCTTTTCCATCGTAATTGCTTCTTTTCTCGCCGTAGTCTCGCCGGTTCGTGCGGTGGCACAGGTGCCGGTTCCGCCACCGGAGCGTCTCTGCGACACTCGACTCGAGGATTGCCGCGAGCCGGTCTTGAACCTGATCCGCAACGAATGGGCAGGAATCGACGTCGGCTTCTGGTATATGACGGACTCGATGTTCGCCACGGAGCTGATACGGCGCTGGCAGGCCGGCGTTCCGGTCCGGGTCCTGGTCGATACACGCGCCAATCCCACTTACCCGCTGAACTCGACCATGCTGCAGATGTTGAGCGATGCCGGGATTCCGATGCGCGAGAAGTTCGGCGAAGACGTGCTGCACTTCAAGATGATGCTGTTTCATGGCCAGAATATGGTCGAGTTCAGCAAGGCGAACTACGATTCCTTCTCGTACACGCCCGCGGTGCCGAATTCCAACTACGAGGACGAGGCCGTCTACTTCACCAACGACCTCTCGATCACCAACAGCTTCCGCCGGCGATTCGACGGTCGCTGGATCGACACCACCGTCTTCCGGAACTACGCGAACATCAATGGTCCGCTGGTGCGAAACTATCCGAAGTTCGATGTCGATCCGGCGATGGACTTCCCGCCATTGGAAGACTTCGGCGCCCGTCTGACCTCACGAATCGATGCGGAGTGGCAGGCGATCGACACGATCGTGTTCCGCGTCACCGACGATCGCCCGACCGACGCGATCATTCGCGCCGTCGCACGCGGCGTTCCGGTCCGGCTGATCACGGAGCCTCAGGAATACCGGAATCCCAAGCGCCTGTACGATTCGAAGGAAGTCGACCGGATGTACATGGGCGGCGCCCAGATCAAGATGCGGCAGCATCAGGGCCTGACGCACGAGGCCTCGGTGATCCTCTACGGGCTCGGCGAGACGATCTTCGGCTCGTCGAACTGGACGATCGCGTCGGCGATCAATCAGGACGAGCACAACTATTTTTACAATCCGTCGATCGGCAAACCGTGGTTCTTCCAGTGGTTCGCCAATCAATTCCAGACGAAATGGAACGACCCGACGCTGTTCGTGCCGTTCCAGCCGCTGCCACCCGACTCGCCGGCGTATTACTCCCCATCAAACGGCGCATCCGTCAGCGGGTCGAGCGTGACGCTGACGTGGGACGGCGGACCGTGGTCGCATTTTTACGACATCTATTTCGGGACGTCGTCGAACCCGCCGCTGATCCAGTTCAATCAGCAGATTGGCGCGCCCGATCCCGGCGTCGTTGAAACCTTCACGATCAACAACCTCCAGCCGGGTACGACCTACTTCTGGCGCATCGTCGATCGGACGTGGGCCCAGCAGGTGAACAGCGGACCAGTGTGGAGTTTCACGACCGGCGGGACGGGCGGTGGTGGATCGACATCGACACCGTTCGGTGGAACGCCGCCGTCTCTCCCTGGTGCGGTGCAGGCTGAGAACTTCGACGAGGGCGGACAGTCGGTCGCCTACTTCGACACGACGCCGGGCAACAGCGGCAACGCCTATCGAGCAACGGACGTGGATGTCGAGGCGACGTTGGATGCCGGCGGCGGGTTCGACGTGATGAAGACGAGAGCCGGAGAATGGCTGAAGTACACGGTCAACGTCACGACGCCCGGCACCTATCCGTTCTGGGTTCGGATCGCGAACCTGGGCGCCGGTGGCGTGTTCCACGTCGAGGTGGACGGCGTCGATCAAACCGGACCGGTTGCCATTCCCGATACCGGCGGCTGGCAGAACTGGGTGAACCTCAATGCCGGGAACATCGCGTACACGGCCGGTCAACATGTCCTCCGGGTGTCGTTCGACGCCGCCAGCACCGCGGGCGGCGTTGGCAACTACAACTTCTTCTGGATAGGGTTCTGACCAGCCGCGAGTCTCGTCCGTTCGAGTGAGTGAGACGGCCGGATGATGATCGACGGTCATCCGGCGCTCACGATTCAGACGGTCGGCGTTCGAATCAGTCGCGAGCCCCGCCGCATAACCGCCGAGCATGGCGCGGGTACTGCAGGCGGAGGTCAACCGTATGATCTTCTCGATCATCATCCCGACCTACAACCGCGCGGACGATCTCCGGGAGACAATCCGCAGCATCGCGAAGCTGAAGGTTGCCGGCGACTGGGAACTGCTCGTCGTCGACAACAACTCGCACGACCACACGGGCCGGGTCGTCGAGCAGGAGGCTGCGTCCTTCCCCGCGCGGCTGCGATATCTCTTCGAGCCGGAGCAGGGCCGCTATGCGGCGATCAACAGCGGCATCCGCGCCGCGGCCGGCCACATCATCGCGACGACCGACGACGACGCGCGGGTCGAGCCGGACTGGCTGACCAGGGCCGCTGCCGGCCTCGACGCGCACGGATGCGACTACGTCGGCGGAAAGGTCCGGCCCCTGTGGGGCGGACCACGCCCCGCGTGGCTGCCGAACGGGCCGAGCGGCGGACACTGGGCCGTGCTCGCGTTGCAGGACTACGGCGACACGCCGCGCGAGTTCGGCGTGAACGGGATGCCGTGGCCTCTCGGCATCAATACCGCCGCGCACCGGGAGACGTACGAACGGATCGATCTCTTCGACAACCGCCTCGGCAGGAAGGCCGGCACGCTGCGCAATCAGGCTCAGCGCGAGTGGCATCTCCGCGCGCGCGCCGCCGGACTGCGCGGGTTCTACGTCCCGGACATGATCGTCCACCACGTGGTCGAGGCCGACCGGCTCAGGAAAGACTATTTCCGGCGGTGGTACTACTGGCACGGCATCAGCCGCGCCATCCTGTTCACGAAGCTCGGCGTCGACATGGACGCTCCGGACCAGTCGCGGCTCGATTTCTCGACGATCCCCCGGATTGGCGGCGTGCCGCGCTACATGTATCGCACGCTCCTCACGCACGTGAGGGACATGGCCCGCGCGCGCGTGCGCGGTGACGCGGCGCTGGCGTTCGAGCACGAGCTCTGGCTCTGCTTCTTTGCCGGCATCGCGAAACAGCGGTGGACCGAGCGCAAGGTCGTGATTCCGCCGCCGCAGGTCAGCTTGTCGTAGACGAAGAAACTCCGGTCGATGTGGCCAGGCTGCTGATTCTCACGCTGAGCACCGGGGAGGCCGCCCTCCCCGTACTCACCCGACAACTCGCGCGCCAGTCCTTTCACGACTTCCAGCACGAGATCATCGCCGGCTTGTCGAATCGCGACGCACACGCGCGTTTGTACCGGACGATCATGGATCGCGCGCCGGCGTTCGATCTCTTTCTCAAGCTCGACGCCGACATGACGCTGCGATCCGACACGTCGCTCGCAGACGCAGTCCGCGCGGCCGATGACTGGCCGGACGTCCAGCACTTTGCCTTTCCGATCTGGGATTGCTTCACCGAAGAAGAGACGCTCGGCGTGCATCTGTTCCGGTCGGGGGTTCGGTGGGGCGAGATCACCGATGAACTGTTCGTCGACCCTGATCCGCCGGACGTCACGCGGCGAATGTGGTCCGGGACGCCGGCGCCATTCGCCAATCACGGCGAGGTCGTCTCCGACTTCGAGTGCTTCTCGTTCGGCGTTCACAAGTTCCTGAAGGTCGCGCAGCGCGCGAGAACACGCGATGCCGGCTCGTTCAAAGCGCACAAGCATGCTCGCCACATGCGCAACTGTGCGCGCATCCGTGATCTCTGCCGACTGACGCATGCACGGCGTCATCAACTGGCGCTCGCGGGAATGATGTGGGCGATGCGGCACGACAGCATCGTGGCGCTCACGAGCAAGGCGGCGTTGCGCGAGATTTTCGACCGCGACATCCGCGGTCGAGAAGACAGCTGGCGGCGCGACGCGGCGCGGCTGTCGGCGAGCCTCCTCGCGTGGCGATTCGCGCTCGTCAGGAGCCTCGGCGCGAGGAGTGTATTCGGCTAGGCTTGCTGACTGAGAAGTCCGTGAATGATGCGACTACACGACGTCGCCAATCTCAGCAATAGATCGCCTGGATCCGAGTCATCTGTATCTGAACCGGACGCAGTCTTTGGCCGCTTGCGTGTGTGTAGTGACGTTTTTGCGCCTGAAATGGCCGATCGGACGAGCTGCCCGGTAAAATTTACAAACGGCAGAGTTACAATTCTGTTCAGCTTCCCCACGTCGGGGAAGCTTCATTCCTAGACCCGCCAGAAAGCCCCCAGAAACGGCGTGTGGCCCAAGTGGCAGCGTGCTTGCCCCTCGGCGACCAACGGTCAGAACTGTCTTGACCGTTCCCTAAGGTTCCGATCAGCGATCGGCGCGTGAGCGGCAGCGCTCTGTCGATGCGGTGAATCGACGGGCGACGGAGTCCGTGTCAGCACGTTGCGCAGACGTGCGCGTCGAATTCGGTCGCGACCTAAGAACTTACGACACACGACCGATAACAACGCCGGAACGAAAGGCTTCGAACAAACCCGGAACATCAACGCGCCGTCGGCGGCGCGCGCAATTCTTCGGAGGCTCGATTGTTTATGGTGCACCTGTGCTCACCGGCCCGCGCTCGACGATTCATCTGCCAACTGGCCCTCCTGATCGCGATGGGCAGCTTCTTCGCTGCGACCGCGTCAGCGCAGGAAACGATGTCGCTCAGCACGCCGGGCACACAGATCAACGCCGATCTCACCATCCAGGGCGGCGCGGCGGGCATGACCGATTTCAGCAACAGCGACGTCCTCGCCTCGAAAGTGAGCAACTCGGAGAGCTACACACGGCGGATCCTGCTGAAGATCGATACGCAGAACAACATCCCGGCCGGCGCGCAGATTCAGAGCGCGACGCTGTATCTGGTGCTGAAGAACGCTGAAAGCGATGAATGGCGGCCGTTCACCGCCTTCAACGTCACGCAGTCGTTCGTGACGGGTCAGACCAACTGGTACTATTACCGCTCCGGACGGGCCTGGTCGTCGCGAGGCGGCGACTTCGGCGGCAGCTACGGCACCACGTGGGTCAACAACGCCGCCGGTCAGGCCTACGCGTTCGATCTCACGGACCTGGTGCAGCACGTCGTCAACGGCGACTTCGGAACGCGGTATACGCGCGTCGCGCTCGTCGACACGGGAGGCGCCAACGCCGGCAACTACCGGGAGTTCTATTCGACGCGCGCCGCCGATCCCAACGTCCGGCCGCAGCTCGTCGTCACCTACGGAGGCGCGTCCCCACCGCCACCACCACCGCCACCGCCGCCGTCCTCCGGAACGACGATTCGCGTGATGCAGTACAACATCCACAAGACCATGGGGTCGGACGGCGTCTGCAATCCCGACCGCATCACCGATACGATCATCGCGCAGAACGTCCAGGTCGTCAGCCTGAACGAGGTGAATTTCTACTCTGGTACCTGCGCCTACAACTTCGACATGAGCGACACACTGCGCTCGCTGATGGAGCAGAAGACCGGCATGACCTGGTACATGCAGGTCGTCAATCCAAACGGCGTCGGCAACGTGATCCTGTCATCGCTCCCGGTGGTGTCGTCGAGTTATTTCATTCTGGATTTCGGCCGCGGCGTGGCGCAGGTCGGGGTCGCCGTCAATGGCCGCACTGTGAACCTGTTCTCGACGCACATCGAATACGACAACGCCTCGTGGCGGCCCACGCAGATCGGCGAAGCGATGTGGTGGCTGTCGAATTTCTCCGAGCCACGGGTGTTCATGGGCGACTTCAACACGTGGCAGGACACGAGCGACTACTACGCGCTCGTCGGCGGGTACGTAGACGGGTGGCTTGCCGGTGTATACGCCGGAAGCGCCGGCTCCTATAACGGGTCCGGCGCGACGGAGGGTCAGTCGCGGATTGACTACATCTTCCTCTCGCCGAACCTGGTCTCGGTCGACAACATCACCGTGCCGTACACGGTCGTCAACGGGGTCCAACCGTCCGACCACGACCCTGTCGTTGCAACGCTCACGATCTGGTAAGTCGCAGCAGCTTTTCGATCGACGGTCGTCCGTTGTCGTGTGACGGTCCGGCGCAAATCTTTGCGCCGGACCGTCGTACCACAGGACTCCATTCCGACCTCACCGCTGGCCGCCGCACGCGCGGGAATCTTTCTCACGCCTGCTGACGGCTCGCCGTTCGCAGCGCGAAAGCAGGACTAACTGTGTATCCCCCATCCTGGTCGCGCACTATCCGGCTGCTCACCGTCATTCTGGTCGCGCTCCCGACGATCACCTCCGCCCCGCTCGGTGCTCAATCGTCGCAGCTGATTCCACCAGGCAGCGTCTGGAAGTATCTCGACGATGGTAGCAATCAAGGCACAGCGTGGCGGACCGCTGCGTTCGACGACGCGGCATGGGGCTCCGGCCCCGCGCAGCTTGGCTACGGGGACGGCGACGAAGCGACGGTCGTCGGCTTCGGTGGAGACCCGAGCGCAAAGTTCATCACCACCTACTTCCGGCGCACGTTCTCCGTCAGTGACCCTGCGAACTTCGCCAGCCTCCATCTGCGCATCCTCCGCGACGATGGCGCGGTCGTGTACCTCAACGGCACCGAAGCCTTTCGCACGAACATGCCAGCCGGCGCAATCAGCAGTTCCACGCTGGCATCGACGACGGTCGGCGGCGCCGACGAATCGACGTTCGTCACCGCGGACCTCAGTCCGTCGCTGCTCGTCGCCGGCTCGAACGTGATCGCCGTCGAAGTGCACCAGTCGGATCCGACCAGCAGCGACATCAGCTTCGACCTCGAGTTGCTCGGCGATTCGTCGACAACAACCATCACCCGCGGTCCGTACCTGCAACTCGGCACGCCAACCACCATCGTGGTGCGCTGGCGAACCAGTTCCGCCGTCGTCGGCAGCGTGCAGTTCGGCCCGTCGCCGGGCGTGGTGTCCGGATCGGCTCAGGAGGCGTCAGCGGGCACGGAACACGAAGTGTCCCTCACCGGGCTCACGCCGGAGACGACGTACTACTACTCGATCGGAACGCCGACGGCGACGATCGCCGGTGACGCGACGTTCCATTTCAACACGTCGCCGGTCGCTGGCACGGAGCGGCCGGTGCGCATCTGGGCGGTCGGCGATTCCGGAACGGGCGACGCGAACGCAATGGCGGTTCGCGACGCGTACGCCACCTTCACCGGATCGCGTGGCACCGACCTGTGGCTGATGCTCGGCGACAACGCCTACAACGACGGTCTGGATACGGAGTACCAGACGGCCGTCTTCGACACGTATCCGGCGATGCTGCGCAGCACGGTGCTCTGGCCGGCCTACGGCAATCACGACGGATCGGCGTCGGACGCCGACAGCAACACAGGGCCATATTTCGACATCTTCACGCTGCCGAAGCAGGGCGAGGCTGGAGGCGCGCCGTCGGGCACCGAGGCCTATTACTCGTTCGACTACGCGAACATCCATTTCGTGGAGCTCGAATCGTTCGAGACCGATCGCTCGCCGACCGGGCCGATGCTGACCTGGCTGCAGCGCGACCTGGCGGCCAACACGCAGCCGTGGGTGATCGCCTACTGGCATCATCCGCCGTACTCGAAGGGTTCGCACGACTCGGACGCCGAGATCGAGCTCATGGAGATGCGGCAGAACGCGGTGCCGATTCTCGAGAACTTCGGCGTCGACCTCGTGCTCTGCGGCCACAGCCATTCCTACGAGCGGTCGTTTCTGATCGACGGCCACTATGGCCTGTCGACGACGTTCAGCGCGGCGATGGAGAAAGACGGCGGCAGCGGCCGCGCGGACGGCTCCGGCGCATACGCCAAGCCCCTCTATTCGATGAACCCGCACGCGGGCGCGGTCTACGTCGTCGCCGGCACTTCCGGAAAGCTCACGAGCGGCGGCACATTGAACCATCCTGCGATGTACTCGTCGATGGCGGTGCTCGGATCGCTGGTCCTCGACATCCAGGGCAACCGGCTGGACGCCTCGTTTCTCGACGCCACCGGCGTCACGCGTGACTACTTCTCGATCGTGAAAGGCGCGGGCGGGCCGCCCCCTCCGCCGACGTCGTCGCCGTACGGCGGTTCGCCGCGCGCAATACCAGGCACGATCGAAGCGGAAGAGTTCGACGATGGCGGCGAGGGCGTGGCCTATCACGACACGACGCCGGGCAACAAGGGTGGTGCGTCCCGGGCGACGGACGTCGACCTCGAAAGCACCGCCGACGCGGGCGGCGGCTTCGACGTCGGCTGGACCCGGCCGTCCGAGTGGCTCCAGTACACCGTGAACGTCACGGCGGACGACCAGTACGACGTCGGGTTCAGGCTCGCGTCGAGCGGATCCGGCGGCCTGCTGCATCTGGAAATCGATGGCGTCAACGTGACGGGAGCCGTGCCGGTGCCGAACACCGGCGGATGGCAGGCGTGGAGCACCGTGACCGTGAGCCAGGTGCCGCTGCGCACCGGCACCCACCAGCTGCGGCTGGCCTTCGACGCGAATGGATCAACTGGCGGCGTCGCCAATGTGAACCGGATCGAGTTCAGTCGATCGACCGGAGTGTCCCCGTTGGGCGGCACACCGGTCGTCCTGCCCGGCACCATCGAGGCGGAAAACTTCGACGAGGGCGGCGCGTCGGTCGCCTATGTCGATACGACGCCCGGTAATCGCGGCGGCGCCTATCGGCAGACCGACGTCGACATCGAAGCCACGTCGGACGCAGGCGGCGGATGGGACATCGGCTGGACCCGTGCGGGCGAGTGGCTGCAGTACACGGCACAGGTGACGGCAACCGGCACCTACGCGATCGAACTGCGGGTGGCAAGCGCGAGCACGGGGGCCACGCTGCGCGTCGACGTGGATGGCGTCGACGTCACCGGACCGCTGACAGTGCCGAACACCGGCGGCTGGCAAGTGTGGACGACGATCCGCACGGAGGGCGTCGTCCTCCAGTCGGGACTGCATCGCATCCGCCTGGTCTTCGTCGCGGCCGGGACCAACGGCATCGCCAACGTGAATTTTCTGAGCGTCGTCCCTTGACGCCATCGTGACCGATGACGAGCGCATCAAGGCTGAACACACGGGCACCGACGTGTCGCGTGCGATCGCGCGCGTTCGCGCGTGTTCCTGGGTCGAGGCTGCTCCGGCGTGTAAGTCTTACCGGACGGACGCGCCGCCGGCGGTACCCGATCGCACGGCCGGTGATCCGCCAACGGCGAAAACCGGTGTGATTGCGCCTGCGACGACCTTCGGCGTCATCTTTGCGATGACGCCGAGTCTCAGCACTTCAAAACCTGTTCGAGGAGACATGATGCGACGAGTGGTGCGCTGTGTGTGTTTCTGCGTTGCAGCAGTGATGAGCGGACATCCGATGATGGCGGCAACGTCGACGCCGTTCACCGGCACGGCGGCGGCGATACCCGGCACGATTTGGGCGCCCGACTTCGACGACGGCGGCGAAGGCGTCGCATACCACGACACTACGAGCGGCAACGCGTTGGGCGCCTATCGCCAGACCGACGTCGACGTCGAGGCCAGCAGCGAAGGAGGGTACGACGTCGCGAAGATTCGCCCCGGCGAGTGGCTGAACTACACGGTCAGCGTCGAGAGCGCGGGAACCTACGCCGCGACGTTCCGCGTCGCATCGCTCGGACAGGGCGGGACGTTCCACGTCGAATTCAACGGCACGAACGCGACCGGCGCGATCACAATTCCGGATACGGGCGGCTGGCAGGCATGGCAGGACGTCACGACAACGGTCTCGCTCTCGGCCGGCTGGCAGATCGCGCATGTCGTCATGGATTCCGCGGGGAGCTCCGGCGGAATCGGAAATCTCGAATGGATGACGTTCACCGCCGCGGCGACGCCGACAGACTCGACTCCATTCACGGGAACGCCGGTGTCGCTCCCCGGCGTCGTTCAAGCGGAAGACTTCGACCACGGTGGCGAAGGAGTCGCCTATCACGACACGACCAGCGGCAACAGCTCTGGCGCCTATCGATCGACCGACGTCGACATCGAGCCGACGGCGTCTGGGGGCTACGACGTGTGCAAGGTGAAGCCCGGTGAGTGGCTGAAGTACAGCGTCAACGTCACGGCGCCAGGAACCTACACGGTCAATTTCCGCGTCGCGTCACTCGGACAGGGCGGCACCTTTCATCTCGAGATGAACGGCGCCGACGTGACCGGCAGCGTCAGCGTACCCGATACCGGCGGGTGGCAGAACTGGCAGACGGTCAGCTGGACGGTCTCGCTCGCGGCGGGCCCACAGATCGCGCGGCTGGTGATGGACACGATGGCCGCGTCGGTCGGCAACTTCGATTCGATCGAGTTCGTCGGCGGCTCGCCGACGCCGAGGCCGACGCCGACGCCGACGCCGACGCCGACGCCGACCGGCGGAACGATCGACGTGCCCGCCGACGGCGATCTGCAGGCCGCGATCGATGCGGCGCAGCCGGGCGACACGATCGTGCTCGCCGCCGGGGCCACCTACCGTGGCGTCTTCTACCTCCGAGCAAAGGACGGCAGCAGCTTCATCACGATCCGATCGTCCGCGCCCGACTGGAGCGTGCCCGCCGACGGCGTCCGCGTCACGCCCGACAACGCCGGCCAGCTTGCGAAGGTGCAAGGCGGCGACGCCGGCATGGCGGCGTTCATCACCGAGCCCGGCGCGCATCACTACCGGCTCCTGCTGCTCGAAATCGTCAACACCTATGCCGCGAATCAGATCGTCGAAGTCGGTGGCGAAGGTGTGAACACGCTCGACGACGTTCCGCACGACATCGTGTTCGATCGCTGCTACATCCATGGCGACCCGGTGAACGGACAGAAACGCGGGATTCTCCTGAATGCTGCGTCCGCCTGGGTGATCAATTCGTACATCTCGGACATCAAGTCGGCGGAGAGCGATTCGCAGGCGATCGGCCTCTATAACGGACCGGGACCGTTCACGATCACCAACAATTACCTCGAGGCGAGCGGAGAAAACATCATGAGCGGCGGCTCGGATCCGTCAATTCCGTACCTCGTGCCGTCCGACATCACGATCTCGGGCAACACGATTCGAAAGCAACCGGACTGGCGCGATCAGGGGTGGATCGTCAAGAACCTGATCGAGTTGAAGAACGCTCAGCGCGTCGTCGTCGACAGCAACCTGTTGGAGTACTGCTGGGCGGCGGCGCAGCAGGGATACGCGTTCATGATCAGCCCGATGAATCAGGACGGCGGCGCACCATGGACGGTGGTGCAGGATCTCCAGTTCACCAACAACGTCGTCCGTCACGTGGCGTCGGTCGCGAACGTGCTCGGTGTCGCGCCCGACACCTGGAGCGTCACGAACGACGTCGTGTTCCGAAACAACCTG
>DATFWL010000288.1:0-42491 GCA_035259385.1 Vicinamibacterales bacterium | reverse complement strand
TGAGCCAACGTTTTACCCAAGTGAGTCGCGACGCCGCGTGGTGTGCATGCCTCTGTAGCGAGGAAGCCTGAAGCGCGGCTTTTTTGAGCGGTTCCACCTGCTTACGCAGGTTCATCGACCTCCCCACACGGCAAAGCGGGGTCGTTCTCTCGCAACTCCAAGTTCAGCAAAAGGGGTCGAACCCCTTTTTCGAGTGCGCCGTACCGAAAAAGGGGTCTGGCCCCTTTTCTATTGGCACCGCGGGGCTTCCCGGGGCCTGCCCCCGACGACGGGAAAGGACGTCACGCGTGTTACCGATCGTTGCGAACGTAATCATCCCCGGGGTGGTGACCGCGGTGGTGGCGGCCGCGGCGTTCCTCGTGTGGATGGCCAACCGGAAGCGGATCGCGGCCGAGACGATCGGCCGCGCTGAGGAGACCGCGCTCCGCGTCGCCAGGGACGCCGACCGCGACGCCGAGACGCGCAAGAAGGAGGCGCTGCTCGAAGCGAAGGAGAAGGCGCACGAGATCCTGATGGAGGCCGAGCGCCAGGCGCGCCAGGATCGGCAGCAGGCCGCCACGCTCGAGCAGACGCTGTTGCGCCGCGAAGCCGCCGCCGCCGAGCGCCAGGCCGCGATCGAGCGGCTCGAAAAGGAGCTCAACTCCCGCGACCGCGCGCTGAGCGAGCGCGAAAAGACGGCTGCCGCGGCGGTGGCCAAGTACGAGCACCTCGTCGCCCAGCAGAAGCATGAGCTCGAACGCGTCGCCGGGCTGACCGCCGACGAAGCCAAGGAACTGCTGATCAAGCAGATCGAAAGCGAGGCGCGGCACGACGCGGCCAACCTCCTGAAGCGGCTCGACGCCGAAGCGCGCGAGACGGCAGTCGATCGCGCCAAGCACTACATCACCGAGGCGATCCAGCGCTGCGCCGCCGAGCACGCGATCGAGACCACGGTGTCGGTGGTCGATCTCCCGAGCGACGATCTGAAGGGGCGCATCATCGGCCGCGAGGGCCGCAACATCCGCGCGCTCGAGCTCGCGACCGGGGTCGATCTGATCGTCGACGACACGCCGGGCGCGATCATCCTCTCCGGCTTCGATCCGTACCGGCGCGAGGTCGCCAAGAAAGCGATCGAGCGGCTCATCGCCGATGGCCGTATCCATCCGGCGCGCATCGAAGAAGTGGTGCAGAAGGTAAAGGACGAAACCGACGAGGAGGTGCGCAAGGAAGGGGCCGCGGTCGCCTTCGAGCTCGGCCTGCACGATCTGCATCCGGAGATCCTGCGGCTGATGGGCCGGCTGAAGTTCCGCACCAGCTACGGCCAGAACGTGCTGGCCCACTCGGCCGAAGTCGCGCGGCTGGCGGGCATCATGGCCCGGGAGGTGGGGCTCGATGCGCACGTCGCGGTCCGGGCGGCGTTCGTCCACGACATCGGCAAGGCGATCGACCGCGAGATGGAGGGCACGCACCTGCAGCTCGGGATCGATTTCCTCCGCAAGCACGGCGAGAACGAAGCCGTGGTGATGGCGATGGCCGCGCACCACATGGACATCGACTGGCCGTCGCTCGAAGCGATGATCGTCCAGGCGGCCGACGCGATTTCCGCCGCGCGTCCGGGTGCGCGGCGCGACATCCTCGAGTCGTACGTCAAGCGGCTCGAGAAGCTCGAGGGCATCGCCGACTCGTTCAGGGGCGTCTCGAAGTCGTTCGCGCTGCAGGCCGGGCGCGAGATCCGCATCATGGTCGAGAGCGAGAAGATCTCCGACGAGGAAGCCGTCTGGCTGTCCAAGGACATCGCGCGCCGCATCGAGAACGAGCTCGAGTATCCGGGACAGATCAAGGTCACCGTCATCCGGGAGACGCGCGCGGTCGACTACGCCAAGTGAGAGTGCGCCGAAGCCGAAGAGACCCCGGAGGCCGCACACCACCGTGGGTCTGACCGTCGACACGCTGACCGAGCGCGAGCTCGTCGCCCGTCTTCAGGAGCGCCTGCCCGCCCCGCCCGACTGGCTGATCATCGGCATCGGCGACGATGCGGCGGTCGTCGAACCGGAACGGAACCGCGTCGAGGTGCTCACCGTCGATGCCCTCGTCGAGGGCATTCATTTCGATCGAACGTTCACGCCGCCCGAAGCGATCGGCCACCGCGCGCTCGCCGTCAACCTGAGCGATCTCGCGGCGATGGGCGCGGCGCCGCGCCTGGCGCTGTTGTCGATGGCGCTGCCCGCCGCGCTGCCGGTTGCCGAGTACGACGCGATCGCCGAGGGCTTCGCCTCGCTCGCGCGCGCGCATCGCGTGCACGTCGTCGGCGGCAACCTGGCCCGCTCGCCGGGGCCGCTGATGATCGACGTCACCGTCGCCGGCTCGGTGAAACGCCGGCAGGCGCTGACGCGCGCGGGCGCCCGCGCCGGCGACGACGTCTACGTCAGCGGCAGGCTCGGGTCGGCAGCGGCCGGATTAGTCATCAGTCGCAAGTCGGCAGTCATCAGTCCTGCGGCTGACGAGTCGACTGACGACTCCCGACTTGTGATTGACGACTCGGGCGCGGCGCTGGTGCAGGCTTTCCTGTTTCCGCAGCCGCGGGTCCGCCTCGGCCTTCATCTCGCGCGCAACCGCGCCGCGTCGGCGTGCATCGACCTGAGCGACGGCCTGGCAGACGGTCTGCATCGGATCGCCGAAGCGAGCGGCGTCGGGGTCTCGATCGATGCGGATGCGCTGCCGATCGAGCCGGCGGCGCGCGCGCATTTCGAATCGCGCGGCGGCGACCCGGTCCTGCGTGCGATGAGTGGTGGAGACGACTACGAGCTGCTGTTCACCATCCGCCCGCGAATGCGCCGGCGGCTGAAGACTGCGGCGCAGCATGGCGGAGTCGCGATCACGCGCATCGGCGAGTGCACGGCCGATCGCACGGTCGTGCTTCGGCGGGGAGACGAGGTGCTGCCGGTGCCGGGCGGGTTCACCCACTTCGCATGATTCACCTCACGCGCGCGCTGATCCGGCGCTGGCTCGGGACGCTGCTGCACATCGACGACTCGCCCGAGCGGACGGCGGCGGCGTTCGCACTCGGCGTCTTCTTTGGCTTCTCGCCAATGCTCGGCTTTCATACGGTGCTGGGGATCGTCGCCGCGTTCGTCCTGAACCTCAACCGTGTTGCGGTGATGATCGGCGTGTACTCGAACCTGCCGTGGATCATCGCGCCGTACTACGCGTTCGCGACAATGGCAGGCGCGCGCATCACTGGACACAAGCTGCCGCCCAACCTGCGCTCGCAGCTCGGGGCGATGTTCGAGCTTACAATTTTCGGCAGCGAATTCTGGCATCGGTTGATCACATTCCTGAAACCTCTGCTGTGGCCGTACGCGGTTGGATCGTTTTTTGGCGCGCTCGTACTTGCAGCTTTGGCATATCCGCTCGCGCTCGCTTTCGTGACAAGTCGCCGCCGCATTCATGACATCATCCACCACAAGAAATGAGCAGGGCAGGAAGGTAGAAGGCGGACCTTGAGTTTCTTCCTTTCTGCCCTCCGCCTTTCTGCCTTGCCATGATCATTTCAGATCGCTTCTGGCGGCGGACGATTGTCACCGGGATTGCGGCGTGTGGTTTCGTGTCGATGTACGAAGTGCGGGCGCTCGATTCGAAGTACGTGGCGCGCCTGGCGACGCTGCATGAAGCATACGCGCTGCCGCTACCGGGCTCGCGTCTCGCCTTCAGCGCCAGCGCGTACTGCAAGGGGATGGTGACCACTGCCGGCGTCGCCGCGCAGACCGGCGTCGCCGCCGCCGATCCGGAGCTCCTGCCGGTGGGTTCGGTGATCGAGGTGGACTCGCTGCCCGGGAAGTACAACGGGATCTACACGGTGATGGACACCGGTCCGGCCGTGCAGGGACGGCAGATCGACATCTACATGTGGAGCTGCAACGAGGCGCTGCAGTTCGGCCGCCGTCCGGTGCACCTGAACGTGCTGCGTCTCGGCTGGAGTCCGCGGGCGACGACGCCCAGCCTGCTCGAACGGATGTTCACGCGGGCAGGACCCGAGCCGCTGCCAGCGCGTCCGCTGCCGCAGGCGCCTCAGAATTAGCGGGACGGCTCATCGCTCGGCTAAAGCCTTCGCGCCGCTTTCTGGCTCGCTCTTCACGTCCGTTCCGCGGTACTGCAGCTCGAACAACTTGAAGTAGATCCCGCGGTGCGCGAGCAGTTCCTGGTGCGTGCCGGACTCTCTGAGCTGCCCCTTGTGCAGCACCAGGATCTTGTCCATGTCCTGAATCGTCGACAGACGATGAGCGATCGCGATCGTCGTGCGGCCGGCCATCAGGACGCGCAGCGCGTCGCGGATGACGATCTCGGTCTCCGTGTCCACGCTCGACGTCGCCTCGTCCAGAATCAGCACGCGTGGATCGAACGCGAGCGCCCGCGCAAAAGAGAGCAGCTGCTTCTGCCCGACTGACAGCGTCGCGCCGCGCTCCGCCACCGCGCTGTCGTAACCGCCCGGCAGGCGCTCGACGAATGGTTCTGCGTGCACCGCCTGCGCCGCCCGACGCACCTGTTCGTCGTCGATGGCCGGATTCCCGAGCCTGATGTTATCGGCGATCGTGCCGGTAAAGAGATGCACATCCTGCAGCACGAGGCTGAACAGGCCGCGGAGGTCGGCGAGGTCGAGCTCGCGGATGTCGACGCCGTCGATCGTGATCCGCCCGCGCTGCACGTCGTAGAACCGCTGCAGCAGGTTGATCAGCGTCGTCTTGCCCGAGCCGGTTGCGCCGACGATGCCGACCCGCTCTCCGGGCTTCACCTCGAAGGTGATCCCTTTCAGCACCCACTCGTCGTCGTTGTAGGCAAACCAGACCTCCTCGAACCGGATGTGGCCGCCGCCGAAGCCTTCGCTGGCGCCGCGCGCGGCGGACACGGGACGGCGCTTCGGCCGTGCCGGCGACGCGATCGCCACCGGCTCGTCGAGCAGCCTGAAGATCCGCTCCGACGAGGCCATCGCCGACTGCAGCACATTGAACTTCTCCGACATGTCGCTGATCGGCCGGAAGAAGCGCTGCGAGTACTGGATGAACGCGACCAGCGCGCCAAGCGTCAGCGTGTTGCGGAGCACACTGCCGCCGCCGTACCAGAGGATCAGTGCGACGGCGAGCGTGCTCACGACTTCAATCGCCGGATAGAAGACGGCGTAGTAGAAGATCGAGTCGATGTTCGCGTCGCGGTGCTTGCGATCGATGTCGTCGAAGCGGGCGAAGTTCAGCGCCTCCCGCCGGAACAGCTGCACCGTGGACATCCCGGTGATGTTTTCCTGCAGGAACGCGTTGATGCGCGCAATCCAGCCCCGCACCACGCGATACGAGTCGCGCACGTGCTTCCGGAACCACTGCGCGATCACGACGATCAGCGGCAGCACGGCGAACGCAACCAGCGCGAGCCGCCAGTTCATCCACAGCATCATCGCCATGATCCCGACCAGCGTGAACACGTCGCCGAAAATGGTGACCACGCCGGACGTGAACAGGTCGTTGATGACGTCGACGTCGGAGGTGACGCGCGTCATCAGGCGCCCCACCGGGTTGCGGTCGTAGTAGCGGAGATCGAGGCGCTGGAGGTGGCTGTAGATGGCCATGCGCAGGTCGAACATGATCCGCTGCCCGGTCAGCTGCATCGTCCAGGTCTGGGCGTACTCGGCCACGAAGGCGACCGTGAGGACCGCGAGGTAGACGACGGCGAGCCGGTTGAGCCCGTCGAGGCGCTGCGTCGCGATGTACCGATCGATGGCGATCTTGATGAGGTAGGGCTGGACCAGCGACGCCGCGCCGCCGACGACGATCGTGACGAACGCCGCCGCGACGGAGCGCCAGTACGGCCGCAGATAGTCCAGCAGCCGGCGCATCAGTCGCGCGTCGTACGCTTTGCCGAGAACGTCGTCGTCCTGCACGTTCTACAGATTACCTGAGGAGGGGGACCGTTCGCTGTCAATGGCTGAGGGCTGATGGCTGATGGCTGATGGCTGATGGCTGGTGGTCGATGGACCATGTTCGATTTGCCATCAGCGATCGGCCATCAGCCATTGACAGGTTTCCATTCCAACCTTTATCCTCCTGTGGCCGTCAAACAGGAGCGATGGCCAATGGGCGACTCGAAGTCCGAAATCCTGCAAGGGACCCTCGACTTGATGGTGCTGCAGACGCTCGAGGCGATGGGCCCCCTGCACGGCTACGGCATCGCGCGCCGCATCGAGCAGATCAGCGACGACGTGCTGCAGCTGAATCAGGGGACGATCTACGCGTCGCTCCTGCGCCTGCAGCAGCGCCGCTGGATCACCGGGTCGTGGGGCACGTCGGAGAACAACCGCAAGGCGAAGTTCTATACGATCACCAGGGCGGGCCGCCGGCAGCTCGCCACCGAGGCCGAGAACTGGCACCGGATCGCCGGCGTCATCGGACGGATGCTGCGGCTGGCAGAGCGGTGACGCCGTGCTGACGCGACTGTTCGTCGTCGTCTCCCGCCTCCGCGCGATCGTCGATCGACGGCATCTGGACGACGATTTCGAGGCCGAAGTCGCCACGCACCTGGCGATGCTCGCCGAGGACAACGTCCGCCGCGGCATGTCGCGCGCCGAGGCGACCCGCGCGGCGGCGCTGCGCTTCGGCGGCGCGCTGCAGCTCAGGGAACGGCACCGCGACGACCGTGGCTTCCCGGTCGTGGACACGACGCGGCAGGACGTCCGCTACGCGCTGCGGAGCCTGCGCAGAAATCCCGCGTTCGCGACCGTCGCGATCCTGACGCTGGCGATCGGCATCGCCGCCGCGACCGCGATGTTCACGGTGGCGCACGCCGTCCTGCTGCGGCCGCTGCCCTTCGCCGAACCCGATCGGCTGGTGGAGATCTCGGAGGTCAACCCGTTGAAGGGCTGGACCCACTCTGTCGTCGCCCCGGCCAACCTCGCCGACTGGCGCGCGCGCAACACCGTCTTCACGGACATTGCCGGCTACATCGGCCTCGACGATCGCGGCGCGAGCGAGTATCGCGTGTTCCTGTCCGGCGCCGGCGAAACGCAGCCGCTCAACGGCATCGCGGTGATGGGCAACCTGTTCGACGTGCTGCGCGCGGCGCCGCTCGCCGGGCGCACGTTCACGTTCGACGAGACCTTCAAGGGACACGATCGCGTGGTCGTGCTGTCTCACGGCACCTGGCAGTCGATCTTCGGCGGCGATCCGCAGATCGTCGGGCGGACGATCGTGCTCAGCGGCGAGTCGGTCACCGTGATCGGCGTCATGCCGCCGGACTTCTTCTTCCCGAACAAGACGGCCCAGTTCTGGGCGCCGATCGGCGTCGAGCCCGACCTCTTCGTCAAGATGCGCGGACCGCACTGGATGCACACGGTCGCGCGGTTGCGTCCCGGGGTGACCGTCGCGCAGGCCCGCGACCAGATGACCGCGATCGCCGCCGACCTCGAGCGGACGTTTCCGGATTCGAACAGGAAGATGGGCGTCCGGGTCGAGCCGCTGCACGGCATCATGGCCGCCGACGCGCGCCCGACGGTCCTGATCCTCGCCGCCGCGGTCGGCATCCTGTTCCTCATCGTCTGCACCAACATCGCCAGCCTGCAATTGGGACGCGGCGTCGGCCGCGCGCGCGAGCTGGCGGTGCGACGTGCGCTCGGCGCCGGGCGCGGGCGGATCGTGAGGCAACTGCTGACCGAAGGCCTCGTGCTCTCGATTGCCGGCACCGCGGCCGGCGTGCTGCTGGCGTCGCTCGCGCCGGCGGTCCTCGTGCAGGTGGCGCCGCACGCGCTGCCGCCGTTCGCGACACCACGAGTCGATCGCGTGGTGCTGCTCTTCGCGGTCGCGCTCGGTCTCGCCGCGCCGGTGGTGTTCGGGCTGCTGCCGGCGCTGACCACGTCGCGCGCCGAACGGCTGTCAATGCGAACCGAGACGACGTCACGGCAGGCGACTCGCGCGCGCGAAGTGCTGGTGGCGCTGGAAGTCGGGCTCGCCGTCGTCCTGGTCGTCGGGTCGGCCCTGCTCGCGCGCAGCCTGCTGCGCCTGCAACAGGTCGATCCCGGCTTCCGCCCCGATCACGCGATCAGTTTCAAGGTGTACCTGCCGCGGGCCCGATATCCCGACGACGCCGTCCAGGCGCGCGGGTTCGCCGAGATCGAGCGCCGGCTGCGCGGCCTGGCCGGCGTGCAGGCGGTGGGCGCGGCGAGCGCTATCGCCCTGCGCGGCTCCACTTTTACCACCACCGCCACCGTCGAAGGACGTGCGCCGGACGACTACGAACAGGAGCTTCGCCACAAGTCGATCACGCCGGACTACTTCCGCACGATGGGCATCCGGCTGGTCGGCGGCCGCTTCTTCACCGATCACGACGGACCCGACGACCACGTGACGATCGTCAACGAGGCGCTGGCGCGGAGTTATTTCCACGGCGCAGACGCCGTCGGCCGGCGGATCAAGTTCGGCCGGCCGAAAGACGACGAACCGTGGGTCACCATCGTCGGCGTGGTCACTGACGAGAAACAGGACGGTCTCGACCAGGACGCGCGGCCGGCGGTCTACTCCACGGTGGCGGCCAGCACGCAGAATCCGGAGACCTACGTGGTCCGATCGCCTCTTGCCGACGCTGGTGTGATCGAGGCGGTGCGCCGGGGGATCCGCGGCATCGACCCGGAGCTGGCGATCACCGACGTCGCGCCGTTGACCGACGTCGTGTCGCTGTCGATCGCGAGCGAGCGGTTCCGCGCCGTCCTGATTTCCGGCTTTGCGCTGGTCGCGCTCGGGCTCGCGGCGCTCGGCATCTACGGTGTGCTCGCCTACGTCGTTTCGCAGCGGACGCGCGAGCTGGGCATCCGCCTCGCGCTTGGCGCGCACCCGCGCGAACTGTTTGCGATGGTCGTCGGCCAGGGGCTGCGGCCGGTCGCGGCCGGCATGGCCGCCGGCGTGCTCGGCGCGGCAGGATTGACGTCGATCGTCCGGTCGATGCTCTACGGCGTCCGGCCCGGCGACCCGGTGACGTACGCGGCGGCAATCGGCGTGCTCCTCGCGATCGCGCTGGCAGCGTGTGCCGCGCCCGCGCTTCGCGCGACGCGCATCGATCCGCTGATCGCGCTCCACGAAGACTGACGGCCGATGTTCACGCGGCTGCTCGTCGGACTGTCTCGGGTGACTTCGCTGTTCACGTCACGCCGGCAGGACCGCGAGCTCGACGCCGAGATGGCCCTGCACATCGCGATGTTGACCGAGGAGCACGTCCGGCGCGGGATGCCGGGCGACGAGGCGCGCCGGGTGGCGCTGACGCGGTTTGGAGGTCCGATGCAGCTGAAGGAACAGCACCGCGACGATCGAGGGCTCCCGTCCTTCGACACGACGCTGCAGGACATCCGCTACGGCCTGCGCGCGCTGCGGCGGCACCCGGCGTTCGCGCTCGTCGCGATCGGCACGCTGGCAATCGGCATCGGCGCCGGCACTGCCGTCTTCACCATCGCACGCGCCGTCCTGCTCCGACCACTCCCGTACGCGAATCCGGATCGCCTCGTGCGGCTGTTCGAAACGAACCCGTTGAAGAACTGGACCCGCAACATCGCCGCGCCCGCCAACTACGCCGACTGGAAGAAACAGAACACGGTCTTTGCCGACGTTGCCGCCTACGAGCAGTTCAACAGCAACGGCAGCGGCGCCACCGACGTGTTCCTCACCGGCTACGGCGAGCCGCAGGGCCTGAAAGCGCTTGGCGTGACCGGCAATCTCTTCACGGTCCTGGGCACGCCGCCTCTGATGGGACGCGGCTTCACCGACGACGAGACGTTCGAAGGCAAGGCGCGCGTCGCCGTCATCAGCTACGGCCTGTGGCGCACGGTCTTTGCCGGCGATCCCGGAATCATCGGCCGCCCGGTTTCGCTGAGCGGCCGCACCTACGACGTCGTCGGGGTGATGCCTCGCGAGTTCTTCTTCCCCGGCCGCGACGTGCAGCTGTGGCTGCCGGTCGCGTATCAGCCGTCCATCTTCACCAACACGCGGCGGCCGCACTTGCTCGGCGTCGTGGCGCGGCGCCGCGACGGCGTCTCGATCGAGCGGGCACAGCAGGAGATGAACGGAATCGCGCGTGCGCTCGAACGCCAGTACCCCGACACGAACACGCAGATGGGCGTGCGGCTGGAGAGCTTCCACGCGAGCCTGGCCTTCGAGCCGCGGCCGGCGCTGCTGATGCTGAGCGGTGCGGTCGGACTCCTGTTCCTGATCGTCTGTGCGAACGTCGCGAACCTTCAGCTGGGCCGTGCGGCGGCTCGGACCCGGGAGCTGGCGATTCGCACGGCGCTCGGCGCGGGCCGGCGGCGGCTGGTGCGACAGCTGTTCACCGAGTCGCTGATCCTGTCGCTCCTCGGCGGCGCCGGCGGCGTCGCGATCGCGTGGTTGACACGCGCGGCGGTCGTTCGCTTCGCAGCCTCGTCCCTGCCGCTCTTCGCCGATCTGCGCTTCGATCAGTCGGTGATCCTGTTCGCGGTCGCGCTGTCGCTGATCGCGCCGGTGCTTTTCGGCGTGGTGCCGGCGCTGCGCGTCTCGCGCGCCCGGCGGCTGAGCGAACGCGGCGAAGCGGGATCGCGTGACGCGCAGCTCGTTCGCAGCGCGTTCATCGGCGCGGAAGTCGCACTGTCGGTGGTGCTCGTCGTCGGCGCGGTGCTCCTGGTCAGGAGCCTGCTCCAGCTGCAGACCGTGGATCCAGGCTTCGATCAGCGCGGCGTGGTCGCGTTCACCGTCACCTTGCCGTCGGCGCGCTACCCGAAACCGGCCGATCGGCTGAAGGCGTTCGAGGAGATCGATCGCCGCCTGGCGGCGCAGCCGGGCGTGCAGGCGGCCGGCGCGGTCAGCACCCTGGCGCTGCGCGGCTTCACCTGGACCGGCGACTCGACGATCGAAGGGCGCGCCGCGACCGACTACGAGCGCGAGCTCCGGCACAAATCGGTGACGCCGGGGTACTTCGGCGCCATGGGCATCAGGCTGCTCGCGGGTCGCATGCTCAACGAGCGCGACACGCTGGATCAGCCGCCGGTGACGGTGGTGAACCTCGCGCTGGCGCGCAAGTACTTCCGCGGTGCAGATGCCGTCGGAAAGCGGATCACCTACGGGCGTCCGCAGGATCGCGCGCCGTGGATCACGATTGTCGGCATCGTCGCCGACGAGCAGCAGGATGCGCTCGACAAAGCCGCCCAGCCGCAGGTGTATTCGCCGATCCGTCAGCAGATGCAGAACCCGATGACGTTCGTCGTCCGCTCGTCGATCGATCCGGCGGCCGCGATCGCGGCGGCACGCCGCGACGTGCAGGGAGTGGATCGTGACCTTGCGCTCACCTCGGTGACGACGCTCGAGCAGGTCGTGTCCGACGCGCTGGGCGACCACCGGTTCCGGACCGTTCTGCTGTCGGCGTTCGCGTCGACCGCGCTGTTTCTGGCCGCCCTGGGTATCTACGGCGTGCTCGCCTATGCGGTGTCGCAGCGTTCGCGCGAGCTCGGGATCCGGCTGGCGCTCGGCGCGAGGCCCCGGGAAGTGTTCGCGATGGTCGTACGCGACGGCATGCGGCCGGTGATCGCCGGCGGCATCGTCGGCGTCGCAGGCGCGGTCGCGTCGAGCGTCGTGATCAAGACGCTGCTGTTCGGCGTCGCCGCGATCGACCCGGCGACCTATGGGGTCGCGCTGGCGACGCTCGGCGCGGTCGCGCTCGTGGCGTGCGCGATGCCGGCGCGCCGCGCGACGCGCGTCGATCCGATCATTGCGCTACGGACCGAGTGAAGGCTGTCGACAGCCTTTCAGCTGGCGGCGAGCTCCTCTTCGAGGAGTTGTTGCCGGTGCAGCTCCGCGTACAAACCGTCCTGCCGGATCAGCCCGTCGTGGGTGCCGCGCTCGGCGATCCGGCCTCGATCGAGCACGAGGATCATGTCGGCGTCGCGGACGGTCGAAACGCGGTGCGACACAATCAGCGACGTCCGCTCGCGCATCACGCCGCGCAGACGCGACAGGATCTCTTCCTCCGTATACGTGTCGACCGCCGACAGCGCGTCGTCCAGGATCAGGATCCGCGGGTCGATGACGATCGCGCGTGCGAGCGCGGTCCGCTGCTTCTGTCCACCCGACAGCGTGATCCCTCGTTCGCCGACCATCGTGTCGTACCCTTTCGGAAAGTCGACGATGTCCTTGTCGAGACGCGCGATGGCGGCCGCAGAGCGAATCCGATCCTGGCGCTCGGCTGATCGCTCGGCTAAAGCCTTCGCGCTACGTTCTGCAGGCGTGGACGCCACGTCGGCGTCTTCGTAGCGCGAAGGCTTCAGCCGAGCGTCCCCCGCGTCCAATCCAAACGCTACGTTGTCCGCGAGCGTGTCGGAGAACAGGAACGGCTCCTGCGGCACGAAACCGATGGCGCCCCGCAACGTCGCCAGCGGGATGTCGCGGACGTCGACGCCGTCGATGAACACGCTGCCCGGCGGCGGATCGTGGAGCCGTGCGAGTAGAGAAATCAGCGTCGATTTGCCCGAGCCGGTCGGACCGACGAGCGCGACCGTCTGACCCGCCTCGATCCGCGCGGAGACACCTTCGAGGACCGGCGCCGCCGTGCCGTACGCGAACGTCAGATCGCGGAATTCAATCCCGCCGCGAATCGAAGGGAAAGCAACCGCAGAGATCGCAGAGAACGCAGAGATTCTTTTGATCTGGCCGTCGCTCACCCCGACATCTCGCTGCATTTCACTCCCGCCTTCGGCCGGCTGGACCACTTCCGAGCTCCGGTGAGGCGCGCCGAAGCGCCTTTCGCGCGGAGGCGGCTGCGGTTGCTTTCCCGGCGCATGGTCGGCAATAGCCGGCTCCGTTTCGAGCACCTCCAGCATCCGCTTCCACGACGCCATGCCGCGCTGCAGCATGTTCGTCACCCAGCCGAACGCGATCATCGGCCAGCTGAGCATCGTGAGGTAGGCGTTGAACGCGACGAACTGCCCCACCGTGATCCGCCCGGCGATCACCTCCCGTCCGCCGAGCCAGACGACGACCAGCGCGCCGAGGCCGAGGAAGAAACTCATGCTCGGGAAGAAGAATCCCTGCAGCACGATCAGCCGGCGGTTGCGGCTCAGATACTCGCTGTTGGAGACGCGGAACCGCTCCAGTTCCGCCGCTTCCTGCCGGTAGGCCCGCACGACGCGCACGCCGGAGAGCGCCTCCTGCGCGACCGCGCTCACGTCCGACAGCTGCGCCTGGATCTCCTCGAAACGCTTGTGGATCGCGCTGCCGAAGAACTTCACCGAGATCGACACGAACGGCAGCGGCACGAGCGACCACAACGTGAGCCACGGATCGATCGACAGCATCAGCGTCAGCGCCACCACGAAGGTGAGCAACGTGTTCGCCGAGTACATGATCGACGGGCCGATCATCATCCGCACCGCGCTGAGATCGTTGGTGGCTCGCGACATCAGGTCGCCGGTGCGATGGCTCTGAAAGTAGGCGAGCGGCAGCTTCTCGAGATGCGCGAAGAAGTCGTTGCGCATGTCGTACTCGATGTCGCGCGACGCGCCGATCAGGATCCACCGCTGCAGGAACTGGAAAACGCCGCCGAACAGGCCGATCGCCAGCAGCAGCGCGCCGTACCCCGCCAGCTTGCCGCGCGTGACGTCGCGCGTCAGATCGTCGATGGCGTATCCGAGGATCTTCGGGGCGGCCAGCGCCACCGCACGCGTGACGACGACGCAGATCAGGCCGAGGACGAACTTGCGGCGATAGCGGACCACGTAGACGACGAGCCGGCGCAGCGGCGACATCCTTCCAGTATACGGCCGCTGCTCGAATCGCCGAATTTGCGGCTGCCACGAAAGCACGAAGCCACGAAGAAGAATTTGTACAAGCGAATCTTCGTGCCTTCGTGTCTTCGTGGCGGCTCTTACGCGCGCACCTTTGCCGGCAACTCTTGCGCGGTGTCAACCGATTCGGGCGGGCGGACGATGATCAGGTTGACCAGCGCCGCGGCCGCGAGCAGCGCCGACCCGAAGAACGCCCACTGGTAGTTGCCGGTGCCGGCGAAGACGCGCGAGCCGATCACTGGCCCGAGGACACCGGCGAATCCCCACGCCAGCAGCAGCAGCCCGTAGTTCGTCGCCAGGTACTTCGGCCCGTAGAAATCGCCGGCAAGCGCGGTGTAAACCGACAACTGCGTGCCGTAGCAGTAGTAGACGACGAACAGGAGCAGGTAGAAGAGGATCAAGCCACCGGTCCGCTCGATGTACAGGAGAGGCGTCGCCAGCATCGACAGCACGATGATCGCGCGCAGCGTCGAGAGCCGGCCGAGATGATCGGAGAGCCACCCTGAGAAGAACCGGCCGGACGCGCTGCCAACCGCGCCGATCGTGATCGCGAAGCCGGCCTCGCGCGCGGTCAGACCGGACGAGCGCGCGAACGGCACGAGCTGGCTGATCACCATCGTGCCGGCGGTGGTCCCGAGCGCGTAAGCGATCCACAGTACGTAGAACATCGGCATCCGCAGCACTTCGGTGCTCGGGATGTCGAGATACATGCGCGGACGACGGGCCGATGTCGTCGCCGGCGCCGGCGGCCGGAAGTCTGCCGGAGGGTTTTTCAGCAGGTACGCGCCGACCATCGTGAAGACGAAGAACAGGCCGGCCAGCAGCTGAAAGGTCGTCCGCCAGCCGACGCGCTCGACGAACACGCCGGCAATCGGTCCGAAGATCCCGGAGCCCGCGGCGAAGATCCCGATCGCCAGCCCGTTGACGAGCCCGCGCTGATCGGGGAACCACTTCGAGCCGACGGTGATCGGCGCGAGGTAACCGAATCCGAGGCCGGCGCCCACCATGACGCCCCACGTCGCGTACAACATGGCGAGCGACTGCGTGAAGCTGGCGAGGAACAGGCCCAGGCTGAAGAGCAGGCCGCCGATTGTCGCGACCGTCCTCGGCCCGATGCGGTCCTGCAGGATCCCCGCGACCATGAACATGGACGCGAGCATCACCATGTCGATCGTCGCCACCAGCGAGGTTTGCGGTCGCGTCCATCCGAACTCGCGCTCCAGCGCCGGTACGAAGACGCTCCACGCGTAGTAGGTGCCGAGCGCGACGTTCAGCAGGCCGCCGCCGACGAGCACCGGCCAGCGCGGATACCGCGACGGGTTCGAGTCGGGCTGGGTCATCGCGATTGGGGTCCTCGCCATACAGGCATAAAGAAAGAATTGCGATCCTACCAGAACGAGATCGGCAATCAAACCACGGACCGGCCGCAAGTGACAAACCATGACGACTTTGTGGCCGGGTTGTTACATGCAGGATCAGGTGGGGAACTCGGCGGTCTCCATGGGCGGCGCGCGGTGCGCGCGAACCAGTTCCTCGTCGACGGCTTCCCCGTCAGCGACCTGCAGAACCGCGCGTCGACCAACCCGACGATCGAGGCGATCCAGGACATGAAAGTCCAGCTCCACACCTATGCCACGCAGGCGACGCTGTATCTCGACAAGAACGCCTTCACGACGACGCCGGTGAACCGGTTCGCCGACACGCCGCGCATTCTGCCGGGCATCTACTCGCCGTGGCGGAACAACGTCGACCTGGGCATCCGCAAGAACGTCCGCACCGGCGGCGGCACGTCGGCCTCGATCAACATCGAAGTGCTGAACATGTTCAACATCGTCCAGTGGGCGGCGATGGCGAGCTCCCAGTTCGGCAATTCGTCGTTCGGCCAGATCACCAATCAGGCGAACAACATGCGGATGGTGCAGTTCACGGTGCGCTTTCAATTCTGATGCTGCAAGGCAGGAAGGCGAAGAGCAGGAACGCAGGTCCTTCCTGCCCTGCTATGATTTCCGCATGAAGAGAATCCTCGCGATCGCCGTCCTCCTCGCGTTACCCGCCGTGCCGCAGGGTGCGGAACAAAGCTGGTCCGGTAAGATCAGTGACAGCGCCTGCGGCGCGAAGCACGAGGAAGCGGCGGAGAACACCGGCGTGATGCCCGATCGCGAGTGCACGCAGGCATGCGTCCGCGGCGGCTCGAAGTACGTCCTCGTCGTCGACAAGCAGGTCTTTCAGATCGCGAACCAGGACTTCAAGGATCTCGCTGCCCATGCGGGACACGCGGTGAAGATGACTGGCGAGCTGAAGGGCAACGCGATTACGGTCTCAAAAATCGAGATGCCGTAGGTCGGGTGGGTCTGGTGGGCCGGGTGGGTCAGGTAGGTCGGAGCGTTCGGGGCGGACCCATACCGGGCCCGGCCCAACCTGCCCGACTTGCCCGACCTGCCTGACCTGCCCGATCTGCCCGACCTGGCCGACCTGACCGACCTGCCTGACCTGCCCGACCCGCCTGACCTGCTTGACCTGTCCGACCCGCCTGACCTGCTTGACCTGTCCGACCTACCTGGCCCACCCGACCTACCTGGCCTCTACTCGATGTTTTCCCGGGGAAAGCAACCGCAGAGATCGCAGAGAACGCAGAGATTTTCGATCTCGTCGTCGCTCACCCCGACGATCCCGTCGCATTCCATCAGAGAAACATTCACTCTGCGATCTCTGTGGGCTCTGCGGTTGCTTCTGCGTGCTACGAATGCGTGACGACGTCGTCGGCGGGTTCGTCTGCGGGTGCGGCACGAAGGACGCTGAACACCAGCCAGTAGAGCGCAACCGCGACCACTGCCAGCATCGCCCACCGCATCGCGCTCGCCAGGAAGGCGGCATCGATCGCCGGCCATTCGAAGCGGAACTGCCGGAGCACCGCGTATGTCCCGGTCATCCAATGCCACCCGGTGTGGCCGACAATCGCCGCGAGGATGATCGTCGCCAGCCGATCGGAGACGACGAAGCGGAACACGAGGGTGATCGAGGGAACCAGCAACACGAGCACCAGCAGCACGCCGAGCTCGATGCCGACGTTGAAGGCGACCACGGACGTCAGCCGGTGCGTGCCCGCGAACTGAAGCATCTGCCGCAGCGCGAACGAGAACGCGAACCCGTACACGAGGCCGAACCCGAACGTCGCCAGCCAGCGGCGCTGCAGCGCGCTCCGGAAAGCAACCGCGGAGCTCGCAGAGAACGCAGAGACTCTTTCGATCTCGTCGTCGCTCGACCCGACATCGCGCTGGATTCCATCAGAGGAAGAATCACTCTGCGATCTCGGCGAACTCTGCGGTTGCTTTCCCGCCGGGCTCTGCGGTTGCTTTCCCGCCGCGAGCACGATGTCCTCGACCGCCATGTAGACGATCGACACCGCGATCAGCGTCTCGACGAGCGGCGGGAACCAGAGCGCGTCCGGCGCGAGGTTGTATGCCGAGGCGATCAGCGTGATCGAGTGGGCCGCGGTGAACGCCGTCACGATCGCGATCAGCGACCGGACGCGCCGGAACGCGATCACGACACAGGCGAGAAACAGCAGATACTCGCCGCCGTCGAGGAAGTGGGCAAACCCGAGCCTCACGAACTGCGATGCCGCCTGCAGGCGGCTGGGGTCGAGGCGGACGAAGCCGGGGTCGCCGTAGAATTCGAACGCGCGGACGCCGCCGCCCGGCGGCAGGAATCGCACGACCGTCAGCGTGCGGATGCCGAGGCGCGCCAGCCGCGGTTCGATTGCGAACTCCGAGCGATCCGACTGGATCGGGTACTCGAACAGCGCGTCCAGCAGGCCCTGGCTCCAGACGAACTCGGTGCCCGGTGGCAGCGGCGGCCCGGTGACACGCGCGAACGCCTCCTGGTAGGAGCTGAACGAGCGGTCCGACGGCAGGGCGGCCCGTACGGCCGCCACCCGCGGCTTGCTCAGCCTGGCGCCGTTCTCGTAGACGTCCAGAAAATCGCTGATCCAGAGCGTTGACGCGTCGCGGAGCGTGGAGTCCGCGCGCGAGAGATCCATCAAGTCGCCGCGCGTCGTGTCGCGCGGCTTCGGATAGTCGATGTCGCGCATCGCCTGCAGCGGCACGCGCACCAGCACCCGCAGCCTCGAGCCGTCGGGCTTCACGAAGGTCTGGACCGTGACGTCGTTGGGTATGTCATGAGCTCGCGCGGGCGCGCTGCCTGCCAGCGCGAGCAGCGCGACGGCGAGCGCGAGGCTGAAAATGGCTGATGGCTGATGACTGATGGCATAGGGAAGATGGCTGAGCGTTCCATCCGCCATTGACCATATGCCCTTAGCCATCGGCCATGAGCCATGGCGCGTTTTTGTCACCCTCGGGAGTATACTGTGCGCCGCCATGGAGGGTGGCCTATGAAACGGACGCGCAACGTCATCATTGGAGGCACGCTGGTTGCGCTGCTCGCGGCGCTGGGCGTCGGGCAGCATCTGCTCCAGCAGTCTGCCGAAGCGCAGGCCAAGAGCGGCGCGCAGGCGCCGCGCTTCGAAGTCGATCCGATGTGGCCGAAGCCGGTGCCGAACCACTGGGTATTCGGCAACATCATCGGCGTCGGCGTCGACAAGAACGATCACGTCTACATCATTCATCGCGGCGCCGGCTCGCTCGAGGCGAAGGAGATTTATGCCGCCGCGAATCCGCCGCAATCGGAGTGCTGCGTGCCCGCGCCGCCGGTCCTCGAGTTCGATCCGGAAGGCAATCTCGTGAAGGCGTGGGGCGGACCGGGTCAGGGCTTCGAATGGCCGGAGAGCAATCACGGCATCACGCCGGACAGCAAGGGCAACCTGTTCATCGGCGGCAACGGCGGCAACGACGGCCACATCCTGAAGTTCACGCGCGAGGGCAAGTTCGTCAAGCAGTTCGGCTTCGCGTTCGCGAGCGCCGGCAGCAACGACATGTGGGCGTTCAACAAGGTCGCGAAGATCTCGCTCGACGAGCCGGCCAACGAAGCCTACATCGCTGACGGCTACGGCAACCACCGCGTCGCGGTGATCGACATGGACACCGGCAAGATCAAGCGTTACTGGGGGGCCTACGGCAACAAGCCGGACGATACGCCGCTCGGCGTCTACAACCCGGACGCGCCGCTCGCCCAGCAGTTCCGCAACCCGGTGCACTGCGCCGAGCCGTCGCTCGACGGCAACGTGTACGTCTGCGATCGCCCGAACGATCGCATCCAGGTGTTCTCGAAGCAAGGCAAGTTCGTGAAGGAAGTCCAGATCAACAAGACGACACGCGGCGACGGCTCGACGTGGGATATCGCCTTCTCGAAGGACCCGCAGCAGAAATACCTCTACCTCGCGGACGGCGCCAACGAGAAGATCCACGTCTTCGATCGCGTGTCGCTGACCGAGCTCACCAGTTTCGGCGACGGCGGTCGTCAGCCGGGACAGTTCTACGCCGTGCACAGCATCGCGACCGACTCGAAAGGCAACATCTACACGACCGAGACGTATCGCGGGCAGCGGCTTCAGAAATTTGTGTACAAAGGTCTCGCGCCGGTGACGAAGCAGAACCAGGGCACGGTCTGGCCGACGAAGACCACTACGCACTGACGCTGTCAGTGGCTGATGGCTGATTGCTGATGGCTATGGTGGATGGCACGGGGCATAGCCATCAACCGTAGCCATCGGCCATGGCCATCAGCGATCAGCAATTAGCCATTCGAGAGGCGCCCAGCGCGGTATACTGCCGCGCCATGGGACGCATCTCTTCTACAGCCGCGATCGTAGTCGCGACGGCGGTCGTCTTGGCCGCACAGGCGCCGCGGCTCGAAGTCAATCCATTCTGGCCGCAGCCGCTTCCCAATCACTGGGTGTTCGGATCGATCACCGGCGTCGCCGTCGACGCCCAGGATCACGTGTGGGTGACGCATCGCGGCGCCGACTCGCTCGAGGGGAACGAGAAGGGCATGATGCTCACGCCGCCGACCTCGACGAAGTGTTGTACCGCCGCGCCGTTCGTGCTCGAGTTCGACGCCGACGGCAAGCTGGTATCGCACTTCGGCGGACCGGGCCCGGGCTATCAATGGCCGCAGTCGCCGGGCGGCATTGCCGTGGACGCGAAGGGCAACGTGTGGATCGCCGCCGCCGGTCTCGAGACGGCCCCGGCGGGCCGCGGTCGCGGGACGGTCGATCCTGACGCGGTCGGTCCGGCAGGCGCCGCGCGCGGCGGCGCTCGTGGAACCGAAGCCGCAGGCGCAGGCGCGCGCGGCGGTGCAGCGCCCGCACGCGGTCGCGGCCCGGCGCCGCCCGCGGGTCCGCCTGACGCGCACGTGTTGAAGTTCGCGAAGGACGGCAAGTTCCTGCTGCAGATCGGCACGCCTGGCAAGATGGAAGGCCCCGACAGTCAGACGACGCTGAATCGTCCGGCTGCCGTCGCAGTCGATGCGGCGGCAAACGAGGTCTACGTCGCGGACAGCGGCAATCACCGCATCGTCGTGTTCGACGCGGACAGCGGCGCGTACAAGCGCCACTGGGGCGCGTACGGCGAGAAGCCGACCGCCGAGGGCGGCGGCACGTACGATCCGGGCGCAGGCCCGGCGCGCCAGTTCCGTGACGTGACGTGCGTGAAGATCGCGAAGGACGGAACGGTCTACGTCTGCGATCGCACGAGCAACCGGATCCAGGTGTTCCAGAAGGACGGCAAGTTCGTCAAGGAAGGCTTCATCAGGAAAGAGACGAAGGGCGCGACCGTGGGCGGACAGTTCGGCGCCGTGTCCTCGTTCGGCTCGGCGTGGGATGTGGCGTTCTCGAGCGACGCGCAGCAGCGCTTCCTGTTCGTGGCCGACGGCCAGGACAAGAAGGTCGTCGTCCTGGAGCGCGACACGCTCGCACCGGCGGGCAGTTTCGGCAGCGGCGGCCGCCTCGCGGGCCAGTTCCTCGCCGTCGGCAGCGTCGCGTCCGATTCACGCGGCAACGTGTACACGGGCGAACAGCACCACGGCAAGCGTGTGCAGAAATGGATTCGCAAGTGACGTGGGCGCCACGAAGACACGAAGGCACGAAGATATCTTCAATAACGAGTGTTCTTCGTCCCTTCGTGGCGTCGTGGCGGATGTAGAGTTGAGAGAAAAATCTTCTTCGTGTCTTCGTGCCTTCGTGGCGGATCGAGGAGTCACGTGATGAAGCGCAATCTGTTCATCGGGTCATCGCTCGTCGTGGTGGTGCTCGCGCTCGGGGCCGGGCAGTTCCTGCTCGAGCGGCGCGTGGACGCCCAGGCGAAGGGCGCCGTGCAGGCGCCGCGTTTCGAGGTCGATCCGATGTGGCCGAAACCGCTGCCGAACGGCTGGTACCTCGGCCAGACGATCGGCGTCGGCGTCGACGCCCAGGATCACGTGTGGATCATCCACCGCTCCGATTCGCTCGACGCCGTCGAGGCGGCCGCGGACGAGGGGACCGGCGAGTGCTGCAAGAAGACGCCGCCGATTCTCGAGTTCGATCAGGCCGGCAACCTGCTCCGCCACTTCGGCGGCAAGGACGGCGACGGCTATCAGTGGCCGGCCTCGAACCATGGCCTGCAGATCGACGGCAAGGGCAACATTTGGATCGGCGGGAACGGCAACGGCAACGACGGCCACCTGCTGAAGTTCACGCAGGACGGCAAGTTCCTGATGCAGGTCGGCATCAAGAAGCAGGGGCTCGGGCCGGACAGCAACGCCCAGGATCGCTTCTATCTGGTCGCGAAGGTCTCGCTCGACAACAAGAACAACGAGGCCTACGTCGCCGACGGCTACGGCAACCGGCGCGTCGTCGTCATCGACATGGACACCGGCAAGTTCAAGCGCTACTGGGGCGCCTACGGCAACAAGCCGGACGATGCGGCCGCGGCGGCGGCGCCGCGCTACACGCCGGGGTCGACGCCGTCGCAGCAGTTCCGCGGGCCGGTGCACTGCGCCGAACCGTCGATTGACGGGATGGTCTACGTCTGCGACCGCACCAGCGACCGTCTGCAGGTCTTCACGCGCGAGGGCAAGTTCGTCAAGGAGATTTTCGTCGAACCCGATTCGCTCGCCGACGGGTCGACGTGGGACGTCGCGTTCTCGAAGGACCCGCAGCAGAAGTACCTGTATCTCGCCGACGGCCGCAGCCAGAAGCTGCACATCTTCGATCGCCAGTCGCTGACCGAGCTCACCAACTTCGGCGAAGGCGGACACTACCCTGGTCAGTTCTACTCGATGCACAGCATCGCGGTCGACTCGAAAGGCAATCTCTACACGACCGAAACGTACCAGGGCCGCCGCGTGCAGAAGTTCGTCTACAGGGGTCTCGGCCCGGTGACGAAAAAAGAACAAGGCACGCCCTGGCCCACGAAGACGTCGCAGTAGTTCTGACGCTCGCGCGTCGAGGCGTGGAAAGGAATCGCAGAGAGCGCAGAGCACGCAGAGTTTTTGTGTTCTCTGGTTGATCCGGTTGCTTTCGCGCGTGACCGGTCAACCGGCTTCCACAACAGCGGCAGCAGTCGCAACGACTAGAAGAAAAAAGCTCTGCGATCTCGGCGAGCTCTGCGGTTGCTTTTCCGTGTGAACGATCGCATCCAGGTGTTCTCGCCCGGCCGAAAACGAAAACACAGTAAGGGTGTGGGACCGATAGGCCCGTGGGGTTGGTGGGGAGGGACCGATCGGTCCTACCCCACCCAGCCTATGGGCCCATCGGTCCCACACTCCCTGTCGCGCCGCACCTTTCTAGCCGCGGCGCTTCTCCTGCCCGCCGCGCTGCGTCAGGCCGGGCGCGGCGACGCGCGCTTCGTCAGCAGCGTACCGCTCGGAACGCCAGGTGCCGCGTCGCCGCCGTTCGGCCGCCTGCTGGGCGACGGACTCGACGCGCGGTTGTTCACCGACCTCTCCCAGCTCGTCGAACCGTCAGCGATCGACCCCGAGCCATCAGCCATCAGCCATCAGCCATCTCGATCGCCGGTGACGGCGACCGAGCGCTTCTTCATCCGCACCGCGGCGCCCTCGAATCTGCCCGCCGCCGATCCGTGGACGATCCACGTCGACGGGCTCGTACGATCGCCGGGCGGCTTCAAGCTGCGCGATCTCGAATCGCAGGGCGTCTCGTCGTCGCGCGTACTGCTCGAGTGCTCGGGCAACGCCGACCCGCTGAACTACGGTCTGTTGAGCGCCGCCGACTGGGAGGGCGTGCCGATTGCGGCGCTGCTCGATCGCGCGCAGCCGTCGACCCCGTCGTACCGCGTGCTCGTCGCCGGGATTGACGACACCAGCCGGCAGTGGCGAACCTCGATTGCCGGCGCGAGCTGGGTTTTCTCGCGTGACGATCTCTCCCGCGCGCTGCTCGCCGTGCGGATGAACGGCGCGCCGCTGCCGCGCGACCACGGCGCGCCGGCGCGCCTGATCGTCCCCGGGTGGTACGGCTGCACGTGCATCAAGTGGGTCGACCGCGTCGAGCTCGTCGCCGACGATGCGCCGGCGACGAGCCAGATGCGCGAGTTCGCGGGCCGGACCCATCAACCTGCCGGGGCCGCGCTCGCGCGTGATTTCATTCCCGCGACCATCGATACCGCGGCGATGCCGGTGCGCGTGGACAAGTGGATCGTCAACGGCCGACCCGAGTACCGGATCACCGGGATCGTCTGGGGCGGATCGAAGGCGACCAACGCGTTGTCGATCCGTTTCCGCTCGGGCGGCGCCTGGACGCGCGTCGAGAACTGCCCGCTGCCCGAGTCGACGCTCACCTGGAGCCTGTGGACGCACACCTGGCATCCGACTGACCCCGGCCGCTATCAGATCGTCCTGCGCGTCGACGATCCGTCGATCCGTACCCGGCGCCTCGACGTGTTCTTTTACGTGAGGGAAGTTCAGATCGACGACGTGTAACAGAGATCTGGTGGGCCTGGTCGGCCGGGTGGGTGGGGCAGGTCGGCTTGACCGCGCGTCGTCAGTACCACAGCATCCCCTATAATCGACAGCCACTTCCCATGACACTTGCTGCCGGCAGCCGCCTCGGCTCGTACGAGATCCTTGGTGCGATCGGCGCAGGGGGAATGGGTGAGGTCTACCGAGCGCGCGATACCAAGCTGAATCGGGAGATCGCGATCAAGATCCTCCCGGAGGCGTTCGTGGGCGATCCGGATCGGCACGCGCGCTTCAAGCGGGAAGCGCAGGTCCTCGCCTCCATCAATCATCAGCACATCGCGGCCATCTACGGGTTCGAGGACAGCGGACGCTCGCACGCGCTCGTGCTCGAGCTCGTTGAAGGGCCGACGCTCGCCGAACGTATCGCGCAAGGTGCGATTCCGCTCGACGAGGCGCTGGCCATCGCGAAACAGATCGCGGACGCCCTTGAAGCGGCACACGAGCGGGGGATCATCCACCGTGATCTGAAGCCCGCGAATATCAAGTTGCGGCTGGACGGGACGGTGAAGGTGCTCGACTTCGGGTTGGCGAAGGAACTGGAGCCGCCGTCGACGATGAGTCCCGGCCAGACGTCGCCGACGATCACGACGCCCGCTTTGATGACCAACGCCGGGATGATTCTCGGGACCGCCGCGTACATGGCACCGGAGCAGGCGAAGGGGAAGGCCGCCGACCGTCGCTCGGACATGTGGGCGTTCGGCTGCGTGCTCTACGAAATGCTCACTGGCCGGCGACCGTTTGACGGCGAGGACGTCAGCGACACGATGGCTGCGGTGCTCAGGGCCGAGCCCGACTGGGCGGCATTGCCGGCCGGGATGCCGCCTGGCGTGGCCGTGTTGCTGCGTCGCTGCCTCGAGAAGGATCGTCGAGCTCGGATCGTCGATGCCGGGGCGGCGCTGTTCGTGCTGCGCGAGTTCGCGAGCCTGGCACCGGCGTCCGCCGAGACAACGCGCGACCGTCCGCACTCCTGGCGTCACACGGCACTTTACGCGATCGCGACACTGGCCCTCGTGTGCGCAGCCGTTGCGGCGGCAGCATTCGTCCTCCGGTCGCCTCCGCCACGCGTGGCAAGGTTTGCCCTGGGGACAACGTCATCCGCCCCGCTGGCAATCAGTCAGCTGGGGGTCGATGTCGCCGTCTCGCCGGATGGGACGCGCGTGGTGTACCGCGCCGGGAATCCGGCTCTTCTTTACGCTCGCGAGATCGGTCGGTTGGAAGCGACGCCGCTCGCCGGCACCGAGAACGTATCCGATCCGTTCTTTTCACCGGATGGACGATGGATCGCCTTCTGGCAGGGGGGCTTCCTGAAGAAAGTTTCCATCCAGGGCGGTTCGTCGCTCACCATCGCCGCCGCGCAGGCCACCCGGGGCGCAACGTGGGGGCGCAACAACACGATTGTCTTCGCCACAGTGGCGGGGATGTTGTTCACGGTGCCGGCGGCCGGGGGCACCGCAGTGCCGCTGCCGTTGAACGCGGGCTATCGCGAGGGGACGTACGAGGCGCGCCGCTGGCCGCAGTTCCTGCCCGACGGGCGTCACGTGCTGACCACGCGCGGCAGCGCGACCGATCAATACACCGTCACGGTCGTGGATCTCCAAACCGCGCAGGAGCGCGATCTGTTTGCCGGGAGTTGCGCGAGATACGTCTCGAGCGGCCACCTCGTCTACAACCTGGGCGGCGCGCTCCGAGCGGTTCGTTTCGACGCCGCGTCGCTCGACGCCTCGCCGGATTCAGTGCCTGTCGTCGAGCGCGTGATAGCAAAGGGATCGGGTGCCGCCGACTTCGACGTCTCCGAGGAGGGCTCGCTGGTGTACGTCACCGGCGCCGGTCTATTCGGCGGCGCACAACAGGTCATCTCGTTGCTCGACCGGCAGGGCCGCGTCTCGCCGCTGGACGGGATTCCGACGGGCTCGTACCGCGACGTCCGCTTCTCGCCCGACGGGCGACGCGTGGCGCTCGCCACGTTCGACGACGTCTGGATCTACGATGTTGTGCGGGCCACTCTGAGCCGTCTGACGACGAACCCCGCGCCCGATCGCAGCCCGCTCTGGTCGCGCGACGGCCAACGGATCCTGTTCACGTCCGTGCGGGCCAATTATCCGGAGCTCTACTCGATCTCGGCGGACGGCACCGGAACCGAAGAACGGCTGTTCGGGCGGTTGAAGAACGACGTCGATCTGCGGGCCAACGGCTGGTCCGCTGACGGGCACCATCTGCTCTTCACGGAAGTGACGGTTTCAGTCCAGTGTGCGATCGGTGATCTCGTGGCCGACAAACCGTCCGAAGCGACGCTGCTCGTGCAAGACCAGTTTTGCAGCGACTTTGCGGCCGTGTCGCCCGATGGACGATGGCTGGCGTACGACTCGTCGGTCTCGGGACGCGTCGAGGTTTACCTGCAGCGCTATCCGAATCTCGGCGCACGGCAGCAGGTCTCGACGACCGGCGCTCGTCTGCCGTTGTGGTCGGCGAACGGGCGCGAGCTGTACTTCAGCAGTCTCGACGCGCGGCAAATCCTCTCCGTTTCGGTCGACGCGGGATCCCCGCCTGTCGTCGGGCGGCCCCGCGTCGTTTTCGAGGGCGAGTTCCTCGCGCCGCAGACCGGATTCCATCCTTATGATGTCGGTCCCGACGGCCGTTTCGTGATCGTCCGGCCGGCCGGCGACAGAACGAACGCGGCGGCAGTCCCGAACCTCGTCCTGGTGCAGCACTGGCTCGAGGAACTGAAGCGTCTGGCGCCGGCGAAATGAGGCGCGCCTGACGCCAGTATCACGGGGAAGCAACCGCAGAGAGCGCAGAGTTCGCAGAGTTTTTTCCCGGATGTGGTCCATCCCCAGATGCTTCTGCGGTCTCTGCGTGCTCTGTGGTTGCTTTTCGTCACCGCACGAGGGCGCGGGCTTCGGCGATCTCGGGGCGGCTGGTGTCGGCGAGATGCCAGGCGGCGAGGAAGTCTTTTGCGGCGCTCACGGCCACAGCACGCTGACCCGCCTTCTGAGCCGCTCGGGCCAGGCCGATCAGCGACGCGGTGCGGCGCGGCGTTCGCGCCAGCGCAGCCTGGAACTGCTTCACCGCGCCGGCCGCGTCGCCTGATGCGAGCAGGATCTCGCCGAACAGCTCCCCCGCCGGCTTGATCGGATAGGGACGCGCGATCGGCTTCGGCCGCTTCGTTTCTGCCGCCGACGCATGCGCGAGCGCGGCGAAGGCGCCGGTGCGGTCGCCACGCGCGAACCGCATCAGGCCGTCGAGCTCGGCCGCCATGATGTGCGCGATTTCGCGCGCGTCGGCGTAAGGCACCGTCTTCGACGCGGTGTCGAGATGCTCGAGCGCCGCCTCGGCGCGCGCCGCGTCGCCGAGCTTCACGCTCGCCGCGCCGAGCGCGTACAGCTCGTCGATGTTCTCGAAGCTGCCCTGGCCCCGCATCACGCCCCAGTCGCCGCTCTCGACGACGAGCCGCGCCTTCATCGAGGCAAGCTCGCTCTTGAGCGACGTCGAGCCGTAGCCCTTGCCGATCTCGCTCTCGACGTGGGGGGCGGGAAGGGCGGGATGGGCAGGATCGGCGGGATGGGCTGCCACTCCTGCCCTTCCAGCCGCTCCTGCCCCTCCGGCCCCTCCTGCCCCCAGTGCGCCCTCCACCTGCGCCATCGCCTCGCGCGCCTTCGCGAAGCGGCCCTGCTGCAGGTACTCGTAGTGCAGCCACGACAGCGCGTGGAAGTCGTACTGCGAGGCGGACAGCCCATTCTGCTTCGCCAGATCAACCGACGCGGCGAACGCAGACTCGTCGGACGCCACTGCCTCGTCCCACATCCCGAGCGGGAGAAACACATGCGACGGCATGTGACGCGCGTGGCTGGACGCAGGCGCAATGCGCGCGTAGGTGCGCGCCGCGTCCAGCGCCTTCGCCGCGTGCTCGCCGTCGTCGAACGCGTGGAGCGCGTAATGGTTCGCGCCCGGGTGCTCCGGATTCTTCTTCAGAATCGCGAGCGCGATCTCGCCGGCTTTGAGTGACACCGCCAGGTTTCGCTCGGTCTCCGGAATCGTGCCGAGCAGTGCGAGCGCGTAGAACGCCGCCGCTTCGTCATCGTCGGGGAACTGCGCGTGGAGCGCGGCCATGCGATCCGCGTAGGCCTTCGCGCGCGACGGCTGATCGCCGGCGCCGAACAGCTTCTCGACGGCGTCGAGATAGCCCTTCTCGCGGGCGGTCGGCGCCCTGGCCTGCCGCGCCGCCGGCGTGGCGGCGAGACGTCCGAGCAGCGTCCGCGCCTTGTCCACCGACTCGTTGCGCCACAACGGCTGGCTGTAGGCGAGCGCCTCGCCCCAGTACGCCATCGCGAAATTCGGATCGAGCTTCTGCGCCTGCCGGAACTGATCGATCGCCGCGTCGTACTCGAAGCTGTGGAGGAAGAGCACGCCTCGCACGAAGGTCGGCTGCGCGGCTGCGGCGCCGGAAGTGGGGAACGAAATGCGTCCGAGAACGGGCACAGCCGGCTGCCCCGCGGCCTGCGTCCCAGTCGCCGACAAGGACGCAAAGGCAGTGAAGAACACTCCGCTCAGAAGGACGCAGAGGATGGGCGCGCGACACGGCCGAAGCACATCGTAGAGTCTACATCGCACGCCGACACGGTCCGGCTGACGCCGGACACTACCGACGATCGGTCGACGCTCGGCTGAAGCCTTCGCGATACATCCGCGCGTCTGACACGAAAAGCAACCGCAGAGCGCGCAGAGAAAGCGCTCTGCGATCTCTGCGGTTGCTTTCCAGGCGTGCAGCCTTCAGCCGAGCGACAGCAAAAAAAGAGGCCACGGGGTGATTCCCCGTGGCCGTCAGCGTTGCTGCCTTTCGTTCCTCTGCCTTTCGTTCCTTTGTTTCCCTTACGTGCCCTTGTCTGCGTCAGAAGTTAAACCGGAACATCAGTTGCGTGATCCGCATGAACCCCGACTGCAGGTTCGTCTGCCCGAAGCTGTTGCCCGGCGCGAACGTGTTGTTGCCCTGCAGCGCGCGCACGTTCGGACGGTTGAACAGGTTCAGCATCTCGATCTTGATCTGCGCGCTCTTCGAGCCGCCGAGGCGGAAGCCCTTGATGAACGACGCGTCGACGTTCGCCTGTCCCGGCGTCCGCAGATCGGTGATCGTCCGCGGCGCGTTGCCGAAGTTGCCGAAAGTGACCAGGGAGAACGCCGCCGGGTTGATCCACGTGGCGCTCGGGTGATCCGCCGACGCCAGCCGATCCTCGAAGCTGCCCGGCGTCGCCAGATCGACGCCGCTGTTGATGTTGGGCCGCGCGGCGACGCCGCCGTTCATGACCGCCGCGTTCGGGTTGCTCTGCTGCACGTTCAGCGGGAACCCGGCCTGCAGGTTGATCAGCGCCGACACCGTCCAGCCGCCGATGATCGCGTCCGCCACGCCGCTGTCGCTCGCCCACTTCTTGCCCTTGCCGAACGGCAGCTCGGCGATCGGCGCGATGATCACGCGATGTGGCACGTCGAGGACCCCATAGCCGTACTCGGCCTTCGGGTCATAGCAGGCGGTCGTGAACTGCTGGCCGGCCTGGCACACCGGCGACGACGAGATGTAGTTGTAGTTGTTGATCGGCAGCGCGGGGCTGACCGCGGTGTAGAAGTTGCCTTCGGCGAATTGATTGTCCTTCAGCTGGCTGTAGGTATAGCTGACGCGTCCGCCCCAGCCGTGGCTGACGCGTTTGCTCCATTCGACAACCGCGGCGTTGTAGAGGTTCTTGCCTTCGGTGACCTCGTAGTCGTTGACCTGGGTGAACTGCGGGAACGGCGTCAGCAGCCGCCAGCGTGGGAGCGTCGCCGGCGTCGACAGCGAGGCCGGGACGTTCGGGTTGCCGAGGAACGGGTTCGGCAGCGCCTGCGTCAGTGCCGCCTGGCCGAGCGCGAGGTACTTCGGATCGAGCTGGTTGAGGTTCACCGCGACGTCGTTCGATCCGCCGAGCGGCAGGTGATCGCCCTTCGCGCCCATGTAGGTGAACGACACGGCCTGCCCGCCGCCGAGCTCACGCTGGACGTCGGCCGACCACTGCTGCACGCGCGGCGCCGAGCGGTTCTGATCGATGAAGGCGACGAACGTGCCGACGCCCGTGAGCGGACCGCGCGAGTTGCCCGACGGCTGAATCACGCCTGTCGGATACGGGTTGTCGAGCGTCACTGTCGGGGTGATCGGCGTCTGCGTCAACACGGTGTTCTGCGTGTACCCGACCTGCCCGTAGTTGCTCAGAGACGTGTTTGGTGCCGGGTAGTTGTACGGCGCCCAGTAGATCCCGTAGCCGGCCCGCAGCACGGTGTTGGTGTCCATCGAGTAGACCGCGCCGACGCGGGGCGACGCCTTGACCCTGGGCGGATTCCCCTGCGTCGTCGGCGCGCCGTTGACGCCGGCGTACATCAGCCCGCCGGCGACGTTGCGGGCCGGAGTGCCGGCGATCGGATCGGCCGGAATGACGACCGACGAGAGCGCGCTCGTCGCGTTGCGATCGAAGCCGACGGTGAAGTTGTTGTTCTGCTCGGCGAGCCCGGTCTCCCGTTCGAGCCGGATGCCGTAGTTCAAGGTGAACTTCGAGTTGACTCGCCAGTCGTCCTGCGCGTACCCGCCGAAGTAGTAGGTGTAGATGTTCAACGGCGTGGAAATCGAGAACTGGCTGATGTTGTTGGCGTTCGCCGACGGATACCCGAGCAGGAACGAAGCCACCGAATTGCCGGATACGGCGTCGCTGTTGTTCTGGCCGTTCGCCGACGTGAACTCGTTGTCGAACCAGAAATAGCCGTTGCTGTCGCCCGGCAGGAAGCTGTCCATGCCGATCTTGCGGAAGTCGCCGCCGAACTTCATCGTGTGCGTCCCGAAGAAGCGCGAGTACGCCGCGTTGGCGCTGGTCGACTTCCAGTCGATCTGCGTCGGGTTGATCGCGCCGAGGGTACGGTTGGCCAGCGCGTCGTAGCCGGTCATGCGCACCTGCGGGAACTTCTTGAAGTCCGGGTTGAGCAGCGCCAGATAGTTCTGGCTGAAGCCGAGCGTCGCCGGATCGAAGGCCGCCGTGACCGTGTTGTTGTCCGGGAAGTCGGTCTTGCCGAAGCGAAGGGCGAGCACGGAACTATCGCTCAACACCCAGGTGTTGTTCAGCGCGAGCACCTGCGGACGCCGCTTCAGCAGGTAGTCGAGCGGATCGGCGAAGCGGTTCGGCTCGGTCTGATCCGCGGTGCCGAAGTAGTTCTGGCACGGCTCGTCGGTGCGGTTGTACAGGTAGAAGCCGGTGAGCGAGACCTTGTCGGTGAACTTGTGCTCCACCTTCCCCGCGTATTCCTGCTCGAACTTGTTGTTGATGAGCGACGTACGGTTGTAGTTCGCGGTGCCGTTGTCGAGGCTCGTGTCCGGCAGCGGCAGGTAGCCGATCATCTTCGCGGCGACCGGGTTGATCCGGCTGGCCGGGATGACGTTGCCCGGGAACGGCAGGTGCGTCAGCGGGTCGTAGATGATGACCGGGTTGCCCGCCGTGTTGCGCAGCCCCGAGAAGTCGCCGTTCCGCTCGGCCTGCGTCGGCATGCGGATCGAGCTGTTGCGCGTCTGCACGTCGTGGTAGCTCTCGGTCGAGAAGAAGAAGAACGTCCGATCCTTGACGATCGGCCCGCCGATGCCGCCGCCGCCCAGGTAGTACGGGCTGTTCGGCTTGGCGTTGGCCGCGGCCGTCTTCGTGTCGCCACGCGCCGCCGCGGTGTCGCTGGTGATCTGGCTGAAGTAGTTGTTGGTCTGGCCCCAGATCGGGCGGGTCTGGAAGAACCCGGTGCCGTGCATCGAGTTGGTCCCCGAGCGCGCGGTCACGTTGAACACGCCGCCCCCGGTGCGGCCCATCTCCGCGTCGTAGGTGTGGACCTGGACCTTGAGGTCCTCCACGCCTTCGATCGTCGGCACCGCCGACATGCGGTTGCGGAGGTCGGTGATCGGCACGCCGTCGAGCGTGTAGTTGTTGCCGCGCCGGGTTCCGCCGCCGAGAGACATCAGGGAGGCGTTCGTCTGATCCTGCTGCCGATTGAACTGCGCATCGCCTGAAGGAACCACGGTAGGAACCGAAGCACCGATCATGAATGCGTTTCTGCCAGGAGCCGGAAGCGTCTGGAGAGCCGACGTATCGAGGACCGTGCCGGTGGACGCGTTCGACGTGTCGATGAGGGGGGCCTCGCCGGTGACCGTGACGTTCTCGGTAATGGCGCCGACTTCCATCGTGAGATCGAGCGTGAGGAACTGCTGTGTGCCGATGCGAATGCCTCCGCGATCGATCGTCTTGTAGCCCTGGAGCGTCGCTTTCACGCTATAGGTCCCCGGATCGACGTTGGCGAAGACGAATTCGCCGCGCTCGTTTGTGACAACAGAGCGCTTGATGTTCGTCTGTTCGTTGTTGAGCGTCACCTCGACGCCCGGGATTACGCCGCCTGCATCTTTGATCGACCCCCGTAGGCCCCCCTGGAAGCCCTGACCGAGCACCGTGTCGGCATGGGTCGCGAGCAGCAGCGCTCCCAGCAGGAGCGCAGCTCGTAGTCTCATGGTTCTCCTCCGGCGTTAAAGGGACAGTTTGCCCGTGTGAACGGATCGGGAATTCGGGGATTCTAGGAGGCTAACTTGGCTGGTTGCAACAGGTTTGTGGCAATTTCGGGCCAAGGAAGAGGCCCGATTCGGATGATTGGAGTTTGACGGCGGCCGATGCTCGCCCGCCGTCAATAGCTGATGGCTACTGGCTGATGGCATAGGGGTGATGGCGGATGGACGCTCCACACATCGACCCTGTGCCATCAGCCATCAGCCCTCAGCCATTGACAGCGAAGTCACCCCGCTACCAGGAGAACCGGAACGACAGCTGCGTCATCCGCATGAAGCCGCCTTGCGAGGTGATCTGGCCGAAGTTGCTGTTGCCCTGCGTCAGCGACGCGAATCCGGCCAGCTGCGGCCGGTTGAACAGGTTGAACACCTCCACCCTGAACTGGCCCTGCTTGGAGCCGCCCAGCGGGATGTTCTTCTGCGCCGCGATGTCGGTGTTGATGATCCGCGGAGTCCGAGCGTCGTCGAGCGTGCGCGGCGCATTCCCCCACGTGCCGGCCGGGGCCGCCGAGAAGGCTGCGGAATTGACCCACGCCGCGCCCGGATGATCGGCCGACGCGAGACGGTCGGCGAGGTCTCCGCTGGTCGTCGCGTCGACGCCCGCCACCAGATTCGGCCGGAGCGCGTTGCCGAGCAGGTTGCTGTTCGAATTGCTCTGCGACACGCCGTACGGGAATCCGCTCTGCACGGTGATCACCGCGGACACGAGCCAGCCGCCCGCGAGCATGTTCCCGAGGTCGCTCTTGCCGATGTTGTGGTTCTTGCCGAACGGCAGCTCGTAGATCGGGGAGGCGATGAAGCGATGCGGCACGTCGAGGATGCCGACCGAGTAGTCGACGAGCGGATCGAAACACTTCGCGCTGTATTCATCGACGCGGGACATGCCTGTCTGGCAGGCGGGAAGCGTCGCATCGTAGTTGTAGTTGTTCATCGGGTTGGCGTTCCGCGTCGAGTAGAAGTTCGACTCGCCGAACTGGTTGTCCATCAGCCGGCTGTACGTGTAGCTGATCCGCGCCGCCCAGCCGTGCGACATCCGCTTGTTCACCTCGACGACGCCCGCGTTGTAGCGGTTCACGCCCTCGGTGGTCTGCAGCATCAGGATGTTGCTGAACTGCGGGAACGGACGCAGCAGCTGCGAGCGTGAAATGGTCGCCTGCGTCGCCAGCGGGCCGGCGCCGGCCACGCCGAAGAACGGGTTGGCGACCGACTGGTTCAGCACGGTGTTCCCCAGCGCGAGGTACTTCGGATCGAGCTGGTTGATGTTGATCGCGCTGTCGATGGTGCCGCCGAGCGGCAGATGGTTGCCGCGCGCGCCGACGTAGCTCACGGTCACCGCCATGCCGCCGCCAATCTCGCGCTGCAGGTCCGCGGAGTACTGGTGCACGCGCGGCGCGGAGCGCGCCTGGTTGACGAACGAGATGCTGGTTCCGACGCCGCTCAGGAGACCGAGCGAGTTGCCGTTCGGCGGCACGAGCCCATTCGGGAACGGGTTGGCGAGCGAGACCGTCGGCGTCACTGTGGTCTGCGGCACGGTCGTGTTGTTCGTGTACCCGATCTGCCCGTAGTTGCCGTTGTTCGACGTGGCGCTCGGCACCGGATAGTTGTACGGCGACCAGTACAGACCGTAGCCGCCGCGTACGACCGTCCTCGAGTCCAGCGAATAGACGACGCCGACTCGCGGCGACCACTTCTGCCTCGGCGGGTCGCCCTGCGTGGTGGGATTGCCGTTGACGCCGGCGTACATGAGGCCGCCGACCACGTTGCGCGCGGCGGTGCCGCCGGTCGGATCGACGCTCGCCGGAATGACCACGCCGGAGAGGCCGTTGACCGCGGTCCGATCGAAGCCGACGGTGAAGTTGTCGTTGACCTCGCGCATGCCGTCTTCGCGCTCGATGCGGAGGCCATAGTTGACCGTCAGGTTCGAGCTCACGCGCCAGTCGTCCTGCGCGTAGCCGCCGTAGTAGTTGGTGTAGATGTCGAGCGGCGTGGTCAGCGTCATGTTGTCGCCGAGGCCGCCGCTGCTCTGCAACTCGCCGCTCGGGTATCCGAGCAGGAACGTCGCGATTGCGTTGCCGTCAGTCGCGCTGGCGTTGTTCGATCCGGTCGAAGAGGTGAACTCGCGGCCGAAGCCGAGGCAGCCGGCCGAGCAGCCGGGGTTCAGCAGGTAGGCGCCGATCCGGCGATAGTCGCCGCCGAACTTGAACGTGTGCGTCCCGACGAAGCGCGAGTACGCCGCGTTGCCACCGACCGACTTGTAGGTGCGGTTGGATGGATTGATCGCCCCGAGCAACTGTTGAGCGGCGCCCACGCCGTAGCCGGTGGTGAAAATCTGCGGGAACTTCGAAACGCCGGTCTGCCCGATCTGGTTCATGAAGGTCTGCGAGAAGCCGAGCGTCGCCGGGTCGAACGGAATCGTCGTCGTGCTGTTGTCGACGAACCGCGTCCAGCCGAAGCGCAGCGCGAGCACCGAGTTGTCGCCCGGGATCCAGGTGTTGTTGATGGCGAGGATCTGCGGCCGCCGCTTCAGGAGATAGTCGTTCGGATCGGCGAACCGGTTCGGATCGTCCAGACCGATGTAGTAGTAGTTCGAGCATGGCTCGTTGGTGCGGTTGTACAGGTAGAACCCGGTCAGGCTCACCTTGTCGGTGATCTTGTGCTCGAGCTTCACCGTGTATTCCTGCTGGAAGTAGTCGACGATCTGCGCCGTCGCGTTGTAGTTCGTCGACCCGTTGTCGATGTTGGTCTGCGGCAGCGGCAGGTATTGGAGCATCGCCTTCGCCACCGGGTTGATCCGGTCCGCCGGGATGACGTTGTTCTGGAACGGCAGGTGCGTCACCGGATCGTAGATCCGGATCGGCGTCGTGCCGGAGGTGGTGGCCGAGAAGTCGCCATTGCGCTCGGCGGCAGTCGGCAGCAGCAGCGATCCGTTGCGCGTCGACACGTCGTGGTAGTTCTCGCTGCTGAACCAGAAGAACGTCTTGTCCTTCCTGATCGGGCCGCCGATGCCGCCACCGCCCAGGTAGTAGACCTGATTGGGCTTGGCGTTCTTCGACACGCAGGACGAATCGCTCGGCGCGCAGTTCTCGTACGCCTTCTGCGCGAAGTAGTTGTTCGCCGCGCCCCACACCGGCCGTGTCTGGAAGAACGCGGACCCGCGCAGGCTGTTCGATCCCGATCGCAGCGTGGTGTTGAACACGCCGCCGCCGGTGCGGCCCATCTCCGCGTCGTAGGTGTGCACCTGCACCTTCACGTCGTCCAGCGCCTCGATGGTGGGGTTCGCCACAGCGCGGTTGGTGATGTCGGTGATCGGCACGCCGTCGAGCGTGTAGTTGTTGCCGCGGCGGGTCCCGCCGCCGAGCGACAGCAGCGACGCGTTGCTCTGATCCTGCTGACGGTTGAACTGGGCGTCGCCCGAGGGGATCACCGTCGGCACGGTGGTGCCGACGAGGAAGGCGGCACGGCCCGAGCTTGGCAGCGTCTCCAGGGCGGCGGAGTCGAGCACGGTGCCGGTCGATGCGTTCGCGGTCTCGATCAGCGGCGACTCACCGGTAACGGTGACGTTCTCCTCGATGGCGCCCACCTCGAGCGTGAGGTCGAGCACGAGGAAGGTCTGCGTGCCGATCCGGATGCCGGTGCGATCGATCGTCTTGTAGCCCTGGATCGTCGCTTTCACCGCGTACGTGCCGGGATCGACATTCGCGAACGCATACTCACCGCGTTCATTGGTGACGACGGACCGCTTGATGTTGGTCTGCTCGTTGGTGATCGTGACCTCGACGCCGGGCACGACGCCGCCCGAGTCCTTGATCGCGCCGCGGAGGCCTCCTTGAAACCCCTGCCCGAGCGCATCACTCGCGAGAGACACGACGACCAACGCCGCAAGCACAACCGCAGCCGGAAGCCTCATGATCCTCCTCCGCGTCAACCGGGTGGACCGATTCCGTTGATCTGTGAAGGCTGGATTCTAAAACGCGCGGAGGGGCGACGTTACAAAAAAAGATAAAAAAAGAGCGGCGCCGGACGCGCCGCTCAAAAATTTGGTTCTCGGGAACCCGAGGTCTTCGGCTACGGCTTCTTGACCTCGAACTTGATCGTCTTGAGAATCCCGGCTTCCTTCGGCAGCTCGCTGTCGCCGGCGGGGAACTTGTTCGCATTGAAGACGAACGCGAGGATGTCGGCGTTCTGCTGGCCGGAGAGCGAACCGGGCGCGTTCTGCGGCATCGAGATCCGGATCCGTTCGAACAGGTCGCCGACGGTGAGGCCGTCCCAGCCGGCCATGAACTCGCCGCCCGAGAGCGGAGGCGCCATCTCGCCGCCGGTCAGCTCGCTGCCGTGGCACGACGCGCACTGCTCCGAGTAGAGCCCTTTTCCACGATCGGCCTGCGCCTGCGTGTAGACGCCGTCCCAGACCGACTTGGTCGGCGGCTGGGCGTGGACGGAGGACTGGAGTACGAGCACTGTTGCGAACGGAACGAACAGGACAGCTGCAAACCGAAGCTTCATGTGACCTCGCAAAACAACGATTCTACAGCAACGGCAAGGCGGGAAGGCGGAAAGGCAGAAATGGTTTCTTCATTCAGCCCTTCCATTCAACCTTCAGCCTTCGCGCCCTTCCTTTCCGCCTCCCGCCTTTCCGCCCTGGCAGTGTGGGCGTTAGAACCTGTACCTAAAGCTCAGCTGCCAGATCCGCATGAATCCGGCCTGCGTGGTGATGCGGCCGAAATTCTGATTGTTGATCTGGTTACTGTCGACGCCGTTGAACTTCGGCGTGTTCGTCAGGTTCAGCAGCTCGAACCGGATCTCGCCCGACTGGTTGCCGGCGAACTGCGTCTGCTTCGCAAGCACCAGGTCGACGTTCCTGCGGAACTGATAGCGCGCATCTCCATCGGTACGCGGCGCGTTGCCGTACACGCCGGCGCCGGGATTCGCGAACGCGGCGCTCGTGAAGAAACGCGCGTCCGGATGCGCTGCCGACGACACGCGATCCTCGTCGCTGCCCGAGGTGTTCGGATCGCCGATCAGATTCGGGCGCTGCCGGCCGCCGAAGAGTCCGAGGTTCGCGTCGGACGCGCCGCCGCTCAACACGGCATTCAGCGGTGCGCCGCTGACGAGCTCCACGACTGCGGACGCCGTCCAGCCGCCGAGGGCGAGGTATTTCGCGGTGCCCTTGCTCGCCGGCGAGGGCATCACGTAGATCGGCGCCAGGATGATGCGATGCGGCGAATCGAAGTTGCTGATGCTGTACTCCGCATCGAGGTCGTAGTTGTTCTGCGGCGTCGCGGTGCGGGTCTGGTAGACGTTGTCCTGTCCGAACTGGTTGTCCTTCGTGCTGCTGAACGTGTAGCTCAAACGACCGCCCCAGCCCTTCTGCCCGGTCCGCTTGTCGAGCGTGATCGTCGCGGCGTTGTACTGCCGTTTGCCGCCGGCCGTCGTTTCGTGCATCAGGATGTCGCCGAACTCCGGGAACGGGCGCAGCAACTGCCCCTGCGGGATCGTCGGATTCGAGCCGAGCTCGCCCGCGGCCGCAACGCCGAAGAACGGGTTCGGCACTAACGTGCGGAGCGCCGCCGCGTCCCAGCCGCCGCCCGGCGCCGGGAACCGCGCGCGCGCCACGTTGGGATCGATCTGGTTGATGTTGATCGCCGCGTCCACGGTGCCGCCGTAGCCGATGTCACGGCCCGACGCTCCGACGTAACCGACCGTGACGGCCATGTTGCCCGGCAGCTCGCGTTGCACGTCCACCGAGTACTGATGGACCTTCGGCGCGCCCTTCGTCTGATCGATGAAGTCGATGTTCGTGCCGACGCCGGTCAGCAAGCCGAGCGAGCTGCCGGTCGGCTGCTGCAATCCGGACGGGAACGGGTTGTCGAGCGTCGAGATCGGCACGGCGTTCTCCGACGGAGACTGCACCATCGCGTTTGGCCGATCGAACCCGATTTGACCGTGTTGCGTGGTGTTGTAGTTCCACGGCGCATAGAACAACCCGTAGCCGCCGCGGAGCACCGTGTCCTTATTGAGCGCGTAGGTGACGCCGACGCGCGGCGCGACCTTCGCCCGAGGCGGATCGCCCTGGTAGGTGTTCGCGCCGTTCACACCCGCATAGATCAGGCCGCCGCGGAGCGTCTGACCGGCGAGCAGACCGGTCTTCGGCACGAAGGCGTCGATCGGGTTGACGGCATTGCGATCAAAGGCCACCGTCTGCTGGTCGTTGATCTCCCGCAGCCCGTCTTCACGTTCGATCCGCACGCCGTAGTTCAAGGTCAGTTGGGAGTTCACGCGCCAGTCGTCCTGCGCGTAGCCGCCCCAGTAGTTGATGTACCACTCGCCGGCACCGAGACCGGGATGGGCCGTCCCGCTCTTCGGCAGGCCGAGCAGTAGGCTCGCCAGTTCGTGGCCGGTCGTCGCGGCGCCCGGTCGGCTCGTGAACAGGTTGTCGAATTCGAAATCGCCGCCGAGTGCCGGAACCCCGTTTGGGCCCTCGGAGATCGTGTTGCCGAGTTCCACGGCCATCCGGCGGAAGTCACCGCCGAACTTGAAGCTGTGGCTGCCGCGCAGGTGCGTCACCGCGGCGTTGATCGACGCCGGGCTCTTCCACCTGATCGGCGCGCCGCCCCACCCGCCGACCTTTTCGACCTGATCGAAGATGAGCGACGGGAACGTGTCCCGCCCTTCGGCCGGCAGCGCATTCACATACGTCGGGCTGAAGCCGAGCGACTGAATGCCCGGCGTGAACGTCTGCTTGTCGCACGAGTCCTGCCACGTCGAGAAGCCGTAGCGCATCGTCAGCACGGTGCGATCGTTCAGCACGTCGGTCGCGTTGAACACCAGCACGTGCGGCCGTCGGCGCAGCGGGCCGAACCACTGATCCTGATCGGCCATGAACAGCTTGTCCGACTGCATGATCGTGCTGCCCGGCTCGTTGGTCCGGTTGTAGATGTAGAGGCCGCTCAGCGACAGGTTCTGCGTGAACTTGTGCTCGACCTTCCCCGTGAACATGTCCGCCATGTCCACGACGTTGGCAGTGCCGATGGCGTTGGGCTCACCGTTCTCGTTCTGCGCCATCGGCCCTTGGATCGTGTCGGTTGGCCACAGCTTCAGGATGTTGAGGCCGACCTGGCTCACCGCCGGATGGGTGAGCGGGATGATCGCGCCGGTGAAGAGCCCGCCGGTCGCGATCGATCCCGTTCCGGTCGCGGGGCAGCGAGCGTTCGCGACGCCGCCGCGGCACCATGGGTTGTAGAGCACGACAGGGGCGCCGTTGAGCGTCGAGTGCGAAAAGTCGCCGTTGCGCTGGTTCGCCGTCGGCCAGATCTCCTGCTGGTTGCGGGTCGTGCCCGAGCGGTAGCCCTCTGTCGCGGCCCAGAAGAACGTCCGGTCCTTCTTGATGGGGCCGCCGGCGCCACCGCCGTACAGGCGGTAGTACACCGTGTCTTCTCCGGTCTCTTCCTTCGTGAGCCCGGCGGTCGAGTTGAAGAAGTTCTGCGACTGGCCCCACACCGGCCGCGTCTGGTAGAAGCCCGAACCGTGGTAGTTGTTGGTGCCCGACTTCGCGGTGACGTTGAAAACGCCGCCGCCGGTGCGCCCCATCTCCGCGTCGTAGGTGTGCACCTGCACTTTCACTTCCTCGACCGCCTCGATCGTCGGATTGAGTACCGCGCGGCCACGCAGCTCGGAGATCGGCACGCCGTCGAGCAGGTAGTTGTTCGCGCGGATGCCGCCGCCGCCCATCGACACGCGCGACGCGTTGGTCTGATCCTGCTGCCGGTTGAACTGCGGGTCGCCCGTCGGCATCACGGTCGGCACCGTCACGCCGATCAGGAACGCGTTGCGTCCGGGCGCAGGCAGCGTCTCGAGCGCCTGCGTATCGAGCACGCCGCCAGTGGATGCCGTCGAGGTGTCGATGAGCGGCGACTGTCCCGTCACGGTGATCGACTCTTCGAGCGCGCCGACCTGCAGCATCACGTCCAGGGTGATGAACTGCTGCGTGCCGACGACCAGGCCCTTCGACTCGTAGGTCTTGTATCCGGTGAGCTGCGTCTTGAGCGTGTAGGTGCCGGGCGGCACCGCCGGAAAGTTGTACTGGCCGACGTCGTTGCTGACCACTTCCCGGGAAAGGTTCGTCCCTTCGTTGACCAGCGTCACCGTCACGCCCGGGATCACCCCGTTGGCGTCGCGGACTTCACCTCGTACTCCACCGGTGAACTGCTGCGCACCGGCAACCACCGCACTGAGAACCAGCAGAACCGCGCAGATAATCCCCCTGGGAACGTGTCTCTGCATGACATCCCTCCGTGAAGACGGCCCACGAGTGGAACGTAACTGCCGACAGCAACCAGAACGACTGCACGTGCGTCCGGCTTCGGCGGACCGCCACCGGGCGGCCAGTCCGAGCGAAGCATCTTGGATGAATCGCGCCATTCTAGGTCGCTTCGGTCGCATCACAACCGTGTAAATGCGGTACTCTTCAACAAAAAAATGTGGGCACCAGCAATTCGGATCGGGTGCGCGGTGGCGGTCACCTCGCTGCTGGCGGCGGCGGTGTCGCCCGCCCGGGACGCGGCCGACGCGCGCCCGTCAATCGCGCGCGGGATCGTGGCGCTCCACTTCTTCGAGTACGAGGAGGCGAACGAGGCGTTCCGGGAGGCACATCGCCTCGACTCACGCCTGGTGATGGCGTGCTGGGGCGAGGCAATGACCTATCACCAGACTCTATGGCGCAACGAAGACCTGCAGCAGGGGCGCGCAGCGCTCGCCCGCTGCGGGCCGACTGCCGCAGCGCGAGCCGCACGGACCCAGTCGCGTAAGGAACAGTTGTTCCTCGAGGCGGCCGACGCTCTCTTCGGAGCCGGCGACGCCGCACAGCGCCGTCAGCGGTACGCGGCGGCCATGGCGGCGCTCTACGCGCGCGAGCCGGACGACCCCGACGTCGCCTCGTTCTACGCGCTCGCGCTGCTCGGGACGATGGCGCGCGGGCTCATCGGATCGGATGCGCACGAGGGGCACAATCGCGCACTGGCCGGCAGCGAAACCCAGAAGCAGGTCAACGAAATACTGCAGAAGGTGCTGCGCGCCCACCCGGCGCATCCCGGCGCCCTGCACTACCTGCTGCACAGCAACGACGATCCCGAACATGCCGAATCGGCGTTGCCCGCGGCGCGCGCGCTCGCGCAGCTCTCGCCGGATTCGAGTCACGCCCTCCACATGCCGGCGCACATCTTCCTGCAGGTCGGCGCATGGAAGGACGCCGAGGCGTCCGACCGGGCCGCCTTTGCGGCCTCCGATGCCTGGGTGAAGCGAAAAGGGCTGCCGCCGGCCATGCGCAGCTACCATGCGCTGTCGTGGAGGGCGTACGAACTCGAGCAGCTCGGACGCTATCGCGACGCCCGCGCCACGCTCGACGAGATCGAACCGCACGTGAATCGCGCCGCGACGGCGGATCGCGGTCAGCTGACCCTGCTCAGCGATCTCTCGACGATGCGCGGCCGCTACGTCGTCGAGACCGCGAGCTGGCAGCTGATGGCGCGGCAGAGCACGTTCGGCAACGCGGACGAGCTGTTTGCGATCGGGCTGAGCGCCGCGCGGACCGGCAATGGCGATGTCGCCGAACGCGCGCGCGCCGCGCTCGCTGACCGGACGCGCGACGAGCGCGAAGGCGATCTACGTCCGGCGATCGCGATCATGGAGCGCGAGGTCGCGGCCGCGATCGCGTTCGCAGCCGGACGGCGAGACGAGGCGCTGGCGACCCTTCGCGCCGCCGCCGCAGACGAGGCGCGCCTGCCGGCACCGCTCGGACTGCCCGAGCCCATCAAGCCGGCGCCGGAGCTGCTGGGCGAGCTGCTGATCGAGGCGGGACGCGCTGGCGAGGCCGATCAGTATTTCGACGCCGCCCTGCGCCGCAATCCGCGACGATCGCTGTCGCTCGCCGGGCGGGCGCGCGCTGCCGCAGCCGTCGGTCAGCACGAGCGAGCGCGTGCGCACTACAACGAGCTGCTCGCGAACTTCGCGTCGGCCGACGAGGATCTGCCGCTCCTCAGCGAAGCGCGCAGCTTCGTCTCGCAACAGCAGACGCCGGCGCCGCCACGGCCGCGGTGGCTGGGTGCCTTCACGAGTACAGGTGGGCTGCTGATCGTTGGCCTGATGGTGGCGGCGTTCGGCGCGGCCGCCCTGATGCTGCGCGCC
>DATFWL010000287.1:0-2357 GCA_035259385.1 Vicinamibacterales bacterium | reverse complement strand
GCACGACCACTTCTTCGTCGCGGAGCCCGAGCTGAACGCACGCTTCGGGATCGCCAGGCACGTTCATCTCACGGCCGGCGCCGGTTATCGCTTCGCCGGCAGCGGCTGGTGGTACTACTACAGCGGCTACGCCCACGATCGCGTCAGCGGCGTCGTGGGAACGTTCGGCGTGCAGATCGGCGGCTGATCGGCGACACACATGCAGCAGCCCTGGAGACCCTGCCGCACGGCGAGGTCTTCGGGGCATGCGGTTCAGCTCACGTCCACAGCTCTCCTCGCATTCAGGCCGTCTCCGCCTTCGGCTGGCCAGCATCGTGCTCTTCAACGTCTGCGTCTTGTCCGCTCTTCATGTGGACCGCGAGGTCCGCTCGACGCCGACGCTGCAACCAAAAGAAATCGGCGCTGGCCGTCGTCGTGGTTGCTGCGCTTGTGTAGAATGCTCAGCGCGTCCGCCGCCCGCTGGCCGGAACGGAGAACGTAAGGCGGCCTTGCCAATGAGACGAGCGCCAGCAGTACCACCGGCTTGTCGCGCTTCTGATCCGGTCCCTGGCAGACGCTCGGGCAGTCATCGGCCCTGTGCACCGGCGGCTTACCGCGCGCAGCCTGCGCGCACCGTCCAACCCCGAATCACGACGACGCGAAACCCGAAGCCGCCGCCGGTCTATCGGCCGCAGGCGACGTCGCCGGCCGTGCAGATGAAGCGCGCGGCGATCGCGCCCCGCGTCGTTCAGTGCAGCGGGAATGCACCGGCGGTCAAAGACGTCCGGCTCATCACGAGCATCATGGAGCCCGGCGCGAAGAGCGGGTTTTCGGCGATCACGTCGACCGGCAACCTGAACACGCCCGGCGTGCTCCAGGATCCCGATCGTGGGACTGTCGCGTTCGCCCTCCAGGTGTTGTTCACGTTCGCGACCGGACGTCCCCGCGACGTCGACGTCGAACGGGCAATCCTGCAATCGGAGTCCGGGTTTGCGATCGGTACGACATGGGAGCGAATAACGAAGGGCGGCTGGCGGAACGATGGTCCGCCGCCACACGAAGTGAAATACGGAGATGACTATCTCGTCGTCGCCGATGCGCCCGGTGTCGAGCACCTCGTCCCGATCGGCGGCCACACGCACAAGAAGACGTTCCTCGCTCAGAGTTACCCGGTGTCGTACTACGCGAGATTCCAGGTCAACCTTCGCTACGGCGTTCCGTCGCGAATCATCTCGTCGATTCAGTACGACGTGCGAATCACCCTGGCGAGCGAGGACGACATGGCGCAGGGCACGGCCAGGGCACTGAAGACCGCTGCCGTTTACGTCGAGCCCGACATCAGGCAGTCGTCCGACCAGGCTATCGAGAGCATTCACGACCTGCTGTACCGGACGCAGCGACTCGCAGAGGCGAGCACGAGCCTGAAGTTCAGGCGGACATGAGATTCAAGGCGCCTGACGCTACTCGCCTCCGGCCGCTCGAGCGCGTCCACGCGCCGGGTGGCGCCACTCCGGCTCGGAATCTTCCACCTACGCCGCCGGCCTATCGCCCTCAGGCGGTGGCAAAGAACGTTCCCGTGCGCGCGCAAGCCGTCGGCGCGCCGGCTCAATTGGCGCGCCGGCAGTGGGTCGCGCCGCCAGTCTATCGACCTCAAGGCGCCGCGGTCGTGCAGCGGGCCATTCTCAAAGTCATCTCCAGCATGGAGACGCAGGAGGCGCGTGACATCGTCGACAAGAACGTCGCTTCCCTGAACACGACGAAATGGAGTAAGCAATCGCAAACCGCCATGAGGTGGAGCGGGATTCGCGGAAAGCTTCTGACGAGCCCGGCGGAGTTGAAGGACATCGGCCGGCACGAAACGCTCTACATCGTTGGACACGGGAACGGTTGGAGAGTGGGCGGCATGACCCCCGCGGCGCTTGCCTCAGTGCTGGACGCCAACCTGCCGGAAGACTACAACGGCGCGATCAAGCTCGTGTCCTGCTACTCGGCGCGCGGGGTGTTCTATCAGGTGCACGACGACCTCAGGGAAGAGCTCAAACGTCGCGGCCGGGATCTTCCGGTTCAGGGGATCAAGCAGGCCGCCTATGTCGACCCGATAACCGGGCGCATCGTCGGTGTCGACGAAGCGACGCGCACGCGAGACCTCGAGTTGCGGAAAACAAACCGGCAGCTCAGCGACGAATTAACCGACCTCAAGAAGGCGCACGGGACGACGACGAGTCAGTGGCCGAGCCCGGCGCTCTCACGACTGTTTGAAATCGAGAACGAGCTCGCGACGGTGAACACTCAGGTGAAAGGGCTGCGGGCCAGCTACAACTACGGAGCGGCGGCAAAATCCTGGAAAAAGTGAGCGCGGCGGCCCGAGCCTCGGGTCG
>DATFWL010000286.1:0-2331 GCA_035259385.1 Vicinamibacterales bacterium | reverse complement strand
ACCAGGCCGGGCCGCGTCGTCTCGTTGCGGCGATCGCGGATCGATCCGAAGAACCACAGCTTGTCGCGCACGATGCGTCCGCCGAGGTCGGCGCTCAGGTCGTTGTAGTACTGGAGCGACGTGCCGACGGTGAGGCCGCGGGCGGTCAGCTCCGGCGAGAGATTGTCGGACGGCTGCCACATGTACGATTCGCTCACGCGGCCGCGGAAGTCGTTGCCACCCGACTTCGTCACCATGTTGATGAGCGCGCCAGCCTCCTTCACCTCGGCGCTGTTGCCGTAGGTCTTCACGTCCGTCTCGACGGTGTTGGCGAAATCGGGCTGCGAGTTCGCGATGATCTTGAACCCGTCCACCATGACGGTGACGTTGGTGTTGCCGCTGTCGATGCCGTAGGTGTTGAAGCGCGACCGCCCGTTCAGGCCGATGGCGCCCGGCTTGTAGCCGTCGGTCGAATGCAGGCCGGGCGTCACGTTAATCACGTCCGCCATCTGTTTCAGGCCCGGCAGCGCGATGGTGATGAGATCCGTCGAAACGTTCTGGCCGCCGCGCGTCGTCGTGAGATCCACGACCGGGCTCGCGCCGCTGACCGTCACCGTCTCCTGCAGCGCGCCGACCTTCAGCGAGGCGTTGATGCGCGCGGCGAAGCCGGCATTGAGCTCCAGCCCCTGCCGGATGAACGGATCGAATCCCTGCAGCTCAAAGCGCACCTGATACGTGCCGCGCGGCAGGTCGATGAAGCGGTAGAACCCCTGCGTGTCGGTGACCGCCGTGAGCTGCCCTACCTGCAGCGCCGGACTGGTGATCGTCACCGTCACCCCGGGCAGCGTGGCGCCTGACTGATCGGTGACGACGCCGTCGATGCTCGACGAAGTGATGTTCTGCGCAGCCGCAGTGCCTGCGGTCAGCCACGCCGCCAGTACCGCGGCTGACGTCGCGACCAGCATTCGGCGAATCGCGCGACTGAATCCGATGGCCATGTTCTCTCCTTCTTTCCCCTTCACGTGCGTCACTTCCCTCACATCCTTCACGTCCTGCATGTCCTCAGTCCTGCAATCTCATTGGTCGCTTGGTCGCGGCGCCTTCAACGCCGCGAGCGTCAGCTTGTTGACGTCGTCGATGATCCGCGCGAACGCACGGACGGCCGCCTCGAGCCCGGGCTCAGGCACCAGCGCCGGCGTGTCGAGATCGGTGTGGTAGATCGCGTGGTCGATGATGTGGAAGCTGGGCGCGTCGGTGAACACGATCCCGAGTTCGCCGCCCGGCCGCGTCTCGGGCCGCGAGTAGATGGCGACGCCGAACGTCTTGAAACTGCGTGCGACGATCGCCTTGAGCTGGTCGCTGCCGCCGACGAACCAGCGTCGCGCGCTGACGGCGTTCGAGCCGACGAGGCTGTTGCCGATGAGGTACGTCTGCACCTGCGACGTGTGCTCGCAGTTCACGATGAGCGCGGTCTTCGCGAACATCGCCTGCATGTTGTTGTGTATCCAGCGCAGGCCGGCGTTCTCGCCCGACGGCGAATGGTGCGCCGAGCTCGTGAAGAACGTCATCGTGCGGCGCCGTTCGGCTTTCGGCATCTTCGCGTAGTGCTCGGCCAGCTCGATCAACGTGCCGATGCCGGAGGCGTTATCCATCGCGCCTTCGAAGAAGGAGTCGGTGTGCGCCATGACGGCGATGTTCTCGTCGGTGGCGCCGGGCAGCTCACCCCAGACGCTCGCCGTCTTCAGGCCGGTCTTCGTCTCGACGGCCAGCCGCATCTTCAGCTTCGGCGCCTGGCGCTTTTCGATCATCTCGCGCACGGCGGTGCCGTCCTCCATGCCGAGCATCATCACCGGCATCTTTGCGGGGTCAGCCTCGCCGCCCGTCGGCTGGTTCGTCACGTTGCCCGGAATGCCGAGGATGATGAAGAGCGCGGCGGCGCCCGCTTCTTCGGCCCGCCTCACCGCGCCGTTGGTGAGCGCCGAATCGGAGCGGCCCCCCGGCGTCGGGATGCCGAAGACGATGACCGCCTTGCCTTTCACGTCGCGGCCCATGAAGTCCGCGGGCAGGCCGAGGCCAGCCCACACAGGCTCGAGCTCCACGGCGCCGATGCCGGCGGAGTGATAGATCGGAAACGCGGTCTTCAGCGGGACGGACGTCGCGCCGGCCGACGCCACGACTTCCCACGACGTCGGGAACCACTGCGGCGGCAGATCGAATTCCTGGATGCGGACCTGTTCGAGACCGACGCGGCGGAACTGCGCCGCGATCCAGTCGGTGGTCATCTTGTCGTACGGCGTGCCGGTGATGCGGCCCCAGTACTGATTCCCATCGTCGCGGCTCTTCCGCGAGATC
>DATFWL010000285.1:0-5759 GCA_035259385.1 Vicinamibacterales bacterium | reverse complement strand
CTCACCGGCTACCGGGCAACGCCCGGGCTGACCGCGGTGGTGAGCGACAACGTGCTCGCCGTGACGTGGGAAGGCGAGAAGGGCGCGGAGTTGCGCCTGCGGCTGGCGATCGAAGGCGGCGCGCCGACGCTACGCGAGATCGCCGTCCGGAAGGGCGGCGGCCGCTGGATCACTCTCGCCGCCAACGTCGCGCCGGAGTTCCGCGTCGTCTCCGGGATGCGGCGGATGACCCAGCAGCAGCTGCGGCCTGACTCCATCGAGGCGCTCGGCGGCAAGCCTAGCGCGAAGGTGTGGGAGCTCTTCAAGAAGGACGACAGCAGCTGGATCGACGAGGCGATCCGCGAAGGACAGATCAAGGAGTCCGACGTCGAGCGCTGGAAGTGGGAGGCGTTCTGGGATGCACCCCTGTATGTCGAAGGCAGCGGCGTCCGTCCGCCGACGCACGCGACGTCGATCCCGCCGATGAACGGCCTGTTCAAGCAGAAAGGGCTGCCGCGCACGCCCGACGAAATCACCCGCGCGTCGGCCACGTACCAGGCCGCGTCCTGCGAGGTGAAGACCAACGGCGCGCGCCTCGAGATCGCGTTTCCGGGGGTGACGCTCGGCGTGTTCGCGGGACGGCTGGAATACGACGTCTTCAAGGGGTCGAACCTGATTCGCCAGGTCGTGATCGCGAAGACCGACCGCGACAACGTCGCCTACAAGTACGACGCCGGACTGAAGGGCCTTCCGATTCAGGCAGGCTCGCGGGTCACCTGGCGGGATCTGGCGGGACGCTGGCAGGATCAGCGGTTCGGCGGCGCGATCAACCGCGATTCGGCGACGGTGTGGAGCAGCAATCGGCTGATCGCCGCCGATCTCGCCGGCGGCTCGATTGCGGCGTTTCCGCCGCCGCACAGCTTCTACGGGGCGCGCGAGTCGAACCAGATCCTCGGCGACAACTACTACCGCAAGGACAGCGACACCTCGTTCGCGTTCGGGATCCGGCAGGCGGAGAAAGAAGAGGATCCGGAATTCCTGCACAACTTCGCGCTGACCAGCGCGCGGCCGGGCACCTGGCAGCAGATGCCGGTGTTCCTCTACGTCAGCGCCGATCGCGCGCCGGCCGCAATCGACGCCGCGCTCGCGTTCACGCACGGTGACACGTTCGTGCCGCTGCCCGGCTACCAGGTGATGGGGTCGCATTATCACGTCGGACTGGTGAAACGGCTGAAGGAATCGGGGAGCCTCGACAACCGCCTGAACGACGTCGAGTCGGCGAAGGCGATCGGCATCAACATCTTCGGCGTGATCGATGGCGGCCGCGGCCGATCCGCCGACGCCTTTCTCGCCGGTCAGGCCGAGTACTACGACGCCGCCCGCCGGCAGTCGGACAAGACCTTCCTGGTGATGCCGAACATGGAGAACACGGGCATCGAAATCGGCGGCCATCACGACCTGATGCTGTCGAAGCCGACGTTCTGGACCATCGGCCGCGCCGCGGGACAGCCGCTCGTCGAGCAGCACCCGAAGTACGGCAAGGTCTACCACCTTGGCACTCCCGCAGACCTCTTCGAGATGACGCGGCGCGAGAACCTGATCGTCAACATGCCGCATCCGCGGTCGAAGGGATCCACCGGGTTCCCGGACGGGGTGAAGGAAACGCACTTCGCGCAGGACACCTATGAAGGCGCCGGGTTCCGGTGGGGCATGGGCATCGACGGATCGGAGCGCCGGCTGTGCGAGTACCGCTGCCTCGGACTCTTCGACGAGATGACGAACTGGTACGTCGATCGGCCGATCCCGTTGAAGCACATGCAGGCGATTTCGGAAGCGCGCTCGGACATCGGCGAGCGCGGCCGGCCGCCGTACGACGCGATGTATGCCAACGGTCCGGTGAACTACGTGAAACTCGATCGCCCGCCGACGGTCGACGACACCAGCCCGATCATCAACGCGATGAAGCGCGGCGACTACTTCGTCACCTCCGGTGAAGTGCTGATCTCGAGCTACGCCGTCGAAGGCGCCGGCAACCAGCGGACGATCACCGCCGAGGTCGAGTGGACGTTTCCGCTCGACTTCGTCGAAGTCGTCTGGGGCGATGGCGACAAGACCGACCGGCAGATCATCTCGACCACCGATCTGCCGCCGTTCGGGAAGAAGCGTTTCCAGATTCCGTTCAACGCCGCGGGGAAGAAATGGATCCGGTTTGCGGCGTGGGACGTCGCGACCAACGGCGCGTTCGTGCAGCCGATCCGGCTGACGAGCGCGACGACGACGACCGCGGGGCGCTGAACGCTCGGCTGAAGCCTTCGCGCTACGTGTGAGTGGCAACTCTCGGGAGGCATCGATGAAAGCAGCAGTCGCGACCGTGGTGCTGGCGTTCGCCGCTTCGTTTGCGTCGGCCGACCCGTTGACGTGCAACCTGGCGGAGTACAAGGCGACGCTCGGCCTCACCGCGTCGTGCACGACGACAGAGCTGACGCTGACGTGGACCGGCCAGCAGCCCGACCAGCTGCGCATGCGTCTCGCGATCGACGGCGGAACGCCGACAATCGCCGACATCGCGATCAGGAAGCCGGGCGGCGCGTGGGTCAGCGTCGCGTCGAACCTCACGCCCGAGTACCGCGTCGTTTCCGGATGGCGCCGTCTCGATCAGGAGGCGTACCCCGAGCTGAAAGAGCAGTTCGGGAGCGTGACGCAGGCGCTGCTCGACAAGTACAAGTGGGATGCGTTCTGGGATGCGCCGCTGCGGATTCCGGGCGGCGAAGTGGCGCACGGTGGGGCCACGCCTCCGCCCGACGGCATTCCCGGCACCAACCAGCCGGGGCTGCCCCGCAAGCCCGACGAGGTGAAGCGCGCGACCGCCGCGTTCAGGGCGCAGATCGCACACGTCAAGACCGACGGCGGGCGCATCGAGGTGTCGTTCCCCGGGGTCGAGATGGGCATCTTCGCCGGCCGACTGCAGTTCACGGTCTACAAGGGCACCAACCTCGTTCGCCAGGAAGTGATCGCGAAGACCGATCAGGAGTCGGTCGCCTACAGGTACGACGCGGGCGTGAAAGGCGTCGCGATCAAGCCATCCACGCGCCTCGCCTGGCGCGACACCTCGAACAACTGGCAGGACACGACGCTCGACGGCGCCGTCAACGCGACTCCTGCGGTCGCAGTGGCCGCCAATCGCCTGCTGTCGGCGCATACCGGCGGCGGATCGCTCACCGTGTTTCCGCCGCCGCACAAGTTCTTCTGGGTCCGCGAAATTCCGTCGAATCTCGGCTACAACTGGTTCCGCAAGGACAGCGCCTCGTCGTACTCCATCGGCATCCGCCAGGCGGACAGCGAAGCCGATCCGGCGTTCTCGGGTCACGGCGCCGAGGACACCCGGCAGAACTTCGCGCTCTACAACGCGCGGCCCGGCACGTGGCAGCACATGCCGATGTACCTGCTGGTCGGAAGCGGCACGGCGCGGGCCGGTGTCGACGCCGCCCTCGCCTACACGCGCACCGATCGCTACAAGGCGCTGCCTGGCTACCTCGTGCTCGCGCGCCACTTCCACACGAGCCCGGTCTCGCGGCTGCTCGGATCCGGCGCGCTCGACAACGTCCTCGACGATTTCCAGCTGGCGCGAGCAGCCGGTGTGAACGTCTACGAGCCGGTTGGCGGCGGCGGGATCGTCCCGACCGGATCGCAGGCGTTCGGGCCGCGGCAACCTGCGGCGCCGGGCCAGCGGCCGGCGGGACCGGACGAAGAGGCGCGGCTGAAAGGGCAGGCGCTCTACTACGAGATGGCGAAGCTGCAGGCGCGCCGGAACTTCTTCGTGCTGCCGACCGAGGAGATCTTCAACATCGCCGGCGCAAAGGAGCAGCTGGGCGGACACAACGACCTGCTGCCGTCCCACCCCGTCTACTTCATCAACCGGCGGGCCGAAGGGCAGCCGCTGGTCACGTCGCATCCGACTTACGGGCAGGTGTACCACCTGGGCAGCCCGGCCGACTTCGTCGAGATGGCGCACCGGGAGAACATGCTGTTCTTCATGCCGCACGCGAACACGAAGAGCTCCGCCGGCTATCCGGAGTCGATCAAGGACAAGCCGTTCTTCCGCGATCACGCGTTCGGCGGCGTCGGCTTCCGCTGGGGCATGGGGCTGGACCTTTCGGAGGAGCGCCTGTGCGACTACCGGTGCATGCCGGTGTTCGACGCGATGAACAACTGGACCGCCGATCTGCCGAGCCCGCCGAAGTTCATGACCGCGATCGCGGAGACCTACGTCAACCGCGTCGGCGACGACTTCTACGCAAACACGCCGGTCACCTACTTCAAGCCCGAAGGGCAGCTGACCGGAGAGAACTGGGCGCCGCTGGTCAATAGCCTGAAAAAGGGCAGCTTCTTCGTGACCTCCGGCGAGGTACTCATCACCGCCTACGACGTGAAGGGCACCGGCCGCCAGCGAACGATCTCGGCCGACGTCGAGTGGACTTTCCCGCTCGAGTTCGCGGAGGTCGTGTGGGGCGACGGCGTCAAAACCGACCGGCAGATCGTCCGCGTGACCGACCTTCCCGCCTTCGGCACGCACCATTTCGAGCTGCCGTTCGACACCACCGGGAAGAAGTGGGTCCGGTTCGCGGTGTGGGACTCGGCCGGGAACGGTGCGTTCGTGCAGCCAGTCAAGCTGGCGGCCGGTCCGACGACGACGACCGCAGGGTCGCGATAGCGGCAGGGCTTTGAATCGATGCAGGTCCGGCCTTTCAGGCCGGACGTGTGGCCGCCCTGCCGCCGTCGCGCCTGCGGCGCTTTGGCGAGCCTTGCCCGAGCTCGCGCGCAATCCACGCGAGCGGAGGCGGGGAAGGGCGGCCCTACACCGACGCCGGTCGCGGTGTTGATCCGGAAATTTGTCTCGCTGGCGCTGTCCCACGTCGACGGCGACAGATTGCGACAACTGACCCGCGATCTTTCCCCTATAGTCGGCTCCGTTTCGCTCGCGGGTCTCACGGCAGATAGGAGAACGAGATATGCGTCGACTTGGTTTGAAGTGTCAGGCCGCGGCGATAGCTCTGCTCGTGGCCGGCTTGCTTCCCGGCACGCTCAGCGCGCAGTCCTCGCAATCGGCCAGCATGATCGGCAAAGTGATCGATGAGTCCGGCGGCGCGATGCCCGGAGTCACGGTCACGATTAAGAGCCCGCAGCTCCAGGTGCCGCAGATGACCGCGGTCACCGGCGCAGACGGCGATTACCGGTTCCCCGACCTGCCGCCGGGCACCTACACCGTGCAGTTCGAGCTGCAGGGCTTTCAGACCGCCGTCTACTCCGACGTCCGGTTGACCGTCGGCCTGGCGGGGCGCGTCGACGGCACGATGAAGATCGGCGCTCTCAACGAAACCATTCAGGTCACCGGTCTCAGCCCGGTCGTCGACACGGTCCACACGACTGGCAATACCACGCTGGTGCAGGATCAGCTCCGCTCGATCCCGATGGGCGGGACGATGCAGGAGATGCTGCCGCTCGCGGCCGGCGTGACGATGCAGGACAAGCCGGACGTCGGGGACAGCAACCTGGCCAGCCGCTCGGCGATCGTCACCTACGGCGTCGTCCTGCAGACGACGCTCGACGTCGAAGGCATCAACACGGTGACCGACCACGCTGCGAACACCGCCGTGTATTTCAACTCGTTCTCGCTCGAGGAAGTGCAGTTCAAGACGAGCGGCAATAACGCTGAGATCGGCTTCCCCGGCGTCGCGCAAGTCGCGCTGCTCAAGTCGGGCAGCAACACGTTCCACGGCACC
>DATFWL010000284.1:0-7580 GCA_035259385.1 Vicinamibacterales bacterium | reverse complement strand
CTCCAACGCGACGAGCCGACGGGCATCGGAGACCGACAGCAGCGCGCTCGCCGAGGGCCGCGACAGACACGCTACCCGTGGCAAGTCCGGAAGCACGGGCGCGAGACCCGTTTGCGCAAGCAGGCGTGCGGGCGCATCCTTCTGCCCACTGCCGCGCCAGTCTTTGTTTCCGGAAATCACGATCCGGGCGCCGAATTCTCGTCGCGAAACATCGAGGACCCAGAAGACGTGGTAGAGCACCCTCTCCGTGAACGTGAGCGAATCCTCGGGGAAGTCGGTCCGGCCCGGCTCCACAGGTGTCTCGAATGTCGCGATCGGTGCATCATGCCCATCCGAACGCGACAAGTCGAGATAGGTGTCGAGGAACGCAACCGCGAACTCGTCGGACTCGTAGGCGATTCTGAAGAATCGCTTCGGCATATGAGCCGTCGACGGCAGCTGCTCCAGCAATTCAGAGAACGCATGCACCTGCGTTTCGCCGAACGGATGGAGGTCCCCGCTTTCCTCGCCCATCGTCGTCAGAAAATCCACGTATGTCGACGGCAAGGTGATGCCAAGGCGATCCTGAACGGCATCGATGTCCCGGCGATTCGCGCCCACGAAGGACGCTGCCAGTTCAGAATCCTTTCGCGCGATGAAGTCGGTGACGCGCGTCCACTCTATCCGCATACGCGCTTCGGGCACATGGCCAGGAACAGCAATTCCTGGCAGGTATGGCACGAGCCGACCGTGGGCCCCCAGGGCGTCTCGTCGGTCTTCTTGACGTTGGTCCCGAAACGCCTGACCTTCTGCACGCCCTCCAACCGAAACCTGTAGCCTCCGGCTTTCTTGAAGTCGGGGACCCAGAATCCGGATGGTGAGAAGAACATCTCGGTCATTTGCGCAGGAGCATGCCCGGCCTTCGTGACCAGGTGCGCACCGGCGCAGACGCCCAGTGGACTGTAGCCCCCACCGCGTCTCCGGTTATCGATCTTGTCCCAGGCTCCGTTGACGACATTGGCCAGCTTCTCGACATACGCCAGTCTCGCAAACCCTGAGTACGCTCTCACCGATGTGTTCGCGGTGATGAAGTCGCCAGGTCCGAGGCGTCCCGGGGGTCCGCCGGACCCGCCATCTCCAATGACGCGATCCACTTCCTTGGACGCAATCTCGACGAATTTCGGCAGCGGCTTTTCGCCCGACATCGCCGCAAACGTTCTCGGGTTCGAGCCTTCGGGACACTTGCACACCATGACGCCGACCATGTAGCCCTCCCACGTCGGCGACTGCCGCTTTTTCAATCTTTTCCTCGCGATCAGAATCTTTTTCTCCTCGTCGAGTTTCTTGAACTCGGCGCTCAGCGCTGCGATGATTCGGGCGCAGATCGCCGCGCTGTTGTCGTTCTCGAGGATCTTGTGGTCGACCGGCTCCTTGTCGCACACCGGACACTTGCCCTCGAAGTCGTCACCGTAGGCCATCCCGGTGCCGCCCTCGTTCTTGTACGCCGAATTGAACGAGTTCCCATTGTGGAAGTCCGGGTCGAGGAATCTGACGACGCTCTTCCCCTCGGCTTTCACATCGAGGCTGCCCATCTTCCACGTCACCGTGCCTTTGATCTTGCTCGAGAGAATCCCGCCACCCGCCGAGCCCGCCTCATCGCCGCTGCTGGTCGAAATCTTGGCGGCTACGTTCGCAACTGGATTGCCTTCGATCTTGACGGTGTCGGCGCCGTCGGTGATGTCGCTGTCCATCGCGATGTTGACGTAGGGAATCGGCACGGGACCGCCTGGACTCGGGGTCTTGCACACGTCCGGCGGCGCGCAGGTGTGGGTCTGGCCGTGTCCTTTGTGGAGGATGCTGCGGCCGTTGGCGTCGACATTCGTTCCCATTGCTCTTCTTCTTCCTCTGTGTTGTCAGGCGGCGCGACGCTCCCATGACGTCGGCGACCCGTCGACGATCGCGGCGCCGACTTCTCCCGTGTCCGACTCGCTGTACACCAGCGCCCTTTCGCGCACGCTCCGGGGCTCGGTCACCATTCGATACACCGCGAACGCGAGGCCGAGGGTTCCCGCCGCGGCGCCCACGTCGCCGACGCGATCGGCGATCAACTCGAGCTCGAGCGGCTCGGGCATGATCTCGACTTCCCTGAGATACGCGTGAGAGAAGCTGTGGCCGAAGTACCCCTCGCCGCTGTGGGCCGCAATCACCCGCTCGACGCGTTCCGACTTGCGTTCCCGGAATGCGCGAAACACCGTCGCCAGGTCGTCGCCGGAGACTCGATCCCTCTGGGTGAATGGGACGGGCGATCGATGCTGCGCGATCGCCTCGAGCCGCACGGCCTTCGCCGGATCGGCCGCCTGATCGTCGGCGCGGGCGAGCAGCGCGAACACCGCTGCCTCGCCGGGAATCGTCCCCTCGTTGTGCGGGCCGAGCACCCGCCCGAACTGCACCAGTCGGTGCACCGTGTGGGGACCGCAGAGACTATCGATGCCGCCGACAGCGATGAACCGGTGCGCACCGCGCTCGATGAGAGCCGACGCCGCGGCCAATGCGGCAAACGTGCTTGCGCGCCCGTACGGAAACCACATCGTCTGCGCCTGGATGAGTCGACTGCGGCTGAGCACTTCGGTCAGCACCGCGCGTTCACCGTCGTCGAGATCGGGCGGGACGCCTAGCAGCAATGGCGCGTGATGTACTCCTGCCGACTCCAGCAAACCGTGGAAATCGACGAGACCGATGTCCGCCAGGATTCCGAGGCGCTCGATCCGTGGCATGTCGCGCTCGAGGAGCGACGCGGCCATGACTCTCGTCCCAAAAGGATTCTTCAGTCCGGTGTCATTGAAGTTGCTCAGGCCAGCGCCCATTGCCGCGAGCGTCGATCCGAGCGAATAGCCCAGCGATGTACAACCGGCGAATCCGACGATGCTGACCGGCGCGAGGCGGCTCATTGTTGAATGGCGTCTTCACCGGGCCGAAGCAGGTGCAGCGACGTTCCGAAGTGTTTGATGAGCGAGAGCGGTGCGGGAACCGCCGCGCGATAGTACATTGTGAGCCGCGCGGCATCCGTGTCGATGAGCACGCCGTCGAGCACCGGAGTCGAGTCGACCGTCCGACCGATGAAACGGCTGCGAGCACCGAGACGAAGCGCGGGGAGCCTGAATGTGATCCGCCCGGCAGGATGCAGGCCCTGTAGGGCGACCGGTTCTCCACCAACCAGATGTGGAGCCGCCTGTAGGTACTCAGGCGCTCCGCAGAAGAACCGCTCGTCGAGATCGGCAGGCCACAACGGTGCCCGCTGCCGCTTCCACGTTTCGTCGTAGGTTCCCGCATAGTGGACGCGCGGCTGCCAGTGGCGCGCGACGGGGCCGACTCCGATCGGTCGCGGCCGGTCGGAGACGCTGGTCAGCGGTTGCCGCGGATGTTCGATGTTCGGGACCGGCTTCCCGATGGCAGCGTCCACGTCGTGCTCGAACCCGCATCCGATCGGATTACGAGGCTCGAACAGCGGCCGCTCCTTCGTCGAGCGCGCGGCGACGCCGCCATAGGCGCGCTCCCACACCAGCGGCATTCGCACGAACGGTGCCGCGGCAGAAGGCCGAGCGCCGAGGGTGATCGAACTCCGCCAGACACGATCGCCGTGGATGCGCAAATCGATCGCGCACGGCCCGACCCGGACGTTCACGTTCATCTCAGTAACGGGACGGTCGTGCGGGGCACAGGCCTCGCCCCACACGTAGATGTCGGTCGCGGGTTTCGTATAGCAGGACTGTCCTTCGCGGCGAATGCTGCTCTGTCCCGGTTCGCCGGTGTACTCGTCGGCCATCGGCGGCGGCACCTGAGTCGGCGACAAGTGGAGGAGTCGCCCGTCCTCACCCGGTTCAGGCAATTGAAACTGCGCCGCGACGAGGACGAGGAGGACGTCCACACCGTCACGATCCAGCGACGACAACACCTGACCGGCGAAGGGTGTCGTGTTCTCGAAGTCAGCCATCACTCACTGCTCTCGCGCGTCCAACGCGTCGGCGCTCAATTGATCTGTACCGAGCCGCCGTTCAGGCGAAGGACGCCCGACGACTGATTGGAGACATACGCGCCCTGGATCACGACTTTTCCTTCCTTGGTCAGGGTGATGCTCGCCTTGCCGCAGCGCAGGACGATTCGATCCGTCGCGGACACGACCAGGCGCTCGCCGTCGGCGTCGACTTCAACCTGTTCGGGCGCAGGCGGCAGCGTGCTCCCCTTCTCCGTTCGCAGCCAGCCCATGATGATCGGGCGCTGCGGATCGCCGTCTTCGAACATCAGGACGATCTCCCGGCCGATTTGCTCTGCATGAACGGCAACCGTCGCCCGCGCCGCCACCGCTGCCGTTCGGCGCTGCTGCGGGAACATCACCAGCGGCACCGCGCCACCGCCAGCGAACCCGACGAGCGTGCCAACGACGATGCCGTGAATTGGCGAACCGTCAGACGATGGACCGGTGGCATCGACTGGCCCGGCGAGCAGTCTCGTGAGATCGTCATCGGCCACGTCTGCGGCGATGTCGACCACGAGTCGGGCCGCATCGCGATCGTTGGTCATCACACCCTCAGTTCTGAGCGATCTTCGAGCCCTTCATCACGATGTCACCCGAGGCCTTCACGTTGATCTTTCCGCTGCCCTCGATGGTGATGTCCTTGCCCTTGATCTGAATCGAACCGTCCTTCTTCATCAGGATGCTCGCGCTGCCGGTGGTGATCGAGACCGACTCTTCCGCGGTAATCGAGAGATTCTTGCCGACGTTCAGGACGTCGTCCTTGCCGATGCTGGTCTGGCGTTTGCCGGTCACGGTACGATTCTCGTCCGCGGCAACGGTCGCCGACGCGTTCTTGCCGACGTTGATCGTCTGATTGCCGCCGACGTTGATCGCCTGGTTGCCACCGGCGTTCAGCGCCTGGCTCGCCGCCGCGCTGATCGTTTGCGTCGCGCCGGCGCTGATCATTTGAGCGGCGCCGACAGTAATCGCCTGCAGGCCGCCGACCGTGATTTCCTGTGCGCCGCCAACCGTGATCGTCTCGTTGATGCCGACGCTATGCGTGCGCTGCAGCGTGACGGTTGCGGTTTCGCTCCTGTGCACCGTGATGGTCCGGCTGCCGTGAATCGAGATCGACTCGTCTTTGTCGACCGTCTCATCGCGCGAGCCGTGGATCGTGATGGTCTCGTTGCCGCCGACCGTCTCGGTCCGGTTCTGGTCGACGTTGATCGTCTGATTCTTGACGACGTGCTGGATCTGGTTCCCGCCGACGGTCTCTGAATCATCGATATCGATGTGATCGGTGCGGTTGTTGTGGATCGTCGAGGTCTGGTCGTGCTCGACGACGGTGTCCATGTTGTACTGGCCGTGGATGAAGACGCGCTCCTTGCCGGCCGTATCGTCCATCGACAGCTCGTTGAAGCCGCTGCCCTTGTGCGTGTCCGATTTGATGCCGCTGATCACCGCGCCCGCCGGAAACCCGAAGGGCGGTTGGTTCTCTTCGTTGTAGACGCGGCCGGTGACGATCGGCTGATCCGGATCCCCTTCGAGAAAGTCGACGATCACTTCCTGGCCGATCCGTGGCGTCGCGACCGCCCCCCAGCCCTTGCCCGCCCACGGGTGGGACACGCGGATCCAGCACGAGCTGTTCTCGTCCCGCTTGCCCTTCCGGTCCCAGTGAAACTGGACCTTCACGCGGCCGTACTTGTCCGTGTAGATCTGGTCCCCCGCCGGACCGACCACGATCGCCGTCTGCGGGCCCTGCACGAATGGCTTGGGCGTGAGGCGCGACGGCCGGAACTGCTGACTGCACGTGAGCGCGGTGAAGCTGCACTGGAATCCCGACCCGGTGCCGGCCGCGTCGCCGCTCTCGTACTGGGTCGACTCGAACGTCTGCGTGGCCGCGACCACCAGATAACCGCCGTTGACCCGTTCGATCGGATGCCCTTCCAGCGTGAACCGCGCGCCAACCTGCACGCCGCGATAGTTCGTCGTCGCCTGCGCGGTCTCGAATCTGGCACCGTATTCATCGATGCGCACGTGGGCGTACTGCTCGCCGTGCGGCTTCTGGAGGTAGCCGCCGGGATAGTCGTACACCTCGTACTTGCTGGGCGCGTACGAGCGCGGCAGCGTCTTCGTCGTGGTCAGATCGACGCTGGGACGTTCGAAGTCGTAGTCGTCGTGCGCGTAGACTCCGGGCTGCACCTGCCGCGAGATGTCCCACGCGTTGACATACTCCGTTCCGGGTCTGACGAGCACCTGTGGTGCGATGAATTGGAGCGTCTCGTAGCCGGGAGCCGGGTCGTGTTTGTTGACCGAGTCGGTAACGACCAGCGTATGGTGGCCGTCGGCGTGACGGTAGTAGGAGTACATCCCTTCGTGCTCGAGCAGTCGGGTCACGAAGTTGAAGTCGGTCTCGCGATACTGCACGCAGTACTTCCACGGCCGATAGCTCTCGGTCAGCTCGAACGCGACGTCGGCGATATCCGCATGGTCGGCGAACACCTCTTCGACGATTTGCCGGACCGTCTTGTCCTGAAAGATGCGGCAGTCGGTCGTGCGCGTCAGGAACCATAGCCACGGACTGACGGTCGCGTGATAGCGCGCGTAGCGGCCGAGCGCGGCGCCGGCGCTGAATCGCGTGACGAACCCGTTGAAGTAGCGGACCTTGTCGTCGTGCAGCGAGACCCTGATCGTGACTTTCGCGCCGAGGATCTTGTCGCGGTCGACATCCGTGTTCCTGCTGAGCAGATCGAGCTGGAATTCGGTGAGGCGGCCCAATTCTTCGTGCGCCGTCATGCCGTGGAACAGCAGTTCCTCGCCGAGCGGCGTCACCAGTTCGATATGTTCAGAGGTGGTCGGCATCGTCTCGTCCAGTCATGGTGGCGGCCTGTGCCGGCGTGGCGGCGACCGGCTCGCTCGCTTTCAGCGCGTGAGCGGGCACACGTGTGCCACACCCCCCCGCGCGAAGGGGATCATTGAATAGTGCGTTGAGGTCCGAAAGCGTTTCAGACGGCGGGTCTTCGGTTAATCTTCGCCAGACGGTCGGTCAAGGAGGCTTCTCGGCGCATCGACGTGCCGCTCGGGAAATGATCGACCCGCAGGCCTGATGGCGGGCTGGCCGACGCGCCGAGCTTCGGCATCCGCTAAGCGGGATGCTCAGAGTGGATCAGGTCCATGCGCTGCGCTGCGTCACACAGCGCTGATGGAAGGCCGCTCAGAGCGTCGGTTGCGAAGGAACCCGGTCTCTCGAGTTGGACGGGTCCGCAAGTACCTAAACGAGGCGGTCCCGACTCGATGACACGAGGGTTCGCTCCGCTTCTGGCCCGTCAGCGTGTGACGCCGCCTTCTTCTCGAGGGCGAACTAAACGGTCAGTAAGTGTCCCCCTCCGGATCGCCCGCAGGTCTGCTGTCTTCGACATAAGGGAATGTCTCGCGATAGAGAATGGCTCCGCTTGGCGCCCACGTGAAAACCGTACCATTCCATTGACCGAATGTGATTCCTGTCCCGTTCGGCCGCTTGAATATCCAACCCTTCGTCCCATCGTAATAGTACTGCAAGTGGATCGATGCCTTCACTCTGGACTGCGTT
>DATFWL010000283.1:0-7869 GCA_035259385.1 Vicinamibacterales bacterium | reverse complement strand
TCCGCCGAGGAACAGCAGCAGCGCGCCGTGCCGCACGATCGACGTCCACGATCCGCCGCTCCACTCGAGCACGGCCGGCAGCGCCACCTGCGTGCGTCCCGCCTTGCTGCGCGTCAGCGCGCGGCCGGCCAGCACGGCGATCGACAGGCCGATCAGGATCACCGCGGCGATGATCGCGTCGGTGCGGTGCGTGAACAGCAGATCGGCCGCCCGCGAGTTGCGCCACTCGAAGACGACGTCGCGAATCGACGCGGGGACCTGGGTTATCGGGACCACACTCGAGTGTCCAGTGCCGCGGGGCCGCCGCCGCGGCGCATGGCGAGCCGCTTCATGATCCAGGTCTGCTCGATCCGCATCCGCTTCTGCACGTCGAAGGCGGTGGTCAGCGATTCGTCGAGCGCGACGTCGTCGAGCTTGCCGTCGCGGGCGTAGCCGGCGGTGGTCAGGACGGTCAGCGCCTGGCCGAGCGAGTCGAGCATCGCGCTGCGGCGCGTGTTCGACGTGCCGTTGCCGCGGGCCAGCTCGCGCGCGACCGTTTGAGACGTGACCGCGCCGGATACCGCGATCGGCGTGCCGCGGATCAGTCCGCTGCGCAGGACCAGCGTGCCGTCCGACATCGCTGGGGGCTGATGGTTGGTCGCGGGCGGCTGACTCAGCTTGGTGTAGCCGACCTTGCGGCCGATCGCATAGGTCGCGGCGACCCTGAGCGCCGCAAGCGCGCGCGCCGCGAGATCGGGCGTCCAGCCGCCGCCGTGGTTGCGCTCGCGGCGCACCGCGGTGAGCTCGCGGCCGACGCCGCGCAGGATCGCGCCGTCGGAAATCGGCCGCTCGGCGACCGCGGCGGGCGCGCGGTACCGTCGATAGAGGCGCACCGCGCCGAGCAGCGCGAGCAGCCCCGCGACCACGAACAGCGTGGCGCCGACGACGGTGAACAGGTTGGCGCGAAACCCGCGCTGATCGATGTCGCCGAACGTCTCGGCGGGCGTGTCACGAATGTCGGTGGCATCGGCCGGCACCAGCGACAGCACCTTGATCGACTGCGCCGGCAGCACGTAGGTCTGATCGCGGCCCTGGATCGCGGTGTTCTTGCCGACCTTGCTCTGGACGCGGTAGCTGATCTTGGTTTCGGGCAGCGCGGCGTCCTTGCCGAACATGTTCTCGGCGATCAGCCGCAGCCGGTACTCGTACTGAAAGAAGCGGCGCTGGTCGCTTCGCAGGTCGGCGCCGTGCGACCCGCCGAGGACCTCGAAGGGTGCGAACTGGACGACCGACGGCTCGAGCCGCGACTGATCGGGGACCACCGTCGCGGCGTTGGTCTCGAGGACGGCGCAGGTGAGCACGACCGAGAACGGTTCGCCGACGCGGACCGCGCCGGCGCTCGTCCGCCACCAGCATTGCAGCGGATCAGTCTGGACGTCCTGGGCGAAGGCCGGCACACAGCCGAGCAACAGGAACAGGCATGCAGCAGCAACGACACGTCTCATCATGGGCATTCTGTGACACGGGTGTGTGGGACCGATGGGCCCGTGGGGTGGGAAGGGGGGACCGATCGGTCTCGCTCGCGCGTCGCGCGAGCCCTCCCCACCAAGCCCATGGGCCTATCGGTCCCACACACCTGGCTATCCTATGCTGCTTTGCGCAGCCGCCGCTCCGCAATGAACTCGCTGAGGGCAATGGCGGTCTGGACTTCGTCGACGCCGATCCGCAGGACGTCGAGGTCGTTGTCCTTGGCCAGCCGCGCGACCTCGTCCTGCCACGCGCGGGTGCGGCCCGACAGCGTCCGCAGCGCCCGGCGCGACATCACCTTCGACTTGCCGGTCTCGACGTCGAACGCCTCGATCCAGCCGGCCGACACCGGCGGCAGCTCGAACGCAAACGCGCTGTCGATCAGCACGATGAAGACGTCGTGCATCGAGTTCAGCTGAGCCAGCTCGCGCATCACGCTCGACGCCTCGTCGAACAGGAAATCCGAGATCACCGGCACCATCGACGTCTTCCGCATGAAGCCGGCGAGCGACATGCTGAGGCTGTCGGCGCGCTTGAGGGGCATCACGCCCTCGCCGAACTGATAGGCGTCGAGGCAGTGAATCACCTGGTTCTTCCCGATGCGCGGCCGAATCGCCGCGAGCTGCTCGAATTTCGCGTCGAACGTGATCAGCCCGAACAGGTCCTGGAAGAAGACCGCCGACATGCCGATCGTGCCGATCGTGCGCGCAATCGCCGCGGCAATCGGGATCCCGTCGATGCCGCAGCGCGTCGACAGCGAGTTGTCGGCGATCGCGACCACCGACGCGGTGCTGCGCTGCTCGTAGTCGCGGACCACCATCGGACTGAAGTTGGTGAGCGTCGACTGCGCCCAGTCGATCTGCGACATCCGGTCGCCCGCCTGCCAGTCGCGCAGGCCGACGAAGTCGAAGCCGGAGCCGTGGAACAGGCTGCGGTGCTCGCCGATGGTGAACTCGCGCATCCGCCGCATGATCAGGAGCTCGATCTCGGTGAGCTCCGACAGGTTCACGAACGGCTCGACGTCCTGCTCGCGGGTCCTCATCCCTGCACCTGGATCTGCCACGAAGACACGACGACACGAAGAACAATCTTCTCGGTACAAACCAGTCTTCGTGCCCTCGTGCCTTCGTGGCGGATCAGGAATGCCGCAATCATGGAATCGCCACCCTGTCGACGACGTCCGCGATCACCGAGTCGGTGGTCAGTCCGTGACTGGCGGCGTGCGGGCCCAGCCAGATGCGGTGATTGAGCACGTACGGCGCGAGATCCTGGATGTCCTCGGGATAGACGTCGGTGCGGCGGCGGACGAGCAGCGCCCACACCTTCGCCAGGCGCCCCCAGCAGATGATCGCGCGCGGCGACGCCCCGAGATCGACGCCGTGCTCGACGAGCTCCGACGGCGAATGCGTGTGCCAGTCGGTGTCGGGATTGTAGGGGCGCGTCGCGGCGACGAGGCGCTGGATGTACAGGCCGAGCCGCTCGTGCAGGAAGACATGCTCGTTGATCGCCGCGCGCAGCTCGATGATCCGCTCCTTCGTCATCAGCGGGTTCAGGCGCACCTTCTTGAAGTCGAAGTGGACCAGCTTCGCCTCCTCCGCCGGCGGCAGGTAGCCGATGTTGACCATGATCGCGAACCGATCGGTCGCCGCCTCCGACAGCGGGAAGGTGCCCTGGCCGAGCTCCACCGGGTTCATCGTCGCAATCGCGAAGCTGAAGCTGGGCAGCTCGAACGTGGTGTTGCCGACCGTCACCGTCCGATCCTGCAGGGCCTCGAGGAACGCGCTCTGCGACTTCAGCGGGATGCGGTTGATCTCGTCGAGCAGGATCACTTCGGCCTGCGCCATCGGGCCGAACTCGGTCATCAGCTCGCCGGTGGCGGGATTGATCATCTGGAAGCCGACGACTTCAGTCGGCTGGAGATCGGCGCGTCCCTGCAGGCGGACGAATTTCGCGTTGCTGATCGCGGCGAGGATCACGCCGAAGAACGTCTTGCCGACGCCGGGCACGCCGCGCAGCAGGAGGTTGCCGGCGTTGACCTGCCGCTGCTCCTTCTTGTCGTACGAGGTTGGAATCTCCGACATCAGCACGACGTTGGCGAGCGCCTTGGCCGTGTCGTAGCCGACCAGTGCCTTTCCGCCCTCCGCGACGATCGCTTCGTGGAACTCGATGGCTTGTTCGAGGTCAGGATGCATCGAATGGGAGTCGTATCTTACTTGATAGAATACATTGCAATGAACAAGGTGCTCGGGAGCGCCGCCGAGGCTGTCGCGATGATCGACGACGGAGCGACCGTCATGATGGGCGGCTTCGGACTGTGCGGCATTCCGGAGAACCTGATCGCCGCCCTCCGCGCGCGCGGCGTCAAAGACCTCACCGTCGTCAGCAACAACGCCGGCGTCGACGATTTCGGGATCGGCGTGCTGCTGAGAGCGCGCCAGATCCGCAAGATGATCGCGACCTATGTCGGCGAGAACAAGGAATTCGAGCGGCAGTTCCTGAGCGGCGAGCTCGAGGTCGAGCTCGTGCCGCAGGGCACGTTCGCCGAGCGAATCCGGGCCGGCGGCGCGGGGATTGGCGGCTTCTTTACGCCGACCGGTTTTGGGACGCTCGTGGCCGACGGCAAGGAAACCCGCGACATCGACGGTAAGATGTACGTCCTCGAGCGGCCGATCATCGCGGACTTCGCGTTCGTGAAAGCCTGGAGGGGCGACCGGGCTGGAAATCTCGTCTATCGCCGCACCGCGCGCAACTTCAATCCGGTGATGGCGACCGCCGCGAAGGTGACGATCGCGGAGGTCGAACAGCTCGTCGAGCCGGGCGAGATCGACCCCGACCATGTCGTCACCCCGGGGATCTTCGTCCGCCACATCCTCCAGGGCGAACGCTACGAGAAGCGGATCGAGAAGCGGACCATACGGCGGGGTTCGGGGCTCGGGGCCCGGAGCTAGCCGCGCGACATTCGGAGCTGCCACGAAGGCACGAAGCATGGTTCGAGGCGTCCCCGAACGGTGAATTGAGATGGATGTCCGCGATCGGATCGTGGCGCGCGTGGCGCGCGAGCTGAAGGACGGCGACTACGTGAACCTCGGCATCGGGATGCCGACGCTCGTCGCTAATTACATCCCGCCCGGCGTGCACATCACGCTGCATTCGGAGAACGGCCTGCTCGGCATCGGACCGTTTCCGACCGAAGATGAAGTCGATCCGGATCTGATCAACGCGGGCAAGGAAACGGTGACCGAGATTCCCGGCTGCTCGTATTTCAGCAGCGCCGACTCGTTCGCGATGGTGCGCGGCGGCCACATCGACCTCACTGTGCTCGGCGCGCTGCAGGTGGACGAGCGGGGCAACCTGGCCAACTGGATGATCCCCGGCAAGATGGTCAAGGGCATGGGCGGCGCGATGGACCTGGTCGCCGGCGCCAGGCGCGTCGTCATCGCGATGGAGCACACCACCCGGGACGGCGGCCACAAGATTCTGAAGCGCTGCACGCTCCCGCTGACCGGCACGAAAGTGGTCAACCTGATCGTCACCGAGCTGGCGGTGATCGACGTCACCGCGCACGGCCTGGTGCTCAGAGAGATCGCATCCGACACCACGATCGACAAGGTCCGCGGCGCCACAGGCGCCGACCTCGTCGTCGACGCCTCGGTCGGCCACTTCTGACGCGGCGTCGCCCAATTAGGAACTTGGAATTAGAGCAGGTTGCAAATTAGCTCGCTCGCGGGTGGCCGCGAACGGGGCCGCCCCGCCGGGCGCGGAGCCGTGGGCCGTGACCAGTGCTTTTCTGGCGAGCACCCGGTGGGGCTGTTCGCGGACAGGACCCGGCTTGAGCTAATTTTGCAACGCACCCTTAGAATTTGGAATGCGTGCCACGAATTCCACATCCGAATTCCAAATTCCAGATTCCTCATTCCAAATTCTGACACCCGCTACGTTTTGAAGATCGTCGTCACCGGATCGACGCGCGTGGCGGCCCGCGCCGGAGCCCAGCTCGCGGCGATCGCGACGGCCGCGAGCGCGAGCGCCGCGATCGCGAAGACGGCCGGCTCGGTCGTGCTGACCCCGAAGAGCAGCGATCTCAGCGTGCGCGTGACCGCGAACGCGCCGACCAGGCCGAGCGCCACGCCACCGCCCGCCAGGCGTACGCCGTCGCCGACGATCAGCCGCCGGACCGCCTCAGCGGGCGCGCCGAGCGCCAGCCGGATCCCCATCTCTCGGCTGCGGCGAGCCACCGAGTAGCTGAGGACGCCGTACACGCCCACCGCGGCGAGCACGAGCGCGAGCACGGCGAAGCCCGCGACGAGGCGGAGCGCGAACCGCTCCTGCGCCATTCCGCCGCCGACCACGTCGGCCAGCATGCGCGGCTGATACAGGACCAGCGCCGGATCGATCGCCGCCAGCTGACCGCGGATGTCGTCCAGGATCGCCGGCGAGACGCGTTCGAGCGCGACGACCTGGGTGAGCGCCCAGTTCCGATCGGCAGCGAACTGCCGGTGTGAGTGATACACCACCGGCGGCGCCTCGCCTCGGGCAGAAATGGCGACGTCGCCCGCGACGCCGATGATTTCAGGCGTGCCGTCGGCGACGCGCAGCCGATGTCCAATCGGATCGTCGTCGCCGAACAGCTGCTTCACCAGCTGCTGGCCCACCACCACGCGCCGCGGCGCCCGCTCATCGTCGCGGTCGTCGAACGCGCGGCCGCGCAGGATGGGAATCCTGAGCGCGTCGAAGTACCGCCCCTCGATCACGCGCTGCTGCGGCATGATGAAACCGCGCTGTGGCGCGTCGACGCGCGACGTCCCCCAGCGGTGATACGTGCCGGTGACCGGCAGCCGTGATACGGCGGCTACGGCGCGGACGCCTGGCAGCGCGGCGACGCGCGCCTGGAAGTCGCGGTGGAACCGGGCCCGCTGCGCCGGATCGCTGTAGCGTCCCGACGGCAGATTGATCTCGAACACGACGACGTTCGCCGTCTGGACACCGAGCGGAACGGTCTGCAGCCGCTCGACGCTTCGGAGCAGGAGGCCCGCACCGATCAGCAGGACGAGCGCGAGCGCGATCTGCGACACGACAAGGGCGTTGCGCGTGCGCGTCAGGCGTCGGCTGCCGCTCCCGCTCCTGCCCGCATCGCGGAGGACCGCGTCCAGATTGGATCCGGTCATCTGCAGGGCGGGGGCGATGCCGAAGCCGACGCCGGACAGCACCGCGGCGCCAAACCCGAAGGCGACGACTGTCGTCTCGAGCTTGCCGGTCGAGGTGCGCGCGATCACCTCGGGCGCGGCCAGCAGCAGCGCGCGCGCGCCGACCCGAGCCAGCACCAGTCCTGCGAGCCCACCGCCGACCGACAGCACGAGGCTCTCGACGAGCAGTTGCCGCACCAGTCGCCACCGCGATCCGCCGAGTGCCGAGCGGACCGCCAATTCGGTTTCGCGCGCGGCGCCGCGCGTCAGCAGGAGGCTGGCGACGTTCACGCACGCGATGACGAGCAGGACGGTGACGGCGCCGAGCAGCAGCCATAGGACGCGGCCGGCGCTGCCCACCGTATCGTCGTGCAGCGGTGCCACGTGCACCGCGTGCCGCCCGCTGCGTCCGTTGTTCCACTCGAGCCCGGCAGCAATGGTCGCGAGCTCGGCCTGCGCCTGCGCAAGCGTCGCGCCCGATCGCAGACGGGCGATCGCGCTCAAGTAGTGGTTGTCCCAGTTGTTCGGGCCGCCGGCCTGCAGGTTGAGCGGCGTCCAGATGTCGATGCCCGGCTCGAGCGGATCGTCGAATCCCGCGGGCAGGACGGCCGCAACCCGGTGCTGGAGGCCGTTCAGCAGCAGCGCCCCGCCGACCGCATCGAGCGCGCCGCCAAGGTGCTCGCGCCAGATTCGATCGCTGACGACCGCGACGGCCGCGTCAGCGTGCTCGTCGCCGCGATCGAACAGGCGCCCGAGCGCGGGCCTGACGCCGAGCACGTGGAAGTAGTCGGCGCCGACCGGCAGCCGCCGCACGCGCTCCGGTTCCGGCCGGTCGGTGAGATCGACGCCGTCCGGCGAGTAGGTGTAGACGGCGGCGACGTCGAGCGTCCGGCTGGCTTCGCGAAGCGCGAGGACGGCAGGGCCCGGCAGGTAGCTGTCTTCTCCCGCGGCTGACGCGTAGATGCGGACCAGACGGTCTGGCTCGGGATAGGGGAGCGGCTGCAGCACGACCGCGTGCAGCACGCCGAACACCGCGGTGTTCGCGCCGAGGCCGAGCGCGAGCGTCACCACGATGACCGCGGAAAGTTTCTTCGAGCCCGCAATCGATCGCAGCGCCAGTTTGAGATCGCGCATCAGTGTCTCTGGTAGGGGCTTGGGGGCTAGGGGCTGGGGGCTCGCT
>DATFWL010000282.1:0-35070 GCA_035259385.1 Vicinamibacterales bacterium | reverse complement strand
AGCGGGTCAGCGAGCGGACCCGCATCGCGCGGGAGCTCCACGACACGCTGCTGCAAGGTTTTCATGGGCTCCTGTTCCGCTTCCAGGCGGTGAGCCACATGCTGCCCGCACGTCCGGTGGAAGCGAAGCAGCAGCTGGACGCCGCGATCGATCAAGTGGCGCAGGCGATCACCGAGAGCCGGGACGCCGTGCAGAACCTGCGCGCGTCGACGAGCATCACGAACGACCTGGCCGAAGCGATCACCACGCTCGGCGCGGAGCTCACCGCCGCGGCCGTCGCAGAGGCGCACGAGCAGCCGCCCGTCGTCGCTGTCGAAGTCGAGGGCACGGCGCGACATCTTCGTCCGATCGTTCGCGACGACGTCTATCGCATTGCCGGCGAGGCGCTGCGCAATGCGTTCCGCCACGCGCGCGCGCGCCGGATCGAAGTGGACCTCCGCTACGATGAGAGGGAGCTGCAGCTGCGCGTCCGGGACGACGGCAAGGGCATCGATCCGGCGGTGCGCGACGATCGGCGGCCCGGGCACTTCGGCCTGCCCGGCATGCGCGAGCGCGCCGAGGTGGCGGGTGGTCATCTCGAAGTCTGGAGCGAAGCGGGACTGGGAACAGAAGTGGAGGTCGCCATTCCTGCCGCCGCCGCCTACGCCGTCCCGCGCGCGCGGGGCCGCTTCTGGTTGTTTGCCAGCAGAATAGGTACGAACCCGTGAGCGACACGTCCGATCAGATTCGCATTCTCTCCGTCGACGATCATCCGCTGCTGCGCGGCGGGATCGCGGCGCTCATCGGCAGCCAGCCCGACATGACCGTGGTGGCGGAGTGCTCGAACGGGCGCGAGGCGATCCGCGAGTACCGCGCGCATCGCCCCGACATCACGCTGATGGACCTCCAGATGCCGGAGATGAACGGGCTGGACGCGATCATCGCGATTCGCGCCGAGTTTCCCGACGCGCGCATCATCGTGCTGACCACGTATGCCGGCGACGTCCAGGCGCTGCGCGCGCTCCAGGCCGGCGCTCGGGCCTACCTGCTCAAGAGCCACGTGCACAAGGAGCTGCTCGAGACGATTCGCGCCGTCCACACCGGGAGGAAGGCGCTGTCGCCGCAGGTGTCCTACGAGCTTGCCGAGCACGCGACCGACGACGCGCTGACCAGCGCGGAAATCGACGTGCTCCGGCTGATCGCCGCCGGGAACGCGAACAAGCAGATCGCCGACCAGCTGGCGATCACCGAGGACACGGTCAAGGGGCGGGTCAAGAACATCCTGTCGAAGCTCGGCGCCAACGATCGCACCCATGCGGCGATGATCGGGCTGAAGCGCGGCATCATCGAGTTCTAAGCAGACCCGAAAGGGCTGAGTTCTTCACTCTTTAGAGGCTTTCCGGTCGAGGCGGAGCAGCGTACTGTCAAAGGGGTTTCTGTGCGACGGCTGTTCTCGACATTCGCGACAGGATTGCCGGGCGCCGGGTTGCTGATCATGCGCCTCATGGTCGGCGGGGTGCTCGTCGTGCGCGGGATCGCGGGCTTCGCCGCGGGCGCCGCGACCGTCCCGTCCGCCCTGTTCCTCGTCGAGGCGGCGCTCGGAATCCTCCTCCTCGCCGGATTGTGGACCCCGGTCGCCGGAACGCTCGTCGCAGCTCTGGAGCTCGCAAGCCTCACACGGCCTGACGGCGATCCGTGGACTCACGTCCTGCTGGCGACGCTCGGCCTCGCCCTGGCGCTGCTCGGCCCCGGCGCCTGGTCCATCGACGCGCGGCTGTTCGGCTGGAAGCGGATCGACATCCCCGATCGTCGTCCCCACACGTCCTCGAATCTCTGACAGAGCGGGACGGCCTGAAGGTCGTCCCCTGCGAACCCTCAGTGTCCGGCGTCAGCCGGACCGTGATTGCTTCTTCGAGAGTCGCTTCTCCTACTCGAAAGAGGCACCCCTCGTCACGATCGAGTTGATCGCAGACTCGATGCAGGCTTGGCCACTCGACGCGCCACGTTCAGAATGCTTCGAAACCGGCGCCGATCGGATCGACGTCGGGCACGACGTGGTCATCGACAGAGCGATTGAAGGAGATCACATGGAGAGCACTTCGAGATTCGCGGCGATGACGGGACATGAAGCGGAGCAGATCGAGCGTGCGAACGACACCGGGCTGCAGCCGGTGGTGTTCGTGCACGGCCTCTGGCTGCTGTCGAACAGCTGGCAGCGCTGGGCGGAGCTGTTCGAAGAGGCCGGGTACGTCGCGCTCGCGCCGGGATGGCCGGACGATCCCGAGACCACCGCGGAAGGCAGGATGCATCCGGAGGCCTTCGCGAACAAGACCATCGCGGACATTGCCGATCATACCGAGCAGATCGTGCTGCAGCTGACGAGAAAGCCCGCGCTGATCGGACACTCGTTCGGCGGCCTGATGGTGCAGATCATCGCCGGCCGCGGCCTGTCGGCGGCGACCGTCGCGATTTCGCCGGCGCCGTTCCGCGGCGTGCTGCCGCTGCCGGCCGCAGCACTCGAGTCCGGCTGGCCGATCCTCCGCAATCCGGCGAACCGTCATCGCGCCGTCGCGCTCTCCTTCGAACAGTTCCAGTACGGATTCGCAAACGCCGTCGGCGAGCACGAAGCCCAGGAACTGTTCGAGACCTACGCGGTGCCCGGCGCAGGCGCGCCGCTGTTCCAGGCCGCCTCGGCGAACCTCAATCCCTGGGCCGACGCGCAGGTCGACACGACGAACATCAATCGGGGACCGCTGCTGATCGTCTCGGCCGACCAGGATCACACCGTCCCGGTGACCGTGGCCAACGCCGCGTTCCAGCAGCAGCAGAACAACATCGGCGTGACCGAGATCGTCGAGATGCACGATCGCGGGCACGCGCTCACGATCGACAACGGATGGCGCGACGTGGCCGACGTCTCGCTTGCGTTCGTCCGTCGCTTTGTCTAGACATCAGGTGCTCTGAGTTTCACAACGAATCGAGGCGTGTGATGAACGCGACATCAGCAGCGATCGACTTCGTCAGCAATCCATGCGGCCCGTTCGAGCGCTTCGGCGGCGCGCCGATGCGGTCGGGCTACAGCGGCGTCGCCGAGGATGGCGCGGTGATCATCGGCGATCCGGCGTCGGAAGGCGTGATCCGCTACGGGATCGTCGGGAGCAGTCCGGCGCTGCGCCATGCGCTCGAAGAGATCGAGCTGGTGGCGCCGACCGAGGCGACGGTCCTGATTTGCGGCGAAACGGGCACCGGGAAAGAGCTGATCGCGCAGGCCGTTCACAACCTGAGCGCGCGCCGCCCGCAGGCGTTCGTCAAGGTGAACTGCGCGGCGATTCCCACCGGCCTGCTCGAGAGCGAGCTGTTCGGACATGAAAAGGGGGCCTTCACCGGCGCCCTCAATCAACGGGTCGGGCGGTTCGAGCTGGCGAACCGGGGAACGATCTTCCTCGACGAGATTGGCGAGGCGCCGCTCGAGCTGCAGCCAAAGCTGCTCCGTGTGCTGCAGGAGCACGAGTTCGAACGCCTCGGCAGCTCGCGGACGGTCCACACCGATGCCCGGCTCGTCGCGGCCACCAACGTCAATCTGCCGGAGATGGTCGACGCGAAGAAGTTCCGCGCGGATCTCTACTACCGGCTGAACGTCTTTCCGATCCAGGTGCCGTCACTGCGCGAGCGGCCGGAGGACATTCCGCTGCTGGTCCGCTACTTCGCGCGCCACTTCGCCGGACGCATGGGCAGGAAGATCCGGTGGATCCCGTCGCGCACGATCGAGACGCTCGCCAACTACGCGTGGCCCGGGAATATCCGCGAGCTGCAGAACCTGATCGAGCGCGCGGTGATCCGATCCGCAGGCGAGCGGCTCGACGTGCCGGTGTCGGAGCTCGACCTGCGGCCCGCTTCGCCGATCGGCCGCGGGCCGCTCGGGACGCTCGAAGAAGCGGAGCGCGAGCACATCCGCGCGATCCTTCACGAGGCGGGCTGGGTCCTGTCCGGTCCGCGCGGCGCCGCGCAGCGTCTCGGCATGAACCGAAGCACGCTCCAGTTCCGGATGAAGAAGCTCGGAATCGAGCGGCCGACGGCGGGCGCCGGCGTCGGACCGCACGAGCAGCCGTCATGAAGCCAGCGACCGGCGTTGCCGCCATGGCCTTTACGGTCGTCGTCGCCGCGGCGCTGACCGCGGCTGCGCGCTCCACCTTCCAGGCCGATCGAGCGGGCGCGGCAGCCGAACAATCCGAGAGAGCCGCGAAGGCGTTCGCGGCCGTCATGCAGGCCCACGGCAAGGCGATCCCGCGCGATCTCCTCGCCGCTGCGAAAGCGGTGGTGGTGTTCCCGCGGGTCGACAGGCAGGCAGGCTCCAGCGAGGGAAGCCGCGGAGTGGTGAGCCGGCGTACCGACACCGGTTGGGGGAACCCGGTGTTCGTTCGCGTGAGCGCCGGCAGCGTTGGACCGCAGAGCCGCGCCGCGTCGACCGACTACTTCCTCCTGCTCATGAACGACGAGAGCGTGCAAAATCTGTTGAACGATCCAGCCGGAATCGGCAACGCGGCCTCGATCGCGGCGGGGCCCGTCGTGGGACGCTCCGCTGGCAGCGATGCGGCGATGCAGGCCGCCATTCTTTCCTACTCGAGCCGACGGGGACTGTTTGCCGGCATCGACGTGCGCGGCATCGTCATTCAACCCGAGGACGATCTCAATATCGCCGTCTACGATCAGACCGCGCGCGGGGTGCTCGCCATTCACGACCGTGGAGGCGACCGTGTGGCGGCCGACGTGCGGTCGTTTCCGGAAATGGTCGAGCTCTACGCTGCCGCGCCCGCAGACATCATCCCGCCAGCGACCGCGCCGCCCGCCTTCATCAACTAAGAGCAGGTTGCAAAATTAGCTCGCACGCGGGTGGCCGCGAACGGGGCCGCTCCGCCAGGCGCGGAGCCGTGAGCCGTGACAAGAGCTTTTCTGGCGAGCACCCGGTGGGGCTGTTCGCGGACAGGACCCGCCTTGAGCTAATTTTGCAATGCGCTCTAAGCGCGTGCTTCAAAAATGTGTAGGTGCGGCCTTTCAGGCCGCACTCTGGCCGCGCCGGCGGGCCGGCCCCGTTCGCGGCCACCGCGAGCGGACCAACTCTGCAGCGTCCTTTAAATCCCTCGATCATCAGCAGGGTCGCGAGCACTTATGGGATTCAGCGGTGACATCCCGTGCCGCGCACGTTCACGTCTCCCTCATTGTGTGCCCGCAGCCACCCGCCGGTGTGTCGCGGACGCCCCGAACGGGTACCGACGCGGTACTCGAATGAGGTGACTCTTCACACCATGGAGGGTTGTCCGCTCACGGCGTTCACTGCAGAATCGGCGGGTGTTTGGAACGGGCTGCGGCGTCTGGACCAACGGCGCAGCGGATCTGAGCTGACTCGAATCACGAAGTGAGGCGTGCAATGAACGCGGCAAGTGCGGTGATCGACTTCGTCGACAATCCACACGACGCGGATCGGCTTGCGTCGTTCCCTGCTTCTTCCATCCGCTCCGCCCGCGGCGGCGCGGAGAACGGTGCGATCTCCCTCGCGGATTCCGGGCCTGACGATGTCCTGTGCAACGGGATCGTCGGGCGGAGCGACGCGCTGCGCCGCGTGCTCGCGGAGATCGCGATGGTGGCGCCGACCGATTCGACGGTGCTGATTTGCGGCGAGACCGGGACCGGCAAGGAACTGATCGCGCAAGCGGTGCACAACCTGAGCGCGCGCCGGGCGAATGCCTTCGTCAAGGTGAACTGCGCGGCGATTCCCGCCGGCCTCCTCGAGAGCGAGCTGTTCGGGCACGAGAAGGGCGCGTTCACCGGCGCCGTCATGCATCGCGTCGGGCGGTTCGAGCTCGCCAATCATGGATCGATCTTCCTCGACGAGATCGGAGAGGCGCCGCTGGAGGTGCAGCCGAAGCTGCTGCGCGTCCTCCAGGAACGCGAGTTCGAGCGGCTGGGCAGCTCTCGCACCGTGCACACCGACGCCAGGCTGATTGCCGCCACCAACGTTAAACTGCCCGAGATGGTCGAGACGAAGAAGTTCCGGGCCGATCTCTACTATCGGCTCAACGTCTTTCCGATTCAGGTTCCGCCGCTGCGCGAGCGGCGCGACGACATCGCACCGCTGGTCAAACACTTCGCCCGCCTGTACGCGCGACGGATCGGCCGGCGGGTCGCGTGGATCGACGCGGACACGATGGATGCCCTCGTCGAGTACTCCTGGCCGGGCAACATCCGCGAGCTGCAGAACCTGATCGAGCGCGCCGTGATCCGGTCGACCGGCGATCGGCTGGCGGTCCCGACGCCGGAGATCGTGGACGGCATCGCCGCGCCGAAGGCTGGCGGGTCGCACGCAACGTGGGAGGACACGCAGCGCGCGCACATCCTGGCGACGCTGAAAGACAGCCGGTGGGTGCTGTCAGGGCCGCGCGGCGCCGCCGCGCGCCTGGGGCTGAATCGCAGCACGCTCCAGTTCCGGATGAAGAAGCTGGGAATCGAGCGTCCCGCCGTGCTGTAGGCGGACCTGGAGGACGCCATGTCGATTCGACCTGTGAAGAAGCTGATCACGTCGAAGCCCGCGATCGAGGGCGCCGGCGTCCACCTGCGCCGGGCCTTCGGCTTCGGCCAAACGTCGGACTACGATCCGTTCCTGCTGCTGGACGATTTCCGGAACGACGTGCCGCAGGACTACCTCGCCGGCTTTCCCTGGCACCCGCATCGGGGCATCGAGACGATCACCTACGTGCTCGCCGGCAGCGTGGCGCATGGCGACAGCCTCGGGAATCATGGCGTGATCTCGGCCGGCGACGTTCAGTGGATGACCGCCGGCAGCGGCATCATTCACCAGGAAATGCCGAAGGGCGATGACACCGGGCGGATGCACGGCTTCCAGTTGTGGGCAAACCTGCCCGCGGCGCTGAAGATGACGCGCCCGCGCTACCAGGAAGTGAAGTCCGGGGACGTTCCCGCGATCGTCGACGATGACGGCACGCAGGTGCGACTGATCTGCGGCCACTTCTGGGGCATGACCGGTCCGGTCGAGGGGATCGCGGCCGACCCGACCTATCTCGATGTCTCGGTGCCGCCGGGCAAGCGAAAGACGCTGCCGGTCGCGACCGGACGCCACGGGTTCGCCTACGTGTTCGGTGGATCGGGCTCGTTCTGCAACGCGTCGGAACCGCTCGCGGTGCCGACCGAAGGCGTCGGCTGGTGGCCGCACGCGACGCCTCCTGCAGAAGCCGCGAATCGATCGCTCGTGCTGTTCGATCGCGGCGACGAGATCGTCGTCCAGGGAGGCGAGACCGGCATCCGGTTTCTGCTGGTGTCGGGACAACCGCTGAACGAACCGGTCGCGTGGTACGGCCCAATCGTCATGAATACGCAGGCGGAGCTCCGCAAGGCGTTCGAGGAGCTCGAGCAGGGCACGTTCCTGCAAGGCACCTGACGTGAGCGATCAAATCGATGCGCTGTCGGCGATGGTCACCGACAACCGCGAGGCTTCGCGCTTCGGACTGGTCCTGGACGGTGAGACCGCGGTGCTGGAGCACACGCGCACGCCGCAGTCACTCGTGCTCGTGCACACCGAGGTTCCACCGTCCTGCGGGGCCGGCACCTCGCGGACGCGCCGGCGAAGGCGGCCGTTGACGAAGCGCACGCCGAAAGGCTGGAGGTACGGCCCGGCAAGACGACCAACCGAACATTCATATACCGCCGGCAGGCGCTGATTAGCGCGCCGCCGGCGTACGAGCCCTCGCAGACGACATCCTCCGCCGCCAGGCAGCCGCCGTCGATGGCGAGCGGGTCACGTCGACATTGACAGCACGCTGTCAAATATGACAGTATGCTGTCAATGGCACGCAGGTCGCGGACGGGGGCCGGTCGAGCATTCACCCAATTGATTCTCGAAGTCTTCCGCTTGAACGGACGGCTGCTGAGCGCGGGGGATGCGCTGACCAGCCCCGTGAGTCAGACGAGCGCACGGTGGCAGGTGCTCGGCGCTCTGGACGAGGAAGGGCACACGGTCGCGGAGATCGGTCGCCGGATGGGACTCGCGCGGCAAAGCGTTCAACGGACCACCGATCTCCTCGAAGCCGACGGCCTGGTCTCGTACGCCGAGAACCCGGCCCACCAGCGTGCGAAGCTCGCGGTGCTCACCGCGCGAGGACGTGCGGTTCTGGACGACATCATGTCGCGTCAGATCGAGTGGGCGAACCGCGTCGCGAGCCGTCTTACCGAAGCCGACCTGGTGCACGCCATCCGCACACTCCTCGAGGTGCGCGAGGCGATCGAGGGGTCAGCTGTGTCGGCGAGCCGGATCAGCAGAAAGAGAAGGGGCACATGACACACGACGTGATCGAACTGGTGGCCGTACTCGCGTGCACATGGTTCGCTGGCGCCGCGATCTACGTCAGCGCCGTCGAACATCCGGCTCGCTTGTCCTGCGGCGTTGAAATCGCCAGGCGCCAATGGGCTCCCAGCTACAAGCGCGCCACTGTCATGCAAGCGTCCCTCGCTATCCTCGCGGGACTCTCAGGGATCGTCCGAGGCCTCCAGGGCGGCGATCCGATCTGGGGGATAGCGGCCACGCTCATCCTCGCCGTCGTGCCGTTCACGCTTGTCGTGATTCGTCCGACGAACAATCGACTGCTCGATGAGCGGCCGGACCGCCGACCAGAAGAGACGCTGCAGCTGCTGAGATCGTGGGGCCGTCTTCACGCCGTCCGCGCCGCGTTGAGCGTCGCCGCCTCGATTCTCTTCATCTGGGCCGCGACGCACTGAGAAGCGAAGGTCACTCGGACACATCACGTAACTTGCACCTCTTGACAATAGTTAACGAGTTGGTGAACTATTTCGCAGACAAGCAAGGAGGGCGTGATGCCGGAACAGGTGACCCCTTATCTCATCTATCGTGACGCGCCAGCCGCCATCAATTTCCTGACGAGCGCATTCGGCTTCGTCGAGAAATACCGGTTCCCAATGGACGATGGCCGCATTGGCCATGCCGAGCTCACCTCCGGCGACGGGGCGGTGATGCTCGCGTCAGAGTTCGACGGGTTTGGCCGGAGTCCGCTCGGCCTTCCCGACGTGCACGGGCAGACCTACTGCACGGTCGACGACGTCGACGCGCATTTCGCGCGGGCACGAGCGAACGGCGCAACCGTGACCTCGGAGCCGGCCAATCGAGATGGCACGCGCATGTACCGCGCGATCGATCCGGAGGGGCATCGATGGATTTTCGCGCAGCCGGTGGAGCAGTCGTAGATGCCGTCCAGTGCGTCGGCGCGCACCGAAATCGACAGGACCTTTGCCGCGCTCGCCGACCCTGCACGGCGCCGCGTCGTCGAGCTGCTGCGAAGCGAACCGAAGCGCGCCGGCGACATTGCCGCGGGACTGGGCATGAGCGCGCCGGCGACGAGCCGGCATCTGCGCCTGCTCCACCGGTCGGGCCTCGTCGAGGCCACCTCGGTCGAAGAGGACGCGCGGCTGCGTGTCTTTCGTTTGCGCCCCGAACCGTTTGTCGCGTTGCACGGCTGGCTGGCTGAAGTCGAACGGTTCTGGGCAGGGCAGCTCGACGCCTTCAAGTCGTATGCGGAACGGACGCGTCCCGCCTCGAGCCGAACACGTAGCAGGCGGCGCCGTGGATGAGATCACGCCGCGCGTCCGAGTCTCGACGATCGTCGCGACGGATCCTGCCGCCGCGTTCGAGGTCTTCACGCGGGAAACCGCGATGTGGTGGCGACGCGATTCGCGGTTCCGCATTTCGTCCTCGGTGCCAGGCACGGTTCGATTCGAAACCGGCCCCCAGGGCGGGCGAGTGCTTGAGGAATTTGCCGATGGTGAGAGCACCGAGATCGGCGCGATCCTCGTGTGGCAACCTGGCGAGCGTCTCGTGTTCGAGTGGCGGAGCGGCGCCTTCGATCGAACGGCACGCACGGAAGTCGAAGTGACCTTTGCGCGCGTGAACCGCGGAACCGAGGTGACGCTCGAGCACCGTGGGTGGCAACCGGAACGCGATGGCCAGGCCTTCCGAGATTGGCTCGGGCTCTGGTGGGGGGACCTCCTCACCGCCTACCGGCTTCGGATCCGGCGAACGTGATGCCCGTTGCCGGCGCACGTTGAACCCGAGCTGTGAACCGTAGCCGTGCGGGCCGACGCGACGACAGCGGCGATCGCGTCGCTGTTGACGTTGAGGACTGCGGTGCTTCGACACTCTGATCTGGAAGGACTCCGACAGTTCTTCCGCGAGCTCCCCGAACCGGCAAAGGAGCACTGACTCTTATGGCGCCCACATCCATCGAGCCTGGTCTTGATTTCGTCGTCACTGCCACTCTCATCGTCGCGGACGTACCACGCTCGACGACGTTCTATCGCGACGTGCTCGGCGCCGACGTGCTTCGCACCGGCGAACCGACACTCCTCCGCCTGGGAAATATCTGGCTGATCATCAACGTCGGCGGAGGGCCGACCGATGACAAGCCCGAAGTGACCGCCACGCCGCCGAGGCATCCGGACGAACTCGGCTGCTTCCTCAACCTCCGCGTGAGTGACATCAAGCGCTGCTACGAGCGTTGGCGCTCGCGCGGAGCGATGTTCATCACCGAACCGAAAGTTCACGCCACGGAGCTCCGCTGCTATATGCGGGATCCGGACGGCTATCTCATTGAAGTCGGCCAGACGACGACCACGGCCGCGCCATTGGACGCTTTCAAGTAGTCCAGAGAGCGCGGCGGTCGCGACGCGGTCCTGGCTTCCGATGGACGGGCGACCTCGCCTGCGCGAGTCGCCCGCCCGACGTGGACGGCGTCAGTCAGCTTGGACGCCTCCTATTGAAGGCCCTGCCACGCGTTCACGATCTCGACGATCCCCTCGGACGGTTCGTCGCCCTGCTGCCAGTCCACCGGCGAACCGGCATCGAGCAACAGCCGTCCGACTGCCGCATGATCGCGGTCGACCCGGTCCGTGCGCGAGCCCTCCGCGGCCCAGATCAGCGGCTGGGCCTTGAACTCGCGGTCGCGCACCGTGACCGACGCGCCGTGGGCGAGGAGCACGCGCACCGCATCCGGCCATCCCTCCATGGCCGCGGCGTGCAGCGCCGTCTTCCCGATCGATTCGTCAGGTCGGTTCGGATCGAAGCCGCACTCGAGCATCGCCTCGATCGCGCTGGTGTCATTGCGCTCTGCGGCGCGGTAGAACGCCGCGTAGTGCTCGGGGCCGATCGCGCGGCGAAGATCAGGCCGCGCTCCTAACATGACCGCCGCGGCGGTCCGGTCGCCGCGACTGCACGCCGACACCAGTCGATCGACCTCGGACAACTCGCGCGGCGCGCCGTGCGCCAGCAGCCAGGCCGCGACGTCGCGATTGCCATTCAACTCGGCTACTGCGTACGGCGTACGGCCATCGGCACGCGGGCGAGCGATATCGGCGCCGCGACTGACCACTGCCTCCGCGAGCGGAACATCCCAACTGGCAGCCACCACGTGCAACGGGGTCTCGCCGTTGTCGGCGAACACCGGATCCGGATCGGCGCCATGCTCCAGCAGCCAGCGTGCCCCATCGCTCGTCTTCGCCCAGTGGAGAATCGCGTAGAGCGGTGACGTCCCGTCGGTCGCCCAGGGGCGGTTGACGTCTGCGCCGTGCGCGCGGAGCAGGTCGAGCGCGGCCACGTTGCCCGCTCCGGCGGCGAGCGGCAGCGTCACGCCGTCGCTGGGATCGGCGCCGGCCTCGAGCAGGGCGGCCGCGAGGCGAAGGGAACGGACGACCGATACGGAGCCCCAGAGGACGGGGCGATGCACCGCATGATGCAGCCAAGGAAAACGGAGATTCGGGTCGGCGCCGAGCGAGATGAGCCGACGCGCAATTGCGACCAATCCTTCTTCCCGTGCTCGAGAACGCCCACCGACCGACGTGTAGCAGAGGTAATGCAATGGCTGCCACGTGCGCGGTCCGCCTGCAGCGGTCGCCAGTTCAGGATGGTCGACAAGACGCGTCTCGACCGCAGCTGCATCGCCGAGCAGCAGCGCAGTGTGGAAACTTGCGTGAGCGATCGCCGGGTGCAGCGCGAGCAGCCGTTCCGCGCGATCGCCGCGCCCGTCGGTTGCCGCCTCGTTGAACTGGTCGACTGCGGTCGCGAATTCGAGCGTCACCTCTTCGACCTGTTCGCGCAATGCGTTCCACGAATCGAAGCCGTATTCTCGGGCAATCACGGACTGTGCGTCGTGGAGCGCAGGCGTCGCTCGCGCGAGATCGGCCTCCGAGGCGCGCGCGAACGCAGGAAGAATACGGAATCGTCGAAGGGCAGCGGCGTCGTCGGTGCGGGCGGAGCCCAGCAGATCCTTCGCCTGCTGCTTGAGCTGCTCGAGGTTCGGACGCTCGGGTAACTGCCTGGCCGTCATGTGACCTCCATGCTGATGCCGGTGGTCCGCAAACCGAGCAGCACGGAGACAGCCGTGCAGTCACGACGTGTTGACGGGGTTGGACTCAGTCCTTCGCGCGGACCCGCGGGCGCTCCCAGCGCCCCGGACCGATAGTGCTGCCGTGTCCGGCGGAAGTCAAGCCGGGTTTCACCTAGACGCCGAGGTCTCCACGCGGCTTTCAAACACGAGCGGGGCTGATCCGGCAGGCCACAGAACCGCATGTCGCCGACGAGGCGGATGCAGACCGGAGCTCAATGACCGGCGAACGCGTCCAGCACCGGACGGCCGACCCAGACCGCCGGTGCGTGCATCCCGAGTGCAAACAGAATCGTCGGCGCCGTATCGAGCGTGCTGACCGGAATGTCGATGACGTGCCCGCGCTTGACACCTGGTCCGCCGATGATCCACGGGATCTCGATCTCGGCCTTCGTGAGCCCGCCGTGGCTCTTCCCGACGCCGCCGTGATCGGCCGAGATCATCACGATCGTTCGCGAGCGCATCCCGGCGCCGTCGATCGCGGCGAGCAGCGTCGCCACGAGCGCGTCGGCCCGCTCGACGGCCTGCGCGTACGCCGGCGTCAGCCACCCGCTCGCGTGACCGGCATGATCCACGAGATCGAGGTGGACGACGGTCAGTAACGGCTTGCGTTCCCGGATGAACGCCGCCGCTGTTTCGACCGTTTTGTCCGCGTCGACCTCGTGTCGCAGGATCGTCGCGACGCCGGGCTCGACGAGCCGGGCGAAGCCGTCCCACTCGTGAACGATGCCGACCGGGGCCTGCGGCATCTGTCGCCGGACGGCGCCGAATATCGTGGGGAAGATGCCGGCGCCGTCGGTGGCGACCGGATCGATCGGATGGCGATTGGGTTCCCAATCGTTCGACGTCACGCCGTGCTGTTCGGGACCAGCGCCGCTGATCATCGATGCCCAGTTCGGACTGCTGACGGTAGGCAGGACGCCGCGCGCGGCCAGCGTGGACGCGCCGCCGTCAATCAGGGCGTGAATCGCCGGCGCCCGCGCGCTCCGGAGTCCTTCCGAGCCAAGGCCGTCGACGCCGACGAGCAGCACGTGATCGGCAGCGCGAACAGAGCGTGGAGCGCTCGGAATCACCAGGCTTGCGATGACCAGTACCGCGCCGATCGTCCTGAGGGTGGCAGGTCCACTCATCGAGGCACCTCGTCGCGGCCGCGGGCGCCCTGTCCCGACCCGAACGGAACGACGTCAACGGACATGGACCCGGCTCCGTGCATCCGACGGATTCGCATCGGGCACCGCGTCGTGGTTGGCCTGTTCACGATGGGTGTGTGGTGCGACGCTCCTGTAACCGACGTTCGACGACGACGAAAACTCAATCGCGGCGTGCACGGCTCTCCTGCGGTCGTCGCATCGGGCGCCGGTCGTCACAAGCGTTAGGCCTGATGTGGTCACGTTGCGTGGCCGTTACGCAGGCGTGTCACAGACGATACGTGGAGCCGATAGCCTCCCCCGCGTCCGGCCACGATGCTGTGGATCGCAATCGCTGCCGTCGTTGCGGCCTGGGTAGCCCACGACCTCGTCCAGCGCCATCACGCGATTCTGCGGAACTTTCCAATCGTCGGCCACTTTCGCTACTGGCTCGAGATGATCGGGCCCGAACTTCGACAATACATCGTCACCGGCAACGACGAAGAACGGCCTTTCAGCCGTGATCAGCGGCGATGGGTGTACGCGTCGTCCAAGCAGGCGAACAACTACTTCGGGTTCGGTTCCGACAACGACATGGAGGCCGAACCGAACTACCTGATCATCAAACATGCAGCGTTTCCCCTCGAGATGCCTCATCCGGGAGACGCCGAGTTCGACCCGCTGTACTCCGTGCCGTCTCTCAAGATGCTGGGAGGAGCCCGGCATCGGGCGAGGGCGTTCGTCCCGCACTCGATTATCAACATCTCGGGCATGAGCTTCGGGTCGCTGAGCGGTCCGGCCGTCAAGGCGCTCAATCGTGGTGCGTCCCTTGCCGGCTGCTGGCAGAACACCGGCGAGGGAGGGGTGTCGATTCATCACCTCCAAGGCGGCGATCTCGTGTGGCAGATCGGCACAGGCTACTTCGGCTGCCGCGAGATCGACGGACGCTTCAGCATCGCCCGGCTCAAGGATCGAATCGCGTCGTGTCCACAGATCCGCGCGATTGAGATCAAATTGAGTCAAGGCGCCAAGCCCGGCGTCGGCGGTCTGCTGCCTCGCCGGAAAATCAGTGCCGAGATCGCGGCGATTCGCGGCATCGCGCGCGATCGCGACTGTATCAGCCCGGCTGCGCATTCGGCGTTCCGCGACGTCGACGGCCTGCTGGATTTCGCCGAATCGATCGCCGACGCGACCGGTTTGCCGGTCGGCATCAAGTCCGCCGTCGGCGACACCGCCTTCTGGATCGAGCTCGCGCGGCTGATGAGCCGCGGCAGTCGCGGCGTCGACTTCATTACCGTTGACGGTGGGGAAGGCGGGACCGGCGCCGGGCCGCTGGTCTTCACCGATCACGTGGCGCTGCCGTTCAAAATCGGCTTCCGGCGCGTGCACCGCGCGTTCACGGATCACGGCATCAGCGATCGCGTCGTCTTCATCGGGTCCGGCAAGCTTGGCTTTCCGGACTCGGCGCTGTTCGCGCTGGCCCTCGGCTGCGATCTGATCAACGTTGGCCGGGAGGCGCTGCTGGCAATCGGTTGCATCCAGGCGCAGCGCTGTCACACGAATCACTGCCCGACCGGAATCACGACGCACAATCGCTGGCTGGTGCGCGGGCTCGATCCCACCCTGAAGTCGGCGCGTCTCGCGAACTACGTCGTGAGCCTGCGCAAGGAGCTGCTCGCGCTGAGCCGGGCCTGCGGCGTCGAGCATCCCTCGCTGGTGAACCCGGGGCAACTGGAGCTCCTCGACGGGCGCTTTGGTTCGGCCACGGTGGCCGAGCTGTTCGACTCGCGGACCGGATCCGAGCTGACGCTCTGATGGTGCCGACGACTCACCTGCGTGGCGACGCGCGCGAGGGCCTCGCTGCTCTCGCGGACGGAGCGTACGGATCGGACAACACGACTGGCCTGGTGTGGGCGTACGAATTCGCTCCGGGGCGCGCGCCGCGCGCGATCACGAGCGCCGAAGCGGCGGACCGCGTCCGCGACGGCGGCCATGCCTGCCGACTGTGGTTGCATTTCAGCCTTGCCAACTCGAAATCGGAACCGTGGCTGCGCGACCACCTGCAGCTCCCGAACGCATTCTACGAGTCGCTTTGCGACGCGCCGTCCACGCGCGTCGAGGCGATCGACGACAGCCTCGTCGCGGTGATGCGCGACGTGCCGTTCTTCGGCGCCGTATCCGATACGAACCTGTCGGTGACGTTGTGCGTCGACGCGCGGATGATGGTGAGCGCCAGGACCAAGCAGCTGCGATCGGTCGATCGCCTCAGGGCGGCGGTCAAGGCAGGCGCCGTATTCGAATCTCCGGTGGAACTGCTTGCGCATCTTCTTCGCGACCAGGCGGACGTGTTGATGGACATCGTTCGCGAGGCGACGACGGAAGTCGACGGGATCGAAGACCACCTGATGGAAACGAGGTCGTCGTCCAGGGAACGATCGGCGCTCGGCGTCATTCGCCGCCGGCTCGTCAGGCTCCAGCGTCTGCTCGCCCCTGAGCCAGCGGCGCTGTTCCGCCTGCTCAATCGACCGCCGGCGTGGCTGCGCGACTCGGACATCGCCGAGCTGCGTCGATCGGCGGAGGAATTGTCGACGGCGGTCGCCGACTCGAGCGCCGTGATCGAACGCATCCGGATTCTTCAGGACGAACTGTCGGCAAATCTCGACGAGGCAACCAATCGAACCCTGTACATCCTGACGATTCTGACGGCCATCGTTGCGCCGTTCGAGTTCATCTCTCAGTTGTTCGGCATGAGCGTCGGCGGGGTGCCATTTCGCGACAACCCGTACGGGTTCCTGATTGTCTTCCTCGTGATCGTGGCAGTGATCGGCCTCGGCGCCGCGCTCGTACGGCGCCTTCTCCGGAGCTAGGGCGATTGCCTTTCCACAAAAACTGTGGAAAAGCCTCTCGAAATGAGCCGTTCTTCCGTTGTTTCCGGGAGGGCTTCCGAATGTTCTAGCGCTTTGCACCGGATCAGGGCAGGCTCGCTCCTGACCACCCGACGCCCGGCCGGCGCCGTTACCGCGCTGTTACACGACGTCGCTAGGGTATGCGGAACGGCTCAGCTGGGTTCAACCCGGCACGTGCGTTCGTTCATACGCGGGTGGTGTATGTCGGAGCGAGAGTTCGATCGCCTGGTGACGCTGGTCGTTGAAGTGTTCGGCGAGAACCAGCTGGAGCGAGCGATGGCGCGCGCACTCTGGAATGTCGCGCATCGCCCGGTCGATTCGACGCTGCGTCATCTCATCCCGGCCGGGCAGCGTGACCGAGCGGTGCAGATCGACGCGGCGATGCTCCGTGATGCGGTGACGAACGAGCTGCGTCTCCTCGTGAGACCTCACTGACCGAGACGGCTGAAAGGTGGCGTGCCCCGCGGCGGCGCACCAGATGACGAATCACCACTCGCAACACTTCGCAAACGAGCTCGATCAGATCAGGCAGAGCCTGATCACGATGGCGGGTCTGGCCGACGAGCGGCTGCGCCTGGCGCTCACCGGGCTCGTCGAGCGAACGCCACACCTGCTCGATGACGTGATCGCCGGCGACGCGCGAATCAACCATCTGCACATCGCCATCGACGACCGCTGCCTCAAGCTCATTGCCCTGCAGCATCCGGTCGCCGTCGATTTGCGGATCGTCGTGTCGGCGCTGAAGATCAACAGCGACCTGGAACGGGTCGGCGACCTCGCCGTCAATTGTGGAGAAGCGGGGCAGCGATACCTGCTGCATCCTCCCGTCAAGCCGCTGATCGACATCCCACGCATGGGCGAGCTGGCGGGCAAGATGCTCCGGGAGGCGATCGACGCGTTCGTGAAGCAGGATGCGGCGCCGGCGCGAGAGGTCCTGCGCCAGGATGATTGGCTCGACGCGCTGAAGGATCAGATTCTGCGCGAGCTCCTCACCTACATGCTCGGCGATCGCGCGACGATCGAACCCGCCGTCGAGCTGATCCTGATCTCCCGGCACCTCGAGCGCATCGGCGATCACGCCACGAACATCGCCGAAGACGTCATCTTCATCGTCGAGGCACGAGACGTGCGCCACCGGTCGACGCCGCACGCGCTCGAGCGGCGCCGTGACTGGCAGATCACGCCGATCTGACCACGGTTGCGCGCGACCGATCGTAAGACGTCCATTGTCTACCGTTTACGGCCCGGGCGTCGGCGGACAGGTGTCTTCGCCTGCGCACGCAGTGGCACCGATTCGGCAGGCGTCGTAACAGCCGATTTGGCCAACGTCGTAATCATCCCGATGATCTCGTCCTGAGAGTGTCCTGCCACTGCCAGCGCGTCGTAGGTCTCGAAGCTGGTGAGCGCACTGAGCAGATTGGCCGCCGCGGTCGTCGTCTTGTCGGAGACGACCTGGCTCGCGCCTGCTGCCGCGGACATCCGTCGAAGAATCTCGCGGGACGCGTGTTGTCGCCGTGCGTCGCGCGCGCGAATGCCCTGTTCGACTTCGCCGTCCAGGGAGGCCATGGCGCGCAGCCGGCGCATCACGAGCGGATCGGACGACCAGAACCCGACGAATGTCCGGACGAGGCGCTCGATGGCCTGTTCCGGATCCGGCGCGTGGAAGACCTCGGCCATGCGCTGCATGTTGCCCCGCATCGCGAGGTAGTCGTAGAGCGCCTCGAGCAGACCGCGCCGGGATTTGAACTGATAGTAGATGGTGAGCCGGGCGACGTCGGCGCGGCGGGCAATCGCGTCCATGCTGAGGTCGGACGTCCCCTGCTCAGCAAGCAGCTGGCGCGTGGCCTCGAGAATGCGCGCGCGGGTCGCGGTGGCCGCAACGCGACGTTTTTCCATGCGGTAGGGTCGGGGAGACATCGCCGTTCTCTATTGTCGCTGGTTGACAATTAATCATACTGTGTGTTTAAGTAAATTTTCGGGGACCATGCGGTGACCTTTTCGAGCTTCTTCCTGATCGTTCGCAACGCGCTGCGGCACCGAACCCGGAACGCGCTCACCGTCGCGAGCCTCGCCGGGTCGTTGTGCCTGGTCGGCGTGCTGCTCGCCTTGTCGCGCGCGCTCTTCGTCGGCAGCGACGTGGAGCCGGGACAGGCGCGCCGGCTCGTCGTCCACCACAAGATCGCGCTCACCCAGGATCTGCCGGTGGCGTTCGAGCAGACCATCCGGAAGATCCCCGGGGTGCGCGCGGTCACGCGGCTCCGCTGGTTCGGCGGCACCTATCGCGACAGTCGTGATTCGAAGAATCAGTTCGCTCAGTTCGCCGTCGAACCGCAGACGCTGTTCGCCGTGTACCCGGAATTCCAGATCGGCGAGTCCGCGCGGCGCCTCTTCCAGTCGCAGAAGACCGCATGCGTCGCGTCGCGCGCGCTCGCCGATCGACTGGCGTGGAAGCCTGGCGAGCGCATCGCTCTGATCGGCACCGCGCTGCCGGTCAACCTCGAGCTCACGCTCGCCGGCGTGTTCGACGCGCCAACGCAGACCGCGGTCCTCTACTTCAACTGGGACTATCTCCGGGACAGCCTGCGACCCGGTGAGGACGCTCGCGACATGGCGCAGCAGTTCTACGTCCAGGCCGACCGCGACGACGCCGTGGCCGACATCGCGAGGCAGATCGACGCGACGTCGGACAACTCGCCGCATCCGACCAAAAGCGAGCCCGAGCAGGCGTTCATGCTCAGTTTCGTGGCGTTTCTCGGCAACCTGAAGCTCTTCCTCGCTGCGTTGTGCGGAGCGGTGCTGTTCACGATGCTGCTGATCTCCGCGAACATGCTTTCCATGTCGGTCCGTGAGCGGACGCGCGAGATCGGGATTCTCAAGTCGCTGGGATTTACGGATGGCGAAGTCCTGGCGATGGTTGTCGGCGAATCGACGTTGATTGCGGGCGTGGGAGGCATCCTCGGCTGTGCGTTGGCCGCGGCACTCTGTGCCGGCATTCAGGCCGCCGCGCAGAATGCGCCGGGCTTCGCGTCAGTCATTCGTGGCGTGGCGCTCTCTCCGCTCCTCGCGGCTGCAACCTTCGCGATAGCCGTCGCCATCGGCGCGATCGGGGCGGTGATGCCGGCGTTCTACGCCGCGCGGACGTCGATTGTCGACGCCCTCGGGCACGCGGGGTGATCACCATGGCCATACCGATCGCGTACAACCTTCGCAACCTCGTCGTCCGCAGGACCACGTCGATCATGACGGCAATCGGGATCGCGTCGAGCGTCGCAATCCTGGTCGCGTCGCTCGCGCTCGTTCAGGGACTGGGAACGGTCTTCGCCAACACCGCACATCCGCTTCAGATGCTCGTGCTGCACCAGGGCGTCACGGCGGAAATCGGCAGCCGCGTGTCTACCGAGGCGTTTTCGATCGTCAGCGCGTATCCGGGCATCGCTGCCGATCGACGAGGGCGGGCGCTGGCGTCCCAGGAACTGGTGAACGTCGCGAATCTGCCCAGTACCAGCAATCCGCGGGGCATGAATGTGACGGTCCGCGGCCTGGGCTCCACCGGCATCGAGATGCGTCGCGTCCGGCTGGTGCAGGGGCGATGGTTTCAACCAGGTCATCGTGAAGTCGTCGTGGGCGCGTCGGTCACGACCCGATACCCGTCCGCACGGATCGGTCAGCGCATTCGTTTCGGCAAAGGCGACTGGGAGGTCGTCGGCGTCATGGACGGCGGCGAGTCGGTGGTGAACAGCGAAATCTGGGCGGACATCCGGCAGATTGCCGGTGACTACAACCGATTCGACAATTCCAGCTCCGTTCTGATCAGGGCCGCCGATGCGCACGCACTGGAAGCGCTCGCGCACGCGATCGAGGACGATCGTCGCCTGAACGCCACCGCGGTCACCGAACGCACCTACTACGAGAGTCAAACGGCGTCGGGTGCCCCGCTCGAGATGCTCGGAATCCTGGTCGCGATCATCATGGCGATCGGCAGCGCTTTCGCCACCGCGAACACGATGTACGCCGCCGTCGCCAGCCGCGCGCGCGAGATCGGGACTCTCCGCACGCTCGGGTTCTCGCCGGGGCACATTCTCGTCAGCTTTCTCGCCGAATCGGTGCTCTTGTCCGCCGCGGCAGGGCTGCTCGGATGCGTGGTCGCGCTGCCACTGAACTGGGTTACGACAGGCGTTGGCAGCTTCGCTTCGTTCAGCGAAATCACGTTTCGATTCCACGTCGGCACGACCGCGTTGTTCAGCGGTCTCGCCTTCGCGATGGTGTTGGGAACGCTCGGAGGATTGGTGCCGGCGCGCGCCGCCGCGAAGAAAGACATCCTGGCGGCGCTGCGGGAGACCTAAGGGATGGCCGTCATGAACATGGTGATTCAGACCAGGCAGCTCAGCAAGGAGTACGTGCGCGACGATCATGCCGTCGTCGCGTTGCAAAATGTCGATCTGAGCGTGGCACGCGGAGATTTCCTCGCCCTGATGGGGCCGTCAGGTTCCGGCAAGTCGACGCTTCTGCATTTGATCGCCGCAATGGATCGGCCGACGAGCGGAGACGTGCTGGTCCTGGGAGAGGATCTGCGCGCATTGAGTCGTCGCGAGCTGGCGCGCTGGCGGAATGCGCACATCGGCTTCGTCTTCCAGTCCTTCAACCTCATTCCGGTACTCACCGCGCTCGAGAACGTGGCCTTGCCGCTGAAGCTGACGGCACTGCGCCGGCGTGACCAGGACGAACACGCCGCGACCGCGCTCCAACTCGTGGGACTCGGCGATCGCCTGCACCATCTCCCGCGTCAACTCTCAGGAGGACAAGAGCAGCGCGTCGCCGTCGCGCGCGCCATCGTCACCGATCCCGACTTCATTCTCGCGGACGAGCCCACGGGCAACCTGGATGCTGCCTCGGCAACCGAGGTACTGGCGCTGCTCAGCACATTGAACCGGGAATACGGCAAGACGATCGTGATCGTGACCCATGATCCCCACGCGGCGCGCTACGCGAAGAACATTCGCTATCTCGAGAAGGGCGTGCTGCTGCCCGACGGTGACGTTCCACAGGACTGGGCTCCCGCCGCGCCACCGCCATGGTTTCAGACCACGCCCTCAGCGCGGAGTGAGATGCCGTCGCGGTGACTGATATGGCAGCCGGCCTCGAGCAACACGCGTCGGAACCTCGAGAGACGCCCGGTCTGGCGTCGCCGACGACGCACATGGCGCTACGCACGCTTCGCATCGAGCGCTCCGTCGGGCCCGAGCGGCCCGCGTGGCGGCGGCGCGGCGTATGGCTGGGGATCGGTGTCGCCGTTGCGGCCGGCGTCGTCTTTCTCACCATGCCGGTCCTTCGGTCGGCGACGGAGGTGCAAACCGTGCGTGCCACACTCGCGTCGGCCGGGCAGACAGATTCGTCTCTGGTGGCTACCGGTTACATCGTCGCGCACCACACGATTGACGTGAACTCGAAGGTCACCGGACGGGTCCGGTGGATTGGAGTGGAAAAAGGCGATCGCGTCACGGCCGGCCAGGTGCTGGTCGAGCTGGAAGACGAGGAGTTCAAAGCGCAACGCGATCAGGCGCGCGGACAGGTAAAAGCGGCACAAGCCTACCTGCAGGAGCTGCGAACTGGCTTGTTGCCAGAAGAGATCGAACAGGCTCGCAACAACGTCGACGAGGCGCGGGCGACGCTGACGAATGACCGCACGACGCTCGAGCGGACGCGTCAGCTGGCCGAGCGAGGCCTCGTCCCACGACAGCAACTCGACGACGCACAGGCACGGTACGACGCGGATCAGCAGCGCGTCGACGGACTGACGCAAGCGTACGCGCTGAAAAGGCGCGGCCCTCGGCTCGAAGAGATCCAGAGGGCCGAAGGGAGTCTGCTTCAGGCGCAGGGGCAGCTGGCGTACGCCGAGGCGCAGCTCTCCGCGACCAGAATCCGCGCGCCCGTCACCGGGACCATCCTCGATCGGACCGCTGAGAAGGGCGAAGTGGTCACGTCGACGTTCGCCAGCGCCGCCGCGGGCGGCCCCCTCGGATCTGTGGTCGCGCTCGCGGATCTGGAGGACCTGCAGGTCGAGCTCGACGTCGCGCAGGATCAGATCGCCAGCCTTCACGCGCACCAGCGCGCGATCGTCACCACAGACGCCTACCGCGATCGCGAATATGGCGGCGTCCTGACGGAAATTTCACCTCGAGCGAATCGGCAGAAGGCCACGGTCCTCGTGAAGGTGCGGATCGAGCGTGCGGATGACTCCCTGCGACCCGACATGAATGCGACGGTGCATTTCACGTCGGACAAGTCTGCCGCCTCCGTGGGTCCGAGTGGTGTGCTGGTGCCCGCCGAGGCGATCCGGACCGACCGCGCGGCCCCGTACGTGCTCGTGGCCATTGGCGATCGTGCTGCCGCGCGAACCGTTCACACCCTGACCAGGCGAGGCGATCAGGTCGTCGTCGACGGACTCATTGGCGGGGAGGAGGTCATCATCAAGAGTCCGCCGACCGTAAAAGAGGGGAGTCGGATCAGGCCGTCGAATCAAGGAACGGCGCGCTGACCACGCTCGTGCTTGACGTGCCGCGGAGAAGCATGTATATACATCTATTGTGCGACGAGGCAACGATCCGACGACAGCGAGCATGCCGGTGCTGCCATGCGCGTGCGCCAACCTGCGTCGGGCGGCTCGGGCCGTGACGCGACTCTACAATCAGGCGCTTCGTCCCGACGGCATCGAAATCACGCAGTTCACGTTGTTGATGGCGCTCAGTCGCAGCCGAGAGACATCGCACGGTGAGTTGGCGGAACTCCTGGCGCTGGACTCGACGACGTTGACGCGGGTGCTGAGCGTGGCCAGGCAGCGGCACTGGGTGCAGATTCGACAGGGTCAGGATCGCCGACAGCGGTTCGTCACTCTCACGGCAACAGGTCGCGAGAAGTTGCGCCAGTCCATGCCGCGTTGGACCCGGGCCCAGGAGGATCTGCAGAAAGCCGTCGGCCGCGACGCCTTTAGCCACCTCGGCGGTCTGCTCGCCGTCACCGCCGTCACGGCCGTGCGTTCAGCCGGCTGATTTTTTTTGGGCGATATATATGTATATACATCTATCACGATGGAGTCTCGAACGATGACCGCCCTGGCAGAGCACCCGACGGTTCAGCGGTTTCACGCGCGATCGGACGCGGTGCGCGACGTCTCCGCGCGGCCCGCGCTCGACGCCCGGTGGCTTCGCCGGCTCTGTCTCGAGGCGGGCGCGCACGACGCAGGTTTCGTCGAGGTTGAACGAGCCGCGCTCGCCGATCAGCACGCCGAGATCATGGGCCTGTTCCCGGCCACGAAGACTCTCATCAGCTTCGTCCTCAAGATGAACCGGGAAAACATCCGGACGCCGGCGCGATCGATTGCCAACCTGGAGTTCCACCACACCACCGACGAGATCAACGACGTCGGGCGCCGAATGGCGACGGCGCTGGAGGCGGCCGGCGTCCGCGCGATGAACGGCGGCGCGGCAGGCTTTCCCATGGAAGCCGATCGATGGGGCGCCAAGATGTGGACCATCTCACACAAGCCAGTGGCGGTCGCGGCCGGCCTGGGACACATGGGCATCCATCGCAATGTGATTCATCCGAAGTTCGGCAATTTCGTGTTGCTGGGGACCGTGCTGATGGATGCGACCGTCAGTGAATACTCGCATCCGATCGACTACAACCCCTGCCTCGAATGCAAGCTGTGCGTGGCCGCCTGCCCGACCGGCGCCATCGGATCCGACGGACACTTCGATTTCGCCGCCTGCTACACGCACAACTATCGAGAGTTCATGGGCGGCTTCAACGACTGGGTCGAGACGATCGCCGAGAGCGGCAGCGCTCGCGATTATCGGAAGAAAGTCACGGGCGCCGAGACCGTGTCGATGTGGCAGAGCCTCTCGTTCGGTGCGAACTACAAGGCCGCCTACTGCATGGCGGTGTGTCCGGCTGGCGACGACGTGATTGGGCCTTTCCTGACAGATCGGAAGCGGTTTCTCGACGACGTCGTCGATCCGCTGCAGACGAAGCGGGAGACCGTGTACGTCGTGCCGAATTCCGACGCGGAAGACTACGTGGCCCGGCGCTTCCCGCACAAACGCACCAAGCGAGTCTCGAACGGGCTTGCCGGACAAGGTTCGGTGCGCGGGTTCCTGCGCGGCCTGACGGTCGTGTTCCAGCGTGGCAAGTCACAGGGCCTCAACGCGGTCTACCACTTCACGTTCACCGGGCAGGAACAGGTCACGGCAACCGTTGTCATTCGCGACAAAGCCATTCACGTCGCCGAAGGTCATGTAGGCCACGCTGACGTCGCGATCACGGCAGACAGCCACACGTGGCTTCGTTTTCTCCGCAAGGAAGCCAACCTCGTCTGGGCGCTCCTGACGCGCCGGATTCGCATCCAGGGATCGCCCAGGCTGCTGCTCGCGTTTGGTCGATGCTTTCCGTCGTAGCGCTGAGAGCGGATGTTCGACGATCAGGAAGGAGAGGGCTGATGCAGTACCTGGTTCAAATGCGGCTGGCAAATGTCGGCCGTCCAACGACGTCGGAGGATGGCATCGCGTTCATCGAGCAGGTCATCCTGCCGACGCTCGAGCGGTGCAATCAGCTGCAGACCGAGCACAAGATTCTCGCCGGCGGACCGATGAGCGGCGCTGTCGCGCTCGTCCTGATCGTGAATGTCGAGTCCGTTCAAGAACTCGACGATCTCCTGACCAGCCTTCCGGTCTGGCCCCGCATGGAAACCGAGGTCACGCCGCTTACCACGTTTGACGGCCGCGCCCAGACGCTTCGACCCAGGTTGGACCGCCTGAAGGCTCAACAGCGCGCGGCGCAGCACTGAGCCGCACGATCATCGTCGGGGCGATTATGGGTCGCCAACTCGATGTCGTTGGCGCCGCTGGAAATTCTCAGGTCGAGGAACGCGTCAACACGCGTGCCGTGAGGTCCAGAGCGACATCGAACCGACGTGACTGTATTCCCGGGGATCGACTGAGGCCGAACGCTCGCGTGCGTGCTCAATTGGCCGCCGGCGACTCGCTCGTCACGGATTGCCACGCCCGAGCCAGTACGTGAGCCGCGCGCGAAATATCGTCGTCGGTGGTCCCGCGGCCCAGCGTGAGGCGCACGGAGCCGACTGCCTCGGCGGCCGGAATACCCATCGCGAGAATCACGGCGGAGGCAGATTCCTGCCCGTCATGACAGGCTGATCCGGTCGAGGCCGCGATCTCCGGTGCAGCCGCGAGCAGCGCGGTCCCCGAGACACGCGGGAAACGGACGTTCAGCGTGTTCGGCAGGCGCTCCTGCATGTCCCCGTTGAGCGCGAGGCCGGGTACCTGTTCGCGGAGCAGGCTCCACAATTCATCGCGAAGCCGGCGGACGCGCGCCGTCCACACGGCCATATCGCGGCAGGCGATCTCGCAGGCGACACCAAGTCCAACGATCGAAGCGACGTTCTCCGTTCCTGGCCGGATGCCGCGCTCGTGTCCAGCCCCGAGCAGCAGCGGCGCGAGCGGCGTGCCGCGGCGGACGAACAAGGCCCCGACGCCCTTCGGTGCATAGAGCTTGTGACCAGCGACCGACAACAGGTCGACACCCAGGGCGTCGACATTCACCGGAATCTTGCCGATCGATTGAGCGGCGTCCGTGTGAACGATTGCTCCGCGGCCACGCGCGAGTTGCGCCATGTCCGCGATCGGCTGTATGACGCCGGTCTCGTTGTTTGCATGCATCACCGTAAGGAGTGCCGTGGTGTCGGCCGCGAGGGCTGCCTCCACGTCCTGGACCTGCAGGCGGCCGTCGCGCTTCACGCCGATCCACGAAACCCGGTAGCCACGCCGCTCCAGCCAACGGCAAGGGTTGGCGGTTGCCGGATGCTCGATGACCGATGTAATGACGTGGCGGCGATCAGGCCGAGCCTCGGTCACACCGCGGATGGCGAGATTGTTCGCCTCCGTACCGCCGGATGTGAAGACGATCTCGTCAGACGAGGCGCCAAGCAGCGCCGCGACGCGCTGGCGCGAGTCCTCCACGGCGGCACGGGCTCGACGACCGATCTCGTGTCCGCTCGACGGATTGCCGAAGTGGTCGCGCAGATATGGAAGCATTGCGTCAACCACGTCGGGAAGCAGCGGCGTCGTGGCGTTGTAATCAAGATAAACGGGCACCGGGCTCTCCTTTTCGCAGCAAACGGGGCAGCCTGATCACCGTCGCTCGATTTGCCCTCGACCGAACTTCCATTATCAATCGTAGCCGGTCAGTGTGCTCGCTTTGGAACCACGCTGATCTGCCCGTTCCTCTCAAAGACGGCGAGCTCCACATCAGCGATCTCGCGCACGTTGCCGTGAAGCCGCAGATCCTCCAGGATGTCGTGCTCGCTCAAGCGATCGCGTATGGCCAGCGCCTCGTTCAGCCTTCCGTCGCGAATGAGAATGTCACTCTGTCCCTTGATCAGGTACCCGAAGCCGTGCGAGCGGCGAGACCAGTACGCGAGCACGCGATGAAGCATCACCAGGACGAAACCGCCACCCAGCGTCGGAAAGAACGCGGAGGTGCCGTTGACGGCGCGTGCCAGCATCGACGCAAGGATGAATCCGAGCACCGCGTCAAAGGCTGTCTTCTGCGAGAGGAATCGGCGATCGCCACATCGAACGATCACGACGGTCGCGGCGAACACGATCACTCCACGCAGGCTGATTTGCAGAAAGGTCAGAGTCGCGGGTTGTTGGCCAAGTCCGAGCAGCGCGTTGAAATCCATGTCAGAGCCTCCGAGCTGTTGAAACGCGCGCGTTCGGCCTTTACTTTAGGACCTTCCCGGAATAACGGCGATGCGGCTCACGACGGCAGGGGATCCGGCGTCCGCGCGAACCAGCGAGAGCGCCCTCGAACGCTGTTCGGTCGGGACGATCGCTTCCGGGCTCGTCGCGGCACGTGCGCGACTCCACGCTCAATCAGGAAGACAGGCGAGCGCCGACACACCGTCTGTCAGTCCAGGCCGTGGCCATGGCACGTCGACCGCATTCCACCGTCGTCCAGCATCATCAGATCGAAACACGCCGTGATTGTTGGCAGCGTAGATGACGCCCGGTTCGCCTGGATGAACGGCGAAGCGGCTCGCGGTTGTGCCGCGGGCCTGCGGAAGGCCATTCATCGCGAGCCTCCATCCATTCGTACCTGTTCTCCGATAGACGAATGACTCCGCGGACTGCGGGCGGTACGCGACGAAGGGACCGTGCGTCGCGGACACGACCACGGTGTCCGGGTCCCCTGGATCCACGGCAATGTCCACCAGATAGCCGTGATGCAATCCGTCGTCGGGCGTTCGCCATGAATCGCCCGCGTTTTCGCTCTCGAAATAGCCATCGCCAGCCGCGGAATAGATTCGGCCGGGCGCCAGCGGATGGGTCGCGGCTCTATGCGTATCGTAAGGGCCGCCGCTGACCCGATCCTGCCAGGTGCGCCCTTCGTCGAACGTGCGCACCAGCGCGCCGGCTTCGATTGCCACGAAGAGACGGTTGCCGGTGCTGACATCGGGTTCGATCCAGCGGACGTGATGCGTGTCCGGCCGCGGCGGGAAGCTCCAACTGGATGACGATTGCAACTCGCGCAGGCCGGCGAGGTCCGCCCAGTCATCCCCGCCGCTCGCAGATCGAAAGACCGCGCTCGGCTCGGTGCCGGCATACACCACACCGAATCCGTCAGGCTGCTCGGCGCGGCCCACGGCCACCGCCGTGATCGTGAGGTGTTCGATGCCCGCTCCGACCGGCGCCCAATTTCGGCCGCCGTCGCGGCTTCGGAGGAGACCGCCACGTGCCGTACCACAGTACGCGCGCGTTGGGTCGTGCGGATCGACGGCGACACAATCCGCCGACAGCCCAGGCAGGTGCTCCTCGACGATCCAGCTGGACGCGCGGCGAGCGATCAACAGAGCCCCGCGCGTGACGACAATGATGCTGATCATGGCTTTCTCATCGCGGACTCCGCTGACGTCGGCCGCCGTGCGTCCGGCGGCATCGCCGCGAAGTCGATTGTGCAGTCCCAGTGCGTGATGCGCGAGGTCTTCTTGCCGCGGTTCACGTCGACGCAACCCCTTCGGAATTCGGGCTCGCCTCGCGGGTGATTCGACACCGTGAATGTCCCGGCTCGCACGGAATTGCGCCGACGCACCAAGAATGAACGCAACGTGACGCTTCGAATTCACGCCGTACGCTTGTAGGTGCCGACCACCTCGCCTTCAGCCAGTATGTGACCGCGCATCGCTTTCAACGCAGCCTCCTTCGACAGCCCGGCGGGTCCGAGCGAATCGAGATCGAGTGCGTACACATGGAAGTGATAGTGATGCGCATCGTCCTTCTTCGGGGGACATGGGCCTCCAAACCCCGTTTTCCCGAAGCTGTTCAGGCCTGGCGATCCTGCAGTCGAGCGCTCCGGCAGACCGTCGCTCGATGCCGGAATGTCGTACAGCACCCAATGCGTGAACGTGCCCGACGGCGCATCGGGGTCGTCACAGATGACGGCCAGGCTCCTCGCGCCGCCAGGCGCTCCGCTCCACTCGAGCGGTGGTGCGGCGTTCTGGCCATCGCACGTGTACTTCCGTGGGATCTCCGAACCGTTTGAAAAAGCGGGTGAGCTGACGTGGAGAGACATGGCGTTCCTCCCTCACGCCGCCTGCCCATCGAGCACGAAGGTGACCTTGAGGTTCACCTTATAAGCGACGACCTTTCCGTCATTGACCTCGGCTTCCTGTTCCTTGACCCAGGCGCTCTTCACGTTGCGGAGCGTCTTGTTGGCGCGATCGATTCCCTGGATGATCGCGTCCTCGAAGCTCTTCGGCGATGTCGAACTGATCTCGACGACTCGTGCGACAGACATGGTTGAGTACCTCCTCTGGAGGCCACGCAAACGCCATGCTGGCGGGGGCATGAGTGTCTGTGCGGTGCAAGACGTTCGGACGTCTGGGAATCTTCGCAGCTGAGTGTCGTGATGCCAAGCGCCTGGCGTACTTCTCGCCACCGCTGCGTTGAAGGGCAGGTGATTGCCGCCTCATCCTCTGCAGTCGCCGGAGCACCGCCGATTGCGACCGGGCGATACTGCGGCCCACGGCAACCCAGCCATTCTGGCAACTTCCAGAGGCCGAAGTAATGAAGCGTGGTTGCGTACATTTTTGTGAGGGCCCAACAGCTTTCGTCACCTTCCGCGAATCGCGTCGCCATGCTGACGCCCGCGAGAGTCCACAACCATCGCCACGACGCGTGGTGCACTTCTTGCCCATCGTACGGAAATGCACATCACACGACGAACGCTGGTGGTATCGCTGGCAATCGCGGGCCTGGCGTGGACGTTTGGCGCGGTCGCTTCGGCCTTCAGCAGTTTCACGGTGCCGGTCGGCGTCAACCCAAGTGCGTCAGCAATCATTCCCCAGACGAATGAGCTGATTGTCGTCAACGGCGAGGCGAACGCAAGCGTCATCGACGACGTGACCAACACCGTATCAACCGTTCCTGCAGGTTTGAACCCGGCTTTCGTGGTGGTCAATCCCGTGACCGGCTATGCATATATCTCCAACTCGAACAGCAACACCGTGACGGTGTTCTACGGTTACGGCGAGGGGAAGAAACGAAAGGTCGTCCCGGTCGGCTACGGCCCACTGCGAATGGCGATCAATCCGAATACGAATCGCACTTATGTCGCGAACTGCTGCGACGACACCGTGACCATCATCGACGGCGATACCAACAGCACGATGAACATCTCCGTCGGCACCCGCCCGATTGGCATCGCTGTCAATCCGATGACGAACCGCGTCTATGTCGCGAACGATTTCAGCAACGACGTCACCGTGATTGACGGATTCACGAATCAGGCGATCGCGACGATACCCGTCGGCGAAGCCCCATATTCGATAGCGGTGAACCCGTCGACGAACAAGGTGTACGTCGCAGTCCAGGGAGCGGGATTCTATTACGCGCCAGGCAACGTCACCGTGATCGACGGAGCCACGCATGAAACGGTCGAGATTCCTGCCGGGCTTCAGCCCGTATACCTTGCCATCAACACGGCGACGAACCGGATCTACGTGGCTGGAGCGCAGTCGAACGGCGACGTCACGGTTATCGACGGTGCCACGGGCGAGACCGCTCACGTGGCAATTCCGTACGGCCAGTGGGGGTTTGCGGCGCTCGGCTCCTTCGCGATCAACGAGGTGACGAACAGAATCTACCTGACCGACTCCATGTCCGCCAATCTCATCGTGATTGATGGGAACACGAACGAAGTGTCGTTGCGACCCGTTCCGCTGTATTCAAACTTCGTCACGGTCAACCCGGCGAACAACCGCGTCTACGTCTCGAACAGCGCCGACGGCACGGTGACGGTCATCCAGGAATAGTTTCAGGCAGAGAAGGGAGGGCCTCGAGAATCGATCAGTCGATCGCGACGAACTCGGACAATCGCGCGGTCACGTGCGGCGCACATACCGATGCGAGGGCCCCTTCGGATAACAGCAGGTCCGTCGCTTGCCTCAGTGCCTGCACAAGATCGATGCGGTCGGTCGAAAGGACCAATGCACCGACAGCCGCACGTCGAATCGTCTCCGGCAGACTGTCGAATCCTCTGCCGTAATACGCGGAGACGCCGACGCGCAGGCACGCCATCGTCAACGCCTGGTCGCGAACACCGCTGATCCAGTACTCCGCCTGCCAACAGCGGCTTCGTTCGATGCACACGCGACCCCGCACGGCATGATGCACGCCGTAGCCGAACAACTGCCGCGGATCCGGTGGCGGGGGAAACGGTTTGTCGACGGCGGCGCCGAACAGCAGCCGAAATTGCGGACCCATTGCCGCGAAGGCCGACGCCGGCGAGAACGACAGGTCCACCTGCAGGCACCCCGGTAACAGGAAGACGCGGTACACGGCACTCCCGACCGGCACGTCGAAGAGCTGAACGGCCTCGAAGTTGCCGATCAGTCTTCGCGACCACTCCTCCAACACCTCGGCGATCGGACAGTCGTCTCGGACACCGAACGTGAGATCGATGTCGGAGAATCGGTCGCCCGGCTGGTGCGCTAGCGACCCCACCACCGCACCGGCGACGACGCGTGCGTCGTCGTTCGCCCACGCCAGAATTTGCGAGTGAACGCGATCGCGCTCCTGCGGCGTATACACGCGTGACAGTCTACGCGATCGGCATGTGCCGCATTGCTGCTCCCAGCTTGTCGCCACGCGTTTACCGCCGCGACGATCCGTCCTTTACGATGCCGACGCTTCGCCGAAGATCCGTTGACGGAGATTCGACCAGGGAAGGAAGGTTGACCGGCGCCGCGCAGCAGACAGCCGGGATGTCCGCGCTCGGCCGTTGAAGATCCGCTGAGGTCCACGTCTTTGCAGACGTCTCCGGAGGAGGTAACGATGATTGGTGTACTGGGCTGGATCGTGTTCGGCTTCATCGTCGGAGCCGTCGCGAAACTGTTGACGCCGGGGCGCGATCCCGGCGGATTCCTCATCACGATTCTGATTGGAATCGCCGGTTCGTTGTTAGGCGGTTACCTGGGTCGTGCGATGGGCTGGTACGGACCGAATCAGAGCGCCGGCCTGTTGATGTCGATCGTCGGCGCGGTCATCCTGCTCGCGATATTCCATCTGCTCTTCGCCAGGCGCGTCGTGTGGCGATCTCGACTGACCAACCGCCCGTAGAGATGGGACAGTCGAGCATCGCGCGGACATGGCGCCTTGCGTCGCGCAGTTGGCATACCGGATTCGTTGTCGGTTGGCTGAATGCTTCGTCCCCCGGAATGAGGTCTGGAGCCGACCGCGAACATGACTTCAGCTCAATCTTGAGAGGCTCCTCATGGATCCGAAAGTGATGTGGACGTCGATCGTCATTGTTGCCGTAATCGTGGCGGCGACCGTCTGGCTCGTCGTGGAACGACGCCGCCGGCGACGCTTACAACAACGGTTCGGACCAGAGTATCAACGAGCGGTCCAGGAGACCGGAAGCGTGCGGCGCGCGGACGCGACGCTGGAGGCCCGTTCGAAGCGGGTCGAGCGCCTGCAGATCCGTCCGTTGAGTGCGACCGACGCGGCGCGGTTCGTCGAAGCCTGGCGGCAGCTCCAGACTCGGTTCGTCGAAACACCCGAAGCCGCTGTCAACGAAGCCGATCGGCTGGTCGGTGAGGTCATGCATGCGCGAGGGTACCCACTTGGTGACTTCGACCAGCGCGCGGCCGATATTTTCAGTCGACCACCCACGCGTCGTCTCCAACTATCGCGCTGCCCGGGACATCGTACGCCGACAAGCGCGCGGTGAGGCAAGTACGGAAGATCTCCGTCAGGCGCTCGTCCACTATCGGGCGCTGTTTGAAGATCTGCTCGGCCGCGAGGAGCCAGGCAGGTCCAGTCAGGTCACGCAGGAAGATCGCGAACTGGTCAGGGGGCACCGATGAAGTCAGATGACCGTACGGCGCCGGAGGAACGTCTCACGACAGCCGACATCGCACAAGGGATTGAAGATAAACATGCTCAACGCGAATCTGCGGAGCGACGTCGAGAAGAGGACGTTCGCGGTCACCGTGAAGAGACGATCACGAACAAAGACGCGGCCGTCGCTGCCGAACGCGGTGGCGCCGCGTCGGGGGTGAACCCTGTCCGCGGAGAGCCGACCATCACCAGCGATCAGTCTCGCCAGGTCGGCCGCGAGCGGCAGCCGCAGAACGGCTTGTTCGATCATGATGAGTCACGCCGCCTGCGGGAAAGGTGGACGCACCTCCAAGGCAGCTTCGTCGATGAACCCCGTCGAGCCGTGAAAGAGGCAGACGCCTTCGTGGCAGAAGTCATGAAGCCCATAGCCGACGTGTTTGCGAGTGAGCGCACGGGGCTCGAACGGCAGTGGGATCGGGGAGACAAAGTGACGACCGAAGATCTTCGCGTCGCGTTGCAGCGATACCACGCATTTTTCGACCGTCTACTCTCGGTTTGAGCCCTGCACTGCGGCACATTCGAGGTCCTGCCACTGCAGGACCTCGGGAGGTCCACAGCGTGTGCAAACGGCCGCCGCAGGGCAGCGGGCTGGCGCGGCACGCTCTGAACGGTATCCCCACCGCCTTCCCCAGCTCATCCGATTGTGTGGGCAATGACATTCGCCGCGACCAAAGCGATCCGAGGCGGTCAACCTGCGTTCTGACAGAGCGCACAGCTCGACAACCACGACATCTACAGCCACCAGCGAACTCGAACTGCTGACCGATGTAATTTCCATCGCATTTCTGTAAGGATGTCGTATCATCCGCATCCGAACTATCTGCACGGATCGGCGGCGGGTCACAAAGGCGGTTGCGAACCATGTCGAACGCCTCGAGGGTTTGGTTCTCCGGCGCGGTAGCGACGTTCGTGGCGATCAACGGTTTTCTGCTGTCGCTTGAAGCCGGTCAGCAATCTCCGTCCGGTTCCAGCGTTCCGTCGGCGCCCGCAGCCTCGCACAAGACATTCGTCACCCGGTACTGCGTGTCGTGCCACAACGATCGCGCGAAACGCGGCGGCCTCACGCTCGAAGCGGTGCTCGCCCGCGATGTCGGCGACAGCCCGGAGGTGTGGGAGAAAGTCGTCCGCAAAGTGCGCGCACGGCAGATGCCGCCGATCGGATTGCCGCGCCCGGACGAAGCGACGTACAACGCGGAGGTCTCGCTGCTCGAGACGGCGCTCGATCGCGCCGCGGCGGCGGCGCCGGATCCGGGACGCACCGCGACGTTGCGGCGGCTGACACGCACCGAATACCGCAACGCGGTCCGCGATCTCCTGGCGCTCGACGTCGACGTCACGTCGATGCTTCCGGCCGATGAATCGAGTTACGGCTTCGACAACGTGACGGTCGGCGATCTGTCGCCGACCTTGCTCGATCGGTATATCTCGGCGGCCGAGAAGATCAGCCGCATCGCGGTCGGACGGCCAAGCGTCTCTCCCGACGGCGACACGATTCGTCTTCCGGCCGACCTCACGCAGGAAGACCACATTCCAGGTCTCCCCATCGGCACGCGCGGCGGCGCGCTGATCAACTACACCTTCCCGATGGACGGCGACTACGAGATCCAGATTCGCCTGATGCGTGATCGCAACGAGCACGTCGAGGGTCTGAACGACGCCGCCGAGCTCGAACTGCTCCTCGATCGCGAGCGCGTGACGCTGTTCACCGTGAAGCCGCCGGCGCGCGAGGCCGGCTTCTCCGAGGACTATTAGCCGAATCACGACAACGTCGATCGCGATCTCCACCTGCGCGTTCCGGTGAAGGCCGGCCCGCACGCGGTCGGCGTCGCGTTCCTGAAGAATCCGACGGCGCTGCTCGAAACCGCGCGGCAGCCGTACCAGGCGCACTTCAATTCGTACCGGCATCCGCGGATCCAACCCGCCATCTACTCGATTGCGATCATCGGTCCGTATGCCGCGAGCGGCGTCGGCGATACGCCGACGCGCCGTCGACTCTTCATCGCGCAGCCATCCGGGCCGGACGACGAAGCGGCGGCGGCCAGAACAATCCTCACCGCGCTGATGCGGCGAGCCTACCGGCGGCCGGTGACCGAGGCGGACGTGAATGGCGCGTTCGATCTGTACGAGAAGG
>DATFWL010000281.1:0-10930 GCA_035259385.1 Vicinamibacterales bacterium | reverse complement strand
CGGTCCGAGGGGCTCGAGCTGCTCGCGGGGGCGGCGCGCGGCGCGCTGTTCATCGTCGCCGGCACCGGCGCGCCGCTCTTCGAGCGGATCGAAGCGGAGCTCTCCGGCTACTACCTGCTCGGCATCGAGTCGGACGCCAAGGACAAGGACGGCAAGTCGCATTCGATCCGCGTCGACGTGCCGCGGCGCGGCGCGATCGTGCGTTCGCGGCGCCAGCTGCTGAACACCGCGGCGGAATTGCGGACCGCGCGCGCCCAGCGCGCGCCGCGCACCGCGGTCGCCGCGGCGCTCGCATCGCCGCTGCTCGCGACGGCGCTGCCGTTGCGCGTCGCGTCGTTCGCGCTCCAGGGTCCCGAGCAGGCCCGGGTCCAGCTGCTGATTCACGCCGACGTCGGCACCGACTATCCGGCGTCGAAGGTGGTGTCGGTCGGCTACGTGATCATCGACAAGGACGGCCGGATGGTGGACAACCGCGCGGCCGACATGCGCCTGCTGCCGGTGATGACCGGCGTGCCCTCGGCGCTGCAGTACTCCGCCGGCGCCAGCCTCCCCGCTGGCGACTACACCCTGAAGCTCGCTGCCGTCGAAGGCGATCGCGTCGGCACCGTGGAACACACGATTCACGCGTCGCTGCCGGCGACCGGCAATCTGACGCTCAGCGAGCTGATGGTCGGCGGACCAATCGACGTCGGCGAGCTGCTGACGCCGACGATCGGCTATCAAGTGACCTTCGGCACCGTGCACGGCTACGTCGAAGCGTACGGGTCGAAGATCGAAGATCTGACGATGGAGTACGAGGTGGCGACCACCGCCGACGCGCCGGCGCTCCTCAACGTGGACGTGCCTCCGCATCCGGTCGGCGACGCGCGCGTGATCTTCAGCCGCGTCGTCCCGATTCATCAGGTGCCGCCCGGCAAGTACGTGCTGCGCGCGATCCTGTCGTCAGGCGGCCGATCGATGAAGACGCTGACGCGCGGGTTCGAAATCGCGGCTCCGAAGGTGCTGATGACGTCGGCGGACGGGCTCGGCGACACGGGGAGCGACGGCGACCTGTACCTGCCAGTCGACGACCGGGTCATGAAACCGGCGTTCCAGGCCGACGCCGCCGCCGAGGAAGAAACGATCGCGCCGTTCCGCGAACGCATCAGCGCCGGCATCAAGGCGGCGTTCGAGCAGGGGGTCGCGCTGCTCGCGGCGGGCGAGTACACGAAGGCGGAACAGGCGTTCAAGAAGGCGATCGAGCCGGAGAGCGACGCCACCGCGCCGCTCACCTTCCTCGCGGCGAGCTTTGCCGCGGCCGGCCACGATCGCGAGGCGGCGAGCGCGTGGCAGACGGCGCTCGTCGATGGGACCGAGTTCCCGCAGATCTACGACTGGCTCGGCGCGGCGCTGCTGCGCAACCATGACTTCGGCGAAGCGCGCGCCATCTACGAGGAAGCGGTCGGCAAGTGGCCGGCCGATCCGCGGTTCACCAAGCCGCTGGCGATGCTGTACGGCACCTTCGGCCGCGGCAAGGAGGCGGTCCGGACGCTCGAGCGCTACCTCGACGAGCGCCAGGACGATCGCGACGCCTATTACTACGCGGTGCAGTGGCTGTACACCGTCCGCATCGGCGGGGCCGTCGTCCACAATTCTTCGGAGGATCTCAAGCGCGCGAAGGAGTACGCCGACGCGTACACGCGTGCGAACGGCCCGCAGCAGGCGCTGGTCCGGCAGTGGGTCGACTATCTGGAGAACGGCCAGAAGTAAAGCGTCACTCCGCTCGCAGCGCCGTCAACGGATCGATGTTCGACGCGCGCCGGGCGGGGATGTACATCGCGGCAGCGGCGGCGGCGATGAGCACCAGCGCGACACCGGCGATCGACCATGGATCGGCAGCGCTGACGCCGAACAGCAGACCCGACAGCACCCGCGCGATTGCCATTGCCGCGGCCACGCCGGCGACGAGCCCGATCGCCGTCGGTATCCCGCCCTGAACCGCCACCAGCCGCGCGATGTCGGCGGTCTGCGCGCCGAGCGCCATCCGCACGCCGAACTCGGGGGTCCGCTCGGTGACGACCTGCGAGAGCACCGCGTACAAGCCGATGGCCGCGAGCAGCAGCGCGATCGCCGCAAAGCCTGCCAGCACTGCGGCGCGGAATTCCGGGTACGCGAAGTCTTTGGCGAGGCGGTCGCGGAGCGTCTGGATGTTGGCAACGGCCACGCCGGAGTCCAACGCGCTGACGCGGCGCTGGAGCGCTGCACCGATCGACGCCGGTGTCGTGCTGTTCACGACCAGGCTCGCGTCGAGCGGCGTCGTCTGTCCGATCGGACGGAAGATCATCGGCGTCTCGATCCACCTCATCTCCTGGAACACGCTCATCGTCTTCTGATCGCCGACGATCCCGACGATCGTGCTCCACGGCGTGTTCGGCGTCCGGATGCGGCTGCCGACGGCGTTGCCGTCCGGGAAGTACTTGCGCGCGAGCGCGCGGCTCACGATCGAGACCGGCGGCGCCCCGGCGCTGTCGCCGGCGCGAAAGAGTCGGCCGGCGACGAGCGGCACGCCCATGACGCGGAAGTAGTCGGGACTCACCGAATCGAGCGCGGCGTCGGGCGCGGACGTTTCAGGAGTGGGATCGGGCCGGCCTTCGATGAGCACGAGGTTGAGCCCGCCGCCGCGCAGCAGCGAGGTCGTCAGCGCCGCGCCTTCGATGCCGGGCGAGGCGGCGAGGTCGGAGACGAGCCGCTGGTAGAAATCGGCGCGGCGATCGGGCCGGGCGTACGCCGCGCGCGGCAGCCTGAGGCTCATCGTCAGGATGCCGTCGGTGTTGAAGCCGAGTGGAACCGCGCCGAGCCGCACGATGCTCTGTATCAGCAGCCCCGCGCCGACGAGCAGCGCCATCGCGCAGGCCATCTGGACGCCGACGAACGTCGTGCCGAGACGGTTCGTCTGCGCGCCGGAGGAGCCGTGCGCCGCGAGCACCGGCTGGACGTCGCCGCGGGCCGATCTCCAGGCCGGCAGCGTGCCGAACACGATCGCCGTCAGCAGCGCGATCGCAATCGCGAACGTGACGACGGAGCCGTCGAGCGCAATCACCGTCGACGGCGGCAGATCGACCGGCATCTGCGTTCGCAACCAGCGCAGCGCCGCCTCGGCGATGCCGAGGCCGGCGGCGACGGCAGATCCCGACAGCATCAGCGCCTCGATCAGGATCTGCCGGGCCGGCCGCCAGCGTCCGGATCCGATCGCCGCCCGGATGGCGAGTTCGCGCCGGCGAGCCATCGATCGGCCGAGCAGCAGGTTCCCGACGTTCACGCTCGCGATCACCAGCACGATTGCGACGGCGCCGAACAGGACCCAGAGCGTGACGCGCAGGTTCCGACCGGCGAGCCACGTGAACTCCTCCTGCAGTGGATAAACGGTCGGGGCAAACGCCGTTCCGTGCGGATCGCTGGTGTGAGCGTTGCGATGGAGCGCGGACAGTTCCTGGTTCGCGCGTTCGCGGGTGACGCCGGGCCGAAGACGCGCGAAGACGCCGACCCCTTGATAGCGATCCTGGGGAAGCTGCTCACGCGTCGGCGTGATCAGCGTCCACATGTCCGCGACCGCGGGAAAGAAGGCGAAGCCGTCGGGCATGACCCCGACCACGGTGCACGCCCTGCCGTCGAGCGCAAGCGTACGGCCGGCGATGCCGCTGGATCCTGAGAGGGAGGTCCGCCAGAATCGCGAGCTCAGCACGAGCGTGCACCCGCGCGCGAGATCCTCGGCTTCGAACGTGCGGCCGATCGACGCCGGCACGCCGAGCAGCGCGAAGAAGTTCTCGCTGGCCGGAATCGCGAGCACGACTTTCGGATCGCCGTATCCGCTGAGCGTTCGATCGCCGGTCGCCCAGCTGACGGCAGCGGCCTGTTCCACGGTGCGGCTGTCGCGGCGCCACAGGTCGAAGTCCGCGTACGACGCGAAGATCTTCGCGAGGTTCTGATCGCGCACGTGCCCGTCCCAGACGGCGACGAGCCGATCGGGATCCGCATAGGGCAGCGGACGCAGCAGCACCGCCTCGACGATGCTGAAGACGGCAGTAACTGCGCCGATGCCGACGGCCAGCGTCAGGATGGCGACGAGCGCGAACGCCGGCCGCCGCCGCCAGGCACGCACGCTGTATCGGATGTCGCGCGCGACATCGTCGAGCCAGAACCAGCGATCGACGGAAGAGGTGACCGGCGGCATGCCGTGAGCATCGTACACGACGGCCCGGGTCGCCCGGCGCTGTCCCGTCACATTTCCCAGTCGCCGGACGTCATAGCCAAGACGGCCGAAATCGACGCGCACGACACATCACTGATGAGGAGCGGAATCATGGAATCACGAATGAAGAACGCCGCGATGATCATCCCCGACGCCATGCAGGCGCTGCTGGCACTCGGAAAGTCAGCCGAGAAAGGCGGCGTGCCATCGAAGACGATTGGTCTCGTTCAGCTGCGCGCCAGCCAGATCAACGGCTGCAGCGTCTGCACGGACATGCACCCGCGCTACATGAAGGAGGCCGGCGAAACCGATGAGCGCCTTCACACCGTCGCGGCATGGCGCGACGCGCCGTACTTCACCGACGCCGAGCGCGCGGCGCTGGCGCTGACCGAAGCGGTCACGCGGCTCAGCGACCGGCCCGATCCGGTGCCCGACGACATCTGGAACGAAGCGGCACGGCATTACGACGAGCGTGCGCTCGCGTCGCTGCTCGTCGCGATCGCGACGATCAACGTGTGGAACCGTCTCAACGTCGCGACCCGTCAGGTCGCGTTCGGCAAGGTTCCCGTGCTGCACGTCCAGCACTGACGTCTGGCGCGAAGGCGAGGCGCCGACGCTGAAGCCTTCGCGCGACGCTCTCACGACGTCTGAGAGCCGCCGTCGCGCCGCCATCGCTTGCGCAGGAGACGGTGAGCGTCGGGCCAGAATTCCTCGTACAGGTTGCCGATCAGCCGGCCGAGAAATCCGTTGACGCTCCGCACGATCGTCGCCCGCGGCGTGGTCACGCTGGGCGGCAGCCATTCGTTCTCGATCACGTTGTTCAACGTGTTGCCGACGTATCGGCCCCACGCCGGCGCGAGGTGACCGTCGCGCCGCGGCGCGAGGAACACCGTCTTCGCGGCGTAGCGCGCCCGTGGTCCGAAGCCGCGACGCTGCGACGGAATGTACCGGGGCTCCTCGCCCCAGATCGCGCCGAGGCCGGCCTCGAGAGCGTTCGAAATCGTGACGTCCGCGACCCGGGCAGCGTATCGCTTGCCCATGCCGGACCAGGTGCGGTTCCATTCCTCCGGTGTATTCCACGCGGTCTGCCAGGCGCTCGAGAGGACGCCGACGGAAAGCGAGCGCGGGCCGACGCTGCCCTCGACGATCCATCCGAGCCGCTGGCTCGAATTAATCGGAACGTACACGCCGTTCACCGGCGCCGATGCCTGCGCCTCCGATTCACGCGGCGCGACCTCGGCCTCCTGCGCAAACGCCGATAGAGAGACGACGCTCGAGACGAGCGTGATGACCGCCGCCCTGATCATTTCCGTTTCATACGCCCGGAGCCCGGGGGAGTCAATCCTGCTCGATCGTCGAGCGCGGCCGTATAATCCGCACGCGAGGAGGACCGATGAAGCGACTCCTGTTCGGCACGCTGATCGCGCTCGCCGTCGCCGGCGCCATGGTAACGGCGCAGTCGGCGCAGAGCGAGGCACACGTCGCGGCCGCGAAAGCTGCGGCGGGCGCGGACTTCGCCGGTGTCTTCAACCGCATCTGCACGGAGGCGGTTCCTCGAACCCCCGCCGAACCGCGACCCGCGCGCGGCGCGGCACCGGCCGGTCCGCCTGCGCGCGACGCGTGGCACGCCGAACCGGTGAAGGTGTTCGACAACCTCTACTTCGTCGGCCAGACGGAATATTCGGTGTGGGCGATCAACACGTCCGCCGGGATCATCCTGATCGACTCGATCTTCGACTACTCGGTCGACGACGAAGTGGTCGGGGGGTTGAAGAAGGTGGGCCTCGATCCGGCCAACATCAAGTACGTGATCATCAGCCACGGGCACGCCGATCACTCCGGCGGCGCGAAGTACCTGCAGGACAAGTTCAACGCCCACGTGCTGCTCGGCGCGGCCGACTGGGATCTCCTCGATCGATCGAACGGGAGCAGACCGCGCCGCGACATGGTCGCCACCGACGGCCAGAAACTGACGCTCGGGGATACGACGGTCACGATCTACGCGACACCGGGTCATACGCTGGGAACGCTGTCCACGGTGTTCCCCGTCACCGACCGCGGCGAGAAGCACGTCGTCGCATCGTGGGGCGGCACGGCGTTCAACTGGATGGCGAACCCGGCGCCGTATTACACACCGGAGCGGCCGGAGAAGTTCTGGTTCGAGACCTACAGCAACTCCGCGCGCCGCTTCAAGGAGATCACCGCGAGGGCCGGCGCGGACGTCCTCATCTCGAATCACACGATCTTCGACGGATCGAAAACGAAGATCCCGGCGCTCGCGCGGCGCAAGCCCGGCGATCCGAATCCGTACGTGATCGGCAAGGACGCGGTGCAGCGCTATCTGACCGTCGTCGACGAGTGTGCACAGGCCGGGTTGACGCGAGCGCACAGCAATTAAGAGTGCGTTGCAAAATTAGCTCAAGGCGGGTCCTGTCCGCGAACAGCCCCACCGGGTGCTCGCCAGAACAGCACTGGTCACGGCCCACGGCTCCGCGCCCGGCGGGGCGGCCCCGTTCACGGCCACCCGCGAGCGAGCTAATTTTGCAACCTGCTCTAAGAATTAGGAATTTGGAATGTGGAATGTGGAATGCGTGATCGCCGTCGAAGCTCCCAATCGGCGTCGTGGCGTAACACGAATTCCAAATTCCACATTCCAAATTCTTGATTCACTTGTTGGCCTCTCTGATCTGGGCCATGAACGTATCGATGTAGGCTTCGAGGCCGCGCGTGACGGTGGTGGCGTGCGCGGGCGGCACGCCGCTGGTCATGCCGCCGCGGTGCATCAGCGAGACCTGCACGAGCACCGGCCGATCACGGTACGACAGCGTCGCCGTTGCGTGCGTGTAGAGGAACGCGTCGTAGCGCGACACACACGTCCCGCCTGACGCCGTCGTCATCACGTTCACGTACAGGTATGTATCGTCGTCAGAGTTTCTCCTGACGGTGAAGCCGCCGTCGGTGAGCCGCTTCCCCAGCGCCGCCTCGATCGCGTCGTGGCTCAGCCCGCACGTCGTGGCCTGGGCGCTCAAGTCTTCGACCAGGATTCCGAGCGTCCTGAGCCCGCGCAGCTCCGCGCCAGGCCGCTCGTCGAACGTCTCCCCCGCCGAGCGCGTGCCGGCGCCGGCAGGAGACGGAGCACCTGCGGGTGTCGACGGCGCCGGCTGGGCCGCAGGCGCCGCCGCCGTCGTCGTTTCGTTCGCAGGCTCGTAGATCAGCTTCGCCTTGTCGCCGCCTCCGTGCTCGACGAACTGCACTTCGACGATCAGCTGCGGCGGGCTCGCCGAACGCGCGTAGGTGTAGTGAACCTCCCGGTTCTGATCGACGCGGTAGACGACGTCGAGGCGATCGCCGTCGCGGCGTGCGGTCACGAAGGTCTGCGCGCCCTGAATCTCAATCGACTCCTGCCTGCCGCTCGGATGAAACGTGCGCGATTGACCGAGCTCGTTGGTGAACGTCACAGCGTCGGGCGTATCGACGATCATCAGCCGCGCCGGCGGCGTGCGTGCCTCGGCCGTCAGCAGCTGGACACGCTGGGAGTCCTCGTAGCTCTCGTGGATGATCGGGAAGGCGCCTCCGGATCTGCCGCCGCCGCCGCCCGATCCACCTCGGCGTCCGCGGCCGCCGCCGCCCGTCGGGCTGGCGTTCTGCCCGGTGCCGCCCGACGACTGCGCCCAGTTGACGTTGAACCCGATCTCGCGCGGCAAATCGCTGAGAGAGCGGTTGAACGCCCAGACGCCGCCGAGTGGAGAGGCCGCCTGGGCAGCTGGTGACGCCGGGAGCGCGAGCGCGGACAACGCGGCGAGACACCCGAACACGACTGACACGCGCATGGTTGTGCGATCGACGGTAGCACGGTCGCGCATTCGGAAACCATTCCTCGGCGTCGTCGTTCGTCGGGCGCACCCTTCCGCCGGGCGTCGACAAGAGGAACGTGCAAGTTTTCGAGAGCCTGCTGAAAAGAAGTAACACACCACGCGTCGCATTTCGGGGACGGTCTGTCCTCATTCGATTGCGCGCGGCGCAGCGATGCGCATGTCCGCCAGTCGCCGATCGGCGGCACGAATTCGGAGCGATCGCGTGCGAGTTGTCTTCACACGTCGCGGAGTGTGGACAAAGTGTGGACCAACAAGACGTTCACGGTCGACACTGTCGCCGCGGCGGTCTCGAGCACGGTGACGATCACGGCGACTTATTCGGGCGTCAGTCAGAGCGCGGCCCTGACGATCGGACGCCTCGCCCTCCAGAGTCTTGCGCTGTCCGCGCCAACGACCACACCCGGCGTCGCAGTGACCGGCACGATCACGCTCGCGGCGCCGTCAGCGGCAGCCGGCGTGCTCGTATCGTTGTCGAGCAGCAGCGCCAACGCCGCCGTACCCCCGAGTGTGACGATCGCGGGAGGCGCGTCGAGTCAGACGTTCACCGTCGACCGAGAGTGTTGACACTCTCCTTACTTGACACGCCTGTACTGCTGAGTTAAACCTCAGCCTTCCCCCCGAAAGGACGCTTTCATGAGATTCCGCCCTGCCACATGGGGGGTCGCGTCTGTCCTCGTCCTTGCCGCAGCATCTCGCGTCATCAGCCAGAGCGCCGCACCCGCACTGCTGCGCGGCGATACGGCGCCCGTGCCAATCCCGGTCTGCGGCACGACCGCGACGTGGGAACTGAACGGACGGCTGCACGCTGACGCGCTGCCGAACGGCCTCGCCGACGGCGAGCCGTTCATGTTCGATCAGGATCCACCGCTCCTCTCGGCAGCGTCGACGGCGCTGTCGCTGCGCAATTTCAGCGTGGTCGGCGACTTTCCGTCTGTGACGTTCACGCGGGCGACGCTCACCGCGGCCGACGCAATCACCGAGACCTGGCCGCGCGTCGGTACCCGCACCGTAAGCGGTCAGATCGTGAGCCTGTTCGAGCCGGCCTGGAGCGCCGCCGAGATCGATCAGGCGTTCGCGGCGCGTCGAGTCGGTTTCGATCAGCCGTTCATTTACTGGGGCGCATACACGGTGCCCGGCGGATCGGCGCAGCGCTCCGTGTACGTGCGAACCGGGCTCGGCGGTATTCCAACCTCGCCGGTCGTCCGCATCGACGATCGGGCGCAGTACGCGAGCGACGTGGTGAATCTCGTCGTGCCGACGTTCGAGGATGCCCGCATCGCCGGCGGCATGAACGGCTTCGACCTGGTGAGCGTCGCGCGGCTGTTCTACCAGTATTTCGCCGACCGCTACGACGTGCTCGCGCTCACACCGCAGTCCACGGCGCTCGGCGACTTCGGCGCGTTTCATGCGAACGTGCAGAACAACGTCACCGGCCTCAACATCAGCACGTTCAATCAGACCGCCCGCTACGGGAGCGCCGGCGCGCTACAGGGCATCGAGGTCTATGCGGGCGCGTTCGCGACGCGCTACCAGGACAGCGATCACGAGATGGCGCACCAGTGGGGATCCGACTTCGACTGGACGAGGATCGCCGGAATCTCACGGGCCGGCCATCAGCCGACCGCGCACGCGCCGCTGTGGACCGGCGGCGAGACGCTCATCGGCGCCGTCCTGCTCGGCGACCGTCGCGTAGCCGGCTCAATCGGGAGCTACGCGATCGAGCAGACGCCGGCGCCGGCCTCGTATCACCCGATCGAGCGCTACTCGATGGGCATCCTGAAAGCGGAAGAGGTGCCCGACTTCAGCGTGTTCGTGAACCAGGGTCAGTTCGACCCGACGACGGCGACGTCGCCGGCGATTGGCACGGCCGTTCAGGGAGACCTCAAGGCCGTGACCATCGGTGACGTGATCCGGGTGCACGGCCCGCGCGTCGGCGCGACGCCCACGACATGGCGGCGCGCCACGGTGCTGGTCTCGCGCGATCAGCTCGCATCCCAGCAGGAAATGGACTACTGGAATTTCTTCGCGCAGCGGCTTGGCGATCGGAGCGGCGCGAGCCGACCCAGCTACGGCAACTTCGTGTCGTTCGCTCGCGCAACCGGCAGGGCGGTGACGCTGCAGACCGCGATCGTGCCGCTCAACCAGCCGCCGCTCGAGCAGCGGCTCGACACCGACACGCCGGCGTTCGGGCCGGGCGATTTGCGCGGCGTCCGGTTCGACGCACCGCTGCCGGGCCGTTTCGCCGCGAACCAGACCGCCACCATCAGCGGCCACGTCACCGCTTCCGATCGCAGCGACTTCAATCAGCTCTCGCTCGGGTTCTGGCTGGTCAATGCGGACGCGCCCGTGCGGTTTCCGGGTTCGATCAGCCGATCGGGCGACTTCAGCGTGCCGGTCCGGCTGACGGACGCGCAGCGCGGCGCGTACGAAGTCTCGGTCTACCTGTTCTGGCCTGGATCGGGCAGCCAATATCCGCGCGGTTCGCTGAGCACGATCATCGTCGAGTGACAGAAAGAATTAAGAGTGCGTTGCAAAATTAGCTCAAGGCGGGTCCTGTCCGCGAACAGCCCCACCGGGTGCTCGCCAGAACAGCACTGGTCACGGCCCACGGCTCCGCGCCCGGCGGAGCGGCCCCGTTCGCGGCCACCCGCGAGCGAGCTAATTTTGCAACCTGCTCTAAGAATTTGGAATTTGGAATTCGTGATCACGACGCGGCGTGACGGCGTGACGCGAATTCTACATTCCAAATTCCTGATTCCAAATTCCAGCCGGTCAGCTTTCTGAATCGCCGCCGCCGCTGGCTGCACTCTTCCGGCTGCGGGAAGCC
>DATFWL010000280.1:0-32392 GCA_035259385.1 Vicinamibacterales bacterium | reverse complement strand
GAATTAAGAATTAAGAATTCGTACTCTATGCCTACACCTTTGAAAGTGAACCGGATTGGACTGGAGCCGCAGATTTACAAGGGCGGCAAGACGACGCTGTGCGCCGGCTGCGGGCACAACGCGATTTCCGAGCGCATCATCGACGCCTTCTACGAGATGGGCGTCAACCCGAGCCAGGTGATCAAGCTGTCGGGCATCGGTTGCTCGAGCAAGAGCCCAGCCTATTTCCTCGGCGGCTCGCACGGCTTCAACGCGGTTCACGGCCGCATGCCGTCGGTTGGCACCGGCGCGATGCTCGCGAACCACAAGCTGATCGCCATCGGGATCAGCGGCGACGGCGACACCGGCGCGATTGGCATCGGCCAGTTCGTCCACCTGATGCGCCGCAACCTGCCGATCATCTACATCATCGAGGACAACGGCTGCTACGGCCTGACGAAGGGTCAGTTCTCGCCGACCGCCGACGTCGGCTCGAAGCTGAAGACCGGCGTCGTCAACGACCTGCCGCCGATCGACACCTGCGCGCTGGCCGTCGAGCTCGGCGCGACGTTCGTGGGCCGCTCGTTCTCGGGCGACAAGAAGCAGCTGCTGTCGTTGCTCAAGGCGGCGCTGGCACATCGCGGGACGGTGATGCTCGACGTGATCTCCCCGTGCGTGACCTTCAACGATCACGAGGGCTCGACCAAGAGCTACGCCTACGCGAAGGATCACGACGATCCGGTCGAGGAAGTCACCTTCGTGCCGTTCTTCGAGGACATCTCGGTGGACTACGCGCCGGGCACGGCGCAGGAAGTCGTCTTGCACGACGGCTCGAAGCTGATCCTGAAGAAGCTCGAAGAGGACTATGACCCGACCGATAAGATCGGTGCGCTCAAGCGGCTGCACGAGACGGCGCGGCGCGGCGAGTTCGCCACCGGCCTGATCTACATCGAGCCCGATCGCGACGATTTCCTCACGCAGTTGAACGTGTGCGACGAGCCGCTGGCGTCGCTCCCCCTCGAGCGTCTCCGTCCGGGGAAGGACGCCCTCGAAGAGATCATGGAAGGCCTTCGGTAGGTATATCGACGTGTGACTTAACCGCCGAGCTCGCAGAGGACGACGCAGAGAATGTCTCTGACAAGCGTTCTCCCGCGGGCTTGGCGGCAGCGCTCCGCTTCCTTACCCCTGTGACTCGTCCTCGTTTGCTCCAACCGCATCTTCAGCCGTCGCAACCGGATCGTCGGGCAGTCCATCGGTGTTCACGCCGTCGCCGTGCGGATTGAAGTGCTGCTCGTCGGTCGGGCGATCGCCTTCGATCGCGCCCTTGTGAACGTCCTGATCCCCACGCTGTTTCGTCGCCATCGGTGTCATGTGTGCTCCTCGTCGTCTTTCAGGCGCGCGGACCGCTGAGATAGAATCGGCGGATGACCGAACGGACCCTGGCCATTATCAAACCTGATGCCGTCGAGCGGCGCGTCATCGGCAGCATCATCGAACGCATCGAAGCTGAGGGATTCCAGATTCGTGCCATCAAGCGCGTCCACCTCTCGAAGGCGCAGGCCGAGGGGTTCTACGCGGTCCATCGCGAGCGGCCGTTCTTCACCAGTCTCACGTCGTTCATGTCGTCCGGCGCGGCAATGGTCATGGTGCTCGAGGCCCCCGACGCCATCCGGAAATGGCGGACGCTGATGGGCGCGACCGATCCGGCGAAGGCCGACGCGGGCACGTTGCGCAAGGAGTTCGCGCAGTCGATCGAGCGCAACGCGACGCATGGATCCGACGCGGTCGAGACGGCGGCGTATGAAATCGGCTACTTCTTCGCCGGCGTCGAACTGATTTGAGACAAGCGCACGGAGGGCAACAGGGGATGCGAAGGGCGCGGAGGCCGCCCCGCAGTGGGTAAGGTCCTGGTCCTCGTCGGCCTCGGCATCGCCGGCCTCGGGCTGCTGATCGTGCTGGGAGTGCCGCTCGGCCGGCTGCCCGGCGACATCTACGTCAAACGTGACGGGTTTTCCTTCTACTTCCCGCTCACGACGTCCATCGTGCTGAGCATCGTGCTCACCCTCCTCCTCGCGTTCTTCAGACGATGAGCATCAAGTCGGACCGCTGGATCAAGCGGATGGCGCGCGAATGCCGGATGATTGAACCGTTCGTTGACGACCAGGTGCGGGCCGGCGTGATTTCGTACGGCGTGTCGTCGTACGGCTACGACGTCCGCGTCGGCAACGAGTTCAAGGTCTTCACCAACGTCTACAACACGGTCGTCGATCCGAAGGCCTTCGATCCGCGATCGTTCGTCGACATCGTCGCAGACGAGTGCATCATCCCGCCGAACTCGTTCGCGCTGGCGAGCACGGTCGAGTACTTCCGCATCCCGCGCGACATCCTGACGGTGTGCCTCGGGAAGTCCACCTATGCGCGCTGCGGGATCATCGTGAACGTGACGCCGTTCGAGCCGGAGTGGGAAGGGCACGTCACGATCGAGATCTCGAACACGACGCCGCTGCCGGCGAAGATCTACGCGAACGAAGGCATCGCGCAGGTGCTGTTCTTCCAGGGCGACGAGCCGTGCGAGAAGTCGTACAAGGACAAGAAGGGCAAGTATCAGGCCCAGCGCGGGGTGACGCTGCCGAAACTCTGACGGGGCTCCACGATGATCAAACGACTTTGCGCCGTGGTGATCGCCTTTGCCGCGTCCCTGAGCGCGCAGCAGGCGCCATATCCACAGCTTCCCAGCGAGACGCCGGCTCATCTCAACAGGCCGACCGACGAGTACGACTTCGCCCGCCGCGACGTGATGATCCCGATGCGCGACGGCGTCAAGCTGCACACCGTGATCCTCGTGCCGAAAGGCGCGCGGCGGGCTCCAATCCTGCTGACGCGCACGCCGTACGACGCGACCGGCCTCACGTCGCACGCACCGAGCGCGCATCTCGCCTCCGTCCTGCAGGGATACGACAACGCGGTCGACGTGATCGTCGACGGCGGCTACATCCGCGTCGTGCAGGATGTCCGCGGCAAGTACGGCTCCGAAGGCGACTACGTCATGAATCGGCCGCTGCGCGGGCCGCTGAACACGACGCCGGTCGACCACGCGACCGATACCTACGACACCATCGACTGGCTGGTGAAGAACGTGCCGGAGACCAACGGCAAGGTCGGCATCCTCGGCATCTCGTACGACGGCTTCCTGCCGCTGATGGCGCTGTTCAATCCGCATCCGGCGCTGAGAGTGTCGGTGCCGATGAACCCGATGGTCGACGGCTGGATGGGCGACGACTGGTTTCACAACGGCGCGTTCCGCCAGCAGATGATGCCGTACATCTACGACCAGGAAGGCACGCGCGCCAACGACGGCGACGCGCGCTGGTTCACGCGTCATTACGACGACTACGACACCTACATGGAGGCCGGCACCGCCGGCGAGCTCGGGCGACGCCGCGGCCTCGATCAGACGGGGTTCTGGCAGAAGATCAGCGAGCATCCCGCCTACGACGCGTGGTGGCAGGCGCAGGCGGTGGACAAGCTGCTCGCCAAGGAGCCGCTCACTGTCCCGGTGATGCTCGTCCACAGCCTCTGGGACCAAGAGGACATCTACGGCGCGCCCGCCGTCTACAGGGCGATCGAGCCGAAGGACACCAGCAACGACAAGGTGTTCCTCGTCATGGGGCCGTGGTACCACGGCCAGGAGATCGGCGACGGCAGCACCCTCGGCGCGCTGAATTTTCACAGCGACACGGCGCTTTATTTCCGCCAGCGCATTCTCAGGCCGTTCCTCGATCACTTCCTCAAGGACGACGAGCCGAAGATGGAGGTGGCTCCCGTCACGGTGTTCGAGACCGGCACCAACGAATGGCGGCAGCTGCCGTCGTGGCCGGCGGGCTGCGTGATCGGGTGTCGCCTGACGCCGACACCGCTCTATCTCGGCGCCGGGCTCAAGGCGACCTACACGACGCCGCAGAACGGCGACGCCGCGTTCGACGAGTACGTCTCGGACCCGGCGAAGCCGGTGCCGTACCGGGCTCGTCCCAATCAGCCGGCGGGCGGCGGATCGTGGTCCCGCTGGCTGGTCGACGATCAGCGCGACGCGTCAGGCCGGCCCGATGTCCTGGCGTACGCCTCGGACGTGCTCACGCAGCCGGTGAAGATCAGCGGTCAGCCGATCGCGAACCTGATCGCGTCGACGACCGGCACCGACGCCGATTGGGTTGTGAAGCTGATCGATGTCTATCCCGAGGAGATGGCGGCGCAGCCGGCGATGGGTGGTTATCAACTGATGGTTGCCGCCGATATCCTCCGCGGCCGGTATCGCGAGAGCTTCGAGGACGCGAAGCCGATTTCGGCGGACACGCCGCTGCTGTACAAGTTTGCGCTGCCGAACGCGAATCACGTCTTTCTGCCGGGCCATCGGATGATGGTCCAGGTGCAATCGAGCTGGTTTCCTCTGTACGACCGCAACCCGCAGACGTTCGTCAGGAACATCTTCTTCGCGCGGCCGCAGGATTTCCGGAAAGCCACCCACCGCGTGTATCACGCGCCTGGACAAGCGAGCTTCGTGGAGCTGCCGCTGGTGAGATGAGAGGGGACCAGCGCCCCGAGTCCCGACCACGGTTGTGGTACTTATAGTCCGGTAAAGATTATTAATTTGACTACTAGGCCGCCCACGGTGTCTAATCTCGCCATTCCGATGCATCCCGTCGTCGTTAGCGTCGTCATTAGCCCCCGGGGCCAACGGGGATGATGTAGTCCGAGGGACGTGACAGACCAGGGCCATCATCCAACGGGTGATGGCCCTTTTTCGTGTACGAACCGAGAATCGAGACCCATGAAGATCGCGTATCAGGGGGAACCGGGCGCGTTCAGCGAGGCGGCCGCCCGGCGCGTCGGCCATGACGCTCCGCTCCTGCCGTGCCGCAGCTTCGAAGAGGTGTTCGACGCGGTCGAGGCCGGCTCGGCGACCCACGGCTGTCTGCCGTTCGAGAACTCGATCGGCGGCAGCATTCACCGCAACTACGATCTCCTGCTCGCGCACGACCTGCCGATCATCGCCGAGGTCGAACTACCGGTCGTCCATCATCTGCTGGCGCTTCCCGGCGCGACGCTCGAAGGCCTGCGCCGCGTCTATTCGCATCCGCAGGGCCTCGCGCAGTGCGAGCGCTTCCTGCGCACGCTGTCGAAGGTCGAGATCATCGCCACCTATGACACCGCCGGCAGTGCGAAGATGGTCGCTGACGCCGGCCTGACGGACGCGGCGGCGATCGCGTCGGCGCGTGCCGGGGAGGTGTTCGGCCTCGCGTCGCTCGCGGCCTCCATCCAGGACTTCGACGACAACATCACCCGCTTCCTTGTCATCGGGCGGGCGCCGCTGAAGGACGCGGTTCCCGACAAGACATCGATCGTCTTCTCGTTGCCGAACGAGGCCGGGTCGCTGTTCAAAGCGCTGAGCGTCTTTGCGCTGCGCGGGATCGATCTGACCAAGCTCGAGTCGCGGCCGATCCCGGGCCGGCCGTGGGAGTACCTCTTCTACGTGGACCTCGGCATCGCGCGCGAGGATGTCGCGTGCGCGCGCGGGCTGGCGCATCTGGGCGAGTTCGCGTCGATGCTGCGGACGCTCGGCACCTATCCAAGCTGGAAGACGCACGAGGGCCGTATGCCCGACCCGTTCGAGGTGTGTTCGTGAGCGACGCGTCGAACCCTCTCACTACCGGACCGCATCGCGCGCCGGCGCGGGCCATGCTGAAGGCGATCGGTTTTTCGGACGCCGATCTCAGGAGGCCGCTGATCGGCGTCGCCAACACGTGGATCGAGATCGGCCCGTGCAACTACCACCTGCGCGATCTCGCGGTGCACGTGAAGGACGGGATACGCGCGGCCGGCGGCACGCCGATGGAGTTCAACACCGTGTCGATCTCCGACGGCATCACGATGGGCACCGAGGGCATGCGCGCCTCGCTGGTCAGCCGTGAAGTGATCGCCGACTCGATCGAGCTGGTCGCGCGCGGCAACGGCTTCGACGGGCTGGTCGTGCTGGTCGGCTGCGACAAGACGATTCCCGGCGGGGTGATGGCGCTGGCGCGGCTCAACATCCCGGGCGTGCTGCTGTACGGAGGCTCGATCGCGCCGGGCCACTGGCACGACCGGTCGGTGACGATTCAGGACGTCTTCGAAGCGGTCGGCGCGCACGCCGCCGGCACGATCACGGACGACGACCTGTTTCGGCTCGAGGCGGACGCGTGCCCCGGCGCCGGCGCGTGCGGCGGCCAGTTCACGGCCAACACGATGGCGATCGCCAGCGAGTTCCTCGGAATCGCGGCGCTCGGCAGCGGCAGCGTCCCGGCCACCGATCCGGCAAAGACGAACGTCGCGCGCCAGGCTGGCGAGCGGGTGATGGAGCTGGTGCGGCACAAGCTGCGCCCGCGCGACATCATCACGCGCGCGGCGCTCGAGAACGCGATCGCATCGGTCGCGACCACCGGCGGGTCCACCAACGCGGTGCTCCACCTGATCGCCATCGCCCGCGAGGCAGGCCTCGAGCTCGAGCTCGCCGACTTCGATCGCATCAGCAGCCGCGTGCCGCTGCTCGCCGATCTCAAACCGTCCGGCCGATTCGTCGCCACGGATCTCCACGCGGCCGGCGGAAGCCCCCTCGTCGCGAAGCGGCTGGTCGAGGCAAACGCCGTCGACGGCAACGCGAAGACGGTCACCGGCCGGACGCTCGGCGAGGAAGCCGCGCGCGCGGCCGAAACGCCGGGACAGGAAGTGGTGCGGCCGGTCGCGCAGGCGCTGAAGCAGAGCGGCGGCCTGGTGATCCTGAGTGGAACCCTGGCGCCGGACGGCGCCGTGATGAAGGTGTCCGGCACCGGGCGGGCGCAGCATCGCGGTCCCGCGCGCGTGTTCGAGAGCGAAGAGGCGGCGTTCGAGGCCGTGCAGCATCAGCGGATCAAGCCCGGCGACGTCGTCGTCATCCGCTATGAAGGGCCGAGCGGCGGTCCGGGCATGCGCGAGATGCTCGCGGTCACCGGGGCGATCGTCGGCGCGGGATTGGGCGAGACGGTGGCGCTGGTGACCGACGGCCGTTTTTCCGGCGCGACGCGCGGCTTCTGCATCGGCCACATCGCACCCGAGGCGGCGCGCGGCGGACCGATCGCCGCCGTTCGCGACGGCGACCCGATCGTCATCGACGTCGCGACGCGAAGGCTCGATGTCGACGTCGCTGCCGACGTGCTGAGCGAGCGTCTCGCGGCGTGGCGCGCGCCGCAGCCGCGCTATCCGTCGGGCGTGCTTGCCAAATACGCGCGGCTGGTGTCGTCGGCGTCGCTGGGCGCTGTAACGGGATAGAGGTCAATGGGTAGGCGTCAATGGCTGAGGGCTGATGGCTGATGGCTATGGCTGATGGCTATGGCTGATGGTCGAAGGCCATCGTCGGCGTTCGCCTTCGACTATAGCTATCAGCCATCAGCCCTCAGCCATGTCGGAGTTCTTATGAAGCTGACAGGTGCGCAGATTCTCTGGGAAGCGCTCGTGCGTGAAGGGGTCACCGACGTGTTCGGTTATCCCGGCGGCGCGATCCTGCCGGCGTACGATGCGATGCTGCAGTATCCGATCCGGCATGTGCTGGTGCGCCACGAGCAGGGTGCCACGCACATGGCCGACGGCTACGCGCGCGCGAGCGGCCGGGTGGGCGTCGCGATCGCGACGTCGGGTCCGGGGGCGACCAACATGGTCACCGGCATCGCGACGGCGATGATGGACAGCTCGCCGATCGTCTGCATCACCGGCCAGGTCGGCAGCAAGCTGATTGGATCGGACGCGTTCCAGGAAACGGACATCACCGGCATCACGCTGCCGATCACCAAGCACAACTATCTCGTCACCTCGGCCGACGAAGTCGCACCGGCCGTGCTCGAGGCGTTTGCGGTCGCGCGTTCGGGCCGTCCGGGTCCCGTGCTCGTCGACATCACCAAGGACGCGCAGCAGGCAAGCTGCGAAGTGGACTGGGACGCGGCGCAGCCGCAACTCAGCGAAGCCGAGGACGAGGCGCTGCCCGGCGACGGGACTGTCGAGGAGGCGGTCGAGTTGATCAGAGCCGCGGAGCGGCCGCTGATTCTCGCCGGCCATGGCGTCATGCTGTCGGGCGCCGAGCGGCAGGTGCTGGACCTCGCCGAGCGCGCGCAGATCCCGATCGCGGTCACGCTGCTCGGCATCGGCGGCATCGCCGCGTCGCATCCGCTGAATCTCGGCATGATGGGAATGCACGGCGAGGCCTGGGTCAACCACGCGATTCAGGAGGCCGATCTGCTGATCGCGCTCGGGATGCGCTTCGACGATCGCGTCACCGGCAACCTGAAGACCTACGCGCGCAGCGCCAAGAAAATCCACGTCGACATCGACCGCGCGGAGCTGAACAAGAACGTCCGCGTCGACGTGGCAATCGCCAAGGATCTGCGGCAGGCGCTGGACGAGTGGATCCCGCGCCTGAGCGGCGGCGATCGGACGGCATGGCTGGCGCGGATCGACGCGCTGAAGGGCGACTCGGCGGTGCGCGACATCCAGAATCTTCCCGACGACGGCCACCTCTACGCGGCCCACGTGATCAACGACCTGTGGCGGCTGACCAACGGCGACGCGATTGTCGTCACCGACGTCGGTCAGCATCAGATGTGGGAAGCGCAGTACTACAAGCACGAGACGTCGCGGTCCCTGATCACGTCCGGCGGCCTCGGCACGATGGGGTTCGCGCTGCCGGCGGCGATCGGCGCGAAGATGGCGCGCCCCGACGCCGAGGTGTGGGTCGTGTGCGGCGACGGCGGTTTCCAGATGACGATGGCGGAACTGGCGACGGCCGTGCAGGAAAACCTCGACATCAACGTCGCGATCATCAACAACGGCTACCTCGGCATGGTCAGACAGTGGCAGGAGTTCTTCTACGACAAGCGCTACGCCGCGACGCCGATTTCCGGTCCGAACTTCGCAAAGCTCGCCGAGGCATTCGGCATCGCGGCGACGACGGTGAAAACGCGCGGTGAGGTCGCCGGCGCGGTCGAAGCGGCACGCCGGCTGAAACGTGCGGCGCTGATCGATTTCCAGGTGGAGCAGGAGGACTCGGTGTACCCGATGGTGCCGGCCGGCGCGGATCTGCACAAGATGATCCGACGCCCATCGCCGATCGTGGAGACTGCTGCGGACTAGGGGCTCGGGGTTCGGTGCTCCGGGCTCGGGGCTAGCTGTAGGGACTGGGGGACCAGGGGACTGCGCGCAACGATTCGACGGCGGTGAGGAGAAGTCTTCTTCGTGCTTTCGTGTCTTCGCGGGAGCGTCCGGCACGGCCGTCAGGCCGTGCCAAGGTGTGACAGATGCTGCATACATTCGCGGTCTACGTCGACAACAAGCCAGGGGTTCTGAATCGCGTGGCGTCGCTGTTCCGGCGCCGCGCGTTCAACATCGAGTCGCTGACGGTGGGGCACACCGAGACTCGGGGGGTGTCGCGCATGACCGTGGTCGTCGACACCGACGAGTACGGCGCGCGCCGGCTCGAAGCGAACCTCTACAAGCTGGTGCCGTGCCGGCGCGTCGAGAACATCACGTCGGCGCCGTCGATCTCGCGTGATCTCGCGCTGGTCAAGGTTGCCGCCACCGGCGAAGACCGCACGCACGTGATGCAGCTCGTGGACGTCTACCGCGCGCGGATCGTGGACGTCAGTCCCGAGTCGCTGGTCATCGAGACCACCGGCACCGAGGACAAGATCGACAGCCTCGTCGAGGTGCTGCGTCCGTACGGCGTCATCGAGATGGTGAGAACCGGCCGCGTCGCGATGGCGCGCGGCACCACCCCGCCGAAGCGCCGCGGTGCCCGGCCATCAGCGACGACCGCGGCCGAGATCAGCGGAGACGTATCGAACTGTTCGGTATAACTGCCACGGACCACGAGCGTGTAGGACCGATTCGCCCGTAGGCTGGGTGGGGAATGACCGATAGGAACGCTGCTGGGACCAGCCCATCGGTCCTACCCGACCCACCCCATGGGCCCATCGGTCCCACACTCTTCCTGGGGCCGGCACCGGAAGGAGTCACATGGCGACGATGTATTACGACAAGGACGCGGACCTTTCGCTGATCCAGGGGAAGAAGGTCGCGATCATCGGCTACGGATCGCAGGGGCACGCGCACGCGCTGAACCTGAAGGACAGCGGCGTGAGCGTTCGCGTCGGATTGCCCGCCACCAGCCGCTCGCGCGCGAAAGCCCAGGCGGCCGGCCTTGTCGTCGGCGAGGTGAGCGACGTCGCGAAGTGGGCCGACGTCGTGATGATCCTCATCCCCGACCACGTGCAGGGCAGGATCTACCGCGACGAGATCGAGCCGAACCTGCAGGCGGGAAACATGCTGATGTTCGCCCACGGCTTCAACATCCGCTTTGGCGCAATCGCCCCGCGCGCCGATCTCGACGTCGCCATGGTGGCGCCGAAATCGCCGGGCCATCGCGTCCGCGAGCTGTTCGTCGAAGGCGCCGGCACGCCGGCGCTGTACGCGATTCACCAGGATGCGAGCGGCACCGCGCGCGCATTGACGCTGTCGTACGCCAGGGGCATTGGCGTCACGCGCGCCGGCGTCATCGAGACGACGTTTGCCGAGGAAACCGAGACCGATCTGTTCGGCGAGCAGGCGGTGCTCTGCGGCGGCGTGAGCGCGTTGATCAAGGCCGGCTTCGAGACGCTCGTCAACGCCGGCTACCAGCCCGAGATCGCCTACTTCGAGTGCCTGCATGAGCTGAAACTGATTGTCGATCTGATTTACCAGGGCGGGCTCAGCTACATGCGGTACTCGGTGAGCGACACGGCCGAGCATGGCGACTACACCGGCGGCCCCAAGATCGTCACCGACGACACGCGCCGCGCCATGCAGCAGCTGCTCGACGACGTCCGCAGCGGGAAGTACGCGCAGGGGTGGATTGCCGAGAACGAGGCCGGACGACCGACCTTCAACAAGCTGCGCGAAGTGGACCGCAATCATCCGATCGAGCAGGTCGGGGCGCGCCTGCGCCAGATGATGCCGTTCCTCAAGCCGGTCTCCGCCGAGGACACGGTGGGCGCGTCCCGCTGAGCTGCAAACGAACGTGGCGCGACGCCCGCTGTCGAGCGCCCATCGCTCTGCGGCAGGCCTCGCGCCACACCGCTGGCGGGCCGCGACACGCCGCGATCGCGCTCGACCATGGACGCTGCGCTGCTGCTTCCCTTGACCGCTAAACGCTTCGGGTGATAAAACTTGCCCGAATCGGGCACTCCCGTGGCACCCGCCTGACTCCCTTTTTGCATGGACAAACTCGTCGAGCGAGAAATCGCGACTCGCAGCCCACTCGCCGCCGCGCCCGCTCTGGCCGTTCAATTCTTCCTGATCCCACTGGTTGTGGTTGGAATCACGGTCGGGATCTACGTCGGGTTCCGGTCGCTGCTCGCCGATGATCGCAAGGCGCAGGATTATCTGGCCGAGGTGCGCAACGGCGGTTCCGATCGCCGCTGGCCGGCCGCCTACGAGCTGTCGCGTCTGATGGCCGACCCGCAGGTGCGCGCCGACCCCGCGCTGGCGCCGGCGCTGGTCAAGGCATTCGTCGACGCCAAAGACGACGACCCGCGCGTGCGGCAGTATCTCGCGCTGGCAATCGGCCGCCTCGATCCACCGCTGTCGGCGGAGGCAATCGCCGAGCTGAAGAAGACCGTGGACTCGAGCGACGGCGAGACGCGGATCAGCGCGATCTGGGCGCTCGGATCGTCCGGCGATCCGACGGCCGTTCCGACACTCGAGCCGCTGTATCAGTCGTCGGACGCCGGCGTGCGCAAGATGACCGTGTACGCGCTGGGCGCGCTGCCCGGCGACGCGCAGATCACGACGCTCAGAACGGCGCTCGAGGACGCGACGGCCGACGTCCGCTGGAACGCGGCGGTCGCACTCGCGCGCAAGGGCCGCCACGACGGCGTCCCGGTGCTGCGGCAGATGCTCGATCGCCAGTACGTCGAGCAGACCGTCAAGCGCGAGGTCCGGCAGGACGAAGATCGCGATCCGATTGCCGACGTGATGATCAGCGGCCTGCGCGCGGCCGCGACGCTGAAAGACGCAGCGCTCAAGGCGTCGGTGACGACGCTCAGCCAGTCCGACCGGAGTATGAAGGTCCGTCAGGCAGCGCTCGAGGCGCTGAAGGTGATGGGATAAATGGCAGACGAAACGAAAACCGACACGCCCGCGGCCACGGCCGAGAAGGCGCCGCCGACTGCGAATCCGTCCGCGACGCCGCACACCACGACGCCGTCGGCGCGACCTGCGCCTGCGCCGGCCGCCGCAGCACCAGTGGCAGCCCATGCGGCCAGGCCGGCAGCCGCTGCGGCTCCGCGCCCGGCCCCGGCGCCGCTTCCGGACCTCGCGGGGAAGACGACGTCTGTCGCGTCGGCGGGGGGCGCCGCCGCCCGAACGGCGACGACGGCCCCGGCGGCGGCAAAGGCGGCCACCGCGACGCGCGACCCCGATGACACCTCGCCGCTGCTCACGCGCCGCGCCTGGCTGGGCCTTGCGTGGGGCGCGTTCACTGCCGCGTCAGCCGCCGCGCTCGCCGCGACCGGACGGTTCATGTTCCCGAACGTCCTCAACGAACCGCCGCAGCAGTTCAAGGTCGGTTTCCCGACCGAATACGGCGTTGGCGTCGACGAGCGTTGGAAAGAGAAGTACGGCGTGTGGCTGGTCCGCACGACGGAAGACATCGACAACCACGTGAGCGGCTTCTACGCGCTCAGCGTCACCTGCACGCACCTCGGGTGCACACCGAACTACCTGTCCGCCGAGAACAAGTTCAAGTGTCCGTGCCACGGCAGCGGATTCCGCCTGACCGGCGTGAACTTCGAGGGACCTGCGCCGCGGCCGCTGGAGCGCGTCCGCATCGTGCTCGCCGAGGACGGACAGATCCTGGTCGACAAGAGCCGCCACTTCCAGCGCGAGCTGGGACAGTGGACAGACCCGGAAGCGTTTCTGAAGGCGTAAAGACGCGCCAGGAACCTGGAACCAAGAACCTAGAACCTAGAACCCTAGAACTTTAGAACTCTAGAACCTCAGGCGCTCAGTCATGGCTGATACGAAGACGGTCGCTCCGAAGGAAGGCGCGGGGACGCGCTTCTGGAACTGGCTCACCGAGACGCAGGTCTGGACATCGATCTTCCGGCACGATCGCCCGGACAACGATCGCGGCCGCGTGCTGGTCATGTTGTCGAACGTCTTCCTGCATCTGCACCCGGTGCGGATCAGGAAGTCCGGGGTGAAGCTGCGCTACACGTGGTGCATGGGCGGGCTGAGCTTCTTCCTTTTTCTCGTGCTCACCTTTACCGGCCTCCTGCTGATGTTCTACTACCGGCCGACCCTCGAGTACGCCTATACCGACATCGTCGGCCTGCGCGAGCACGTGCCGCTCGGGATCATGCGCGAGATGCACCGGTGGGGTGCGCACGCGATGGTCATCACGGTGTGGCTGCACATGTTCCGGGTGTTCATGACCGGCAGTTACAAGCCGCCGCGCGAGTTCAACTGGTCGGTCGGCGTCATCATGCTGGTGCTCACGCTGCTGCTCTCGTTCACCGGCTACCTGCTGCCGTGGGATCAGCTGGCGATCTGGGCGATCACCGTCGGATCGAACATGGCGCGCGCGACGCCCTTCCTCGGCCACGAAGGGCCCGGCGCGCAGCTGCTGCGCCTCGGCGACGTGCCGCTGATTCACTCCGCCGACGATGCCCGGTTCGCGCTGCTCGGCGGCACCTTCGTCGGCGAGGGCGCGCTGCTGCGGTTCTACGTACTGCACTGCGTCGGCCTGCCGCTCGGCATCGCCGTGCTGATGGCGGTGCATTTCTGGCGCGTGCGGAAGGACGGGGGGATCAGTGGACCGCTGTAAGAATTAAGAATTTGGAATTAGGAATTAAGAATTCGTGACAAGAATTCGGCGATCGGCGTTGGCGCGAATTCTTAATTCTTACTTCTTAATTCCTATTGCGAGGATCACCAACGATGGGGTTCATCAAGGGACTGGTTAACGCAGTAGCCGACCCGCGGCTGTTCTTCCTGCTGGCGGTGGCGGGGCTCGCCGTGGTGGTCTGGAAGCGGGACGCGATCGCCGAGAACAGGGTGGGCTACGGCGTGCTCGGCGCGCTGGGGGCGTTCTTCATCTTCGGGACGTTCGACCCGAACTTCCGCCTGATCGTCACCAAGCCGGACAACGTGCCGATCGTCGGGCTGATCTTCCTGCTCGTCTTCTTCGTGTGGTACTCGATCCGCGAGGCGGTGCTGAACGATCGCCGGATCGTGGCGGGGCAGGGGCCGATCGAGAAGGCGGAGTCCGATCGCGTCTGGGTCTGGCCGGATCTCGTCTACACCGAGCTGATCTCGCTGATCCTCTGTTCGGTGGTGCTGATCGTCTGGTCGATTTTCCTCAAGGCGCCGCTGGAGCAGCCGGCGAACCCCGCCAACACCCCCAACCCGTCGAAGGCGCCGTGGTATTTCCTCGGCCTGCAGGAGATGCTCGTCTACTTCGACCCGTGGCTAGCGGGTGTCGTGCTGCCTGGCCTGATCATCGCCGGGCTGATCGCGATCCCGTACATCGACAAGAATCCGAAGGGGAACGGCTACTTCACGTTCACGGAGCGCAAGGCAGAGATCACGATCTTCCTCTTCGGCTTCGCCGTGCTGTGGTCGTCGCTGATCGTGCTCGGGACCTTCCTGCGCGGCCCGAACTGGAACTTCTTCGGGCCATTCGAGTACTGGGACATCCACAAGCTCGCCGCGCTCACCAACGTGAATCTCTCGGAGTATTTCTGGATCCGCATGCTGCGCACCGGCTACCCGTCGGCGTGGATCGTGCGGGAGATTCCGGGCATCCTGCTGGTGCTGTTCTACGTCTTCCTGCTGCCGGTGATTCTGGGCAAGGGGGTCTTCCGCGCGTACTACGCGAAGCTTGGCGCGCCGCGCTACTACGTCGCGGTCTTCCTGTTCCTGTCGATGATGTCGCTGCCGCTCAAGATGCTGGCGCGCTGGATCTTCAACCTGAAGTACGTCGTGGCGATTCCTGAGATTTTTTTCAACATCTGATCATGGCTGAAAAAAAAGGTGTCGGACACGCCTATAACGTCGATTTCCTGAACGTCGTGTTCGCGGCGTCGAGCCTGTTTCTCTTCCTCTCGGTCGTCTGGATGGTCTGGGACGACTTCGACCGGGAGTGGAAGAACACGCAGCGGCGGTTCGCGCAGCTCGAATACCAGGTCACCCAGGCGCAGCGCGAGCAGGCGGTGCGGAGCATCGATCGCAACAAGCTGGCGCAGCTCGAGGCGCAGCGGAAGACCTCAGAGCAGAACATCGCCGCCAACCGGAAGACGGTCGACGAGTTGCAGGCGCAGCTGAAGGACGCCGACAACAAGCAGTTTCGCGCCACGCTCGACTACAACTACATGAAGGCGACCTACGACCAAAATCGCTACGACTTCGAGACCACCCGCGAAGCCGATCCGAAGTCGTCGGCCACGGCCAGGAAGCAGAAGACCACCGAGGACGAGGCGAAGCAGCTCAACGACCTGAATCTCGCGATGGAGAAGGCGATCGCCGACAAGGCGGCGGTCCAGGCACAGCTCGGGCAGTACACAGGGCAGGCGGCGGCCGCCGAGAAGCAGATCGACGACATGCGGACGGAGCAGAACCGTCTCACCAAGCGGCTCGACGTGCTCGCGCCGAGCCCGACGAAGGACTACTTCCGCAACGCGCCGCTCCTCGACTTCATGGCGCCGACGATCAAGGTCCAGCAGATCATTCTCCCCAACGTCGTCGACGACGTGAACTTCATTCGCGTGCCGAAGATGGACCGGTGCCAGACCTGCCACCTGGCGATCGACAAGAAGGGCTACGAGAAGTACCCGCAGCCGTTCACGACCCACCCGGATCTCGACACCTACCTGGGTGGCAGCTCGCCGCATCCGATCGACAAGGTCGGCTGCACGGTGTGCCACGAGGGCATGGGGCAGTCGGTCAGCTTCCGCGACGCCGCGCACATGCCGTCGAACGAGAAGCAGAAGGAAGAGTGGGAGAAGAAGTATCACTGGGAGGAGCCGCATCTCTGGGACTACCCGATGCTGCCGGTGGCGATGACCCAGGCCTCGTGCGAGAAGTGCCATCGCCAGCAGGTCTTCGTCCCGAAAGCCGACAAGCTCACGCTGGCGTACGCGACCTACGAGCGCGCCGGCTGCTACGCCTGTCACAAGACCAAGGGCTTCGAGAACATGCGCAAGCCGGGGCCGATCCTCACCAAGATCGACTCGAAGCTGAAGGCCGACTGGGTGAAGAACTGGATTCGCAATCCGCGCGCGGTGAAGCCGACGACCTGGATGCCGCGGTTCTTCTACAATTCGAACAACAGCTCGCCGGAAGACGCGGTGCGCAACGAAGCCGAGATCAACGGCATCGCCGCCTATCTTTTCGCGAACTCGGAGAAGCACGAGTTCGCGGTGACGAATCCCGGCCGCGGCGATGCGAAGAACGGCGAGAAGATCGTCAAGGAGATCGGCTGCCAGGGCTGCCACGTCGTCGGCGAGGGATCGCGTGAAGCTGCCGGCCCGCGGCGCACCTTCGGCCAGCCGCTCGAGAATCTCGGCAACAAGACGACCTACGAGTGGATCTACAACTGGGTCCGCGATCCGAAGCACTACAACCCGGCGACGTTCATGCCGAACCTGCGGCTCACCGACGCGCAGGTGGCGGATGTTGCGACCTATCTCACCGGGCTCACCGGTCCTGCCGGCGACGGTGCGAAGGCGCAGGCCGATCAGAAAGCGACCGACGAGGTACTGCTCGACTACATGAAGGCGGTGCTGCCGTTCGAGGACGCGAAGGCGCAGCTCGCGAAGCTGAACGCGGACGAAAAGCAGGTGGAACTCGGCAAGCGTGCGATCAATCGCTACGGCTGTTTCAGCTGCCACGACATCAAGGGTTTCGAGAAGGCGCAGTCGATCGGCACCGACCTGTCCGAGGAGGGCAGCAAGCTGGTGACGCGGCTCGACTTCGCATTCATCAGCGACATTCCGCACACCTCGAAGCTCGGATGGTTCCGCGCGAAGTTGCACGATCCGCGCCTCTTCGACAAAGGCCGCGTGCTCGCGCCGCTCGACAAGCTGCGGATGCCGAACTTCGATCTGTCCGATGTCGAGAGCGATCGGCTGGTGACCGCGCTCATGAGCTTCCAGCGCGAGATTCAGCCGCCGGCGGCGATGCCGGCGCGCTCGGCCCGGAACGATTTCCTCTACGAGGGACGGACGCTCGTCCACCGGCGTAATTGCGTCGGCTGTCACATCATCGAGGGCGACGGCGGCGACTTCCTCAAGCTCGTCGCGGATCCGTCGCTCGGTCCGCCGATGCTGACGCCGGAAGGTGCGCGCGTGCAGCACGACTGGCTCTATTCGTTCATCCGCGGGCCGATCACGATTCGTCCGTGGCTGGCGGTGCGGATGCCGACCTTCGGCCTCGATGACCAGAACATCAACGGCGTGATCAGCTACTTCGGCGGGATCTCGAACAACATGACGCCGTTCGAGACGCACGAAATGGTGCGCACCGCCGCGCTCGATGAAACTACCGGCAAACACCTGTTCGAGCTGCTCAAATGCCAGCAGTGTCACGTGCTCGGCACGATACCGAAGGATCAGCCGACGTCGAACCTCGCACCTGATCTGCGGATGGCCTCGGAGCGGCTGCAACCCGAGTGGATTCTCCAGTGGTTGCGGAAGCCGTCGGACATTCTGCCCGGCACGCGCATGCCGGCCTTCTGGGCGGACTATCCGAAATCGCTGTACACGCACCAGACACCTGGATTCGATTGGCTGCCGGCAGAATTCGACGGAAATGCAGAAGCGCAGATTCGCGTGATCCGCGATCACCTGCTCACGTTCCGCGGTGGCCCGAGCCCGAAGCCGGGCGCGGCGAAGACGGCGAACAACTAGGCGCGCGGGAGGCGCGCTCCCGCGCGTGGGACGGATCGGACGGATAAGAGGGATGGGTCCGGACCCGTCCCCATCGGCCCCATCGGTCGTAACGAGGCCGGCTGCCGGATTTCCGGCAGCCGGCCTGCTCGTCGCGCGGCCAGACCGCGCGCCATCACCTCGTGGCTGCAAGCTCGCGGAACGGCGGCACGCGGTGGGCTTCGGAATCACCGGCCATCACGGCTGGCACGTGCGTACGCCGATGGAGGATGGCTGGCGTTCTGGCGAGAGGAGCTGGCGCTGGCGGAAGAGGACAACGGTGCGCCTGGCAGCGTGTGGCGCGCGCCGGCCAGCTACGACTCAGGTCCTTTCTCGATGGCGCGGCGCTACGCGCGCGTCGGGGATCGCGCGGCCGCGCTCGATTGGCTCGAGAAGGCGTTCACCTACCGCCATCACCTGATGCCGTTCATAGGGCTCGAGCCGCTGTTTGACACGCTGCATGAGGAGCCGCGGTTCCAGCTGCTGCGGCGCAAGGTTGGGCCCCGCTGAGGCACGCAGGCGCGCGCTCACGCGCGCGTGGGACGGATCGGACGGATGCGGCGGATGGGTCGGATGGTCGGTCGGGCGGCCAGTAGGGCGGCGCGCGGAAGACGATAGTTCGCGCTCTCCGAAGTCGGGACGCGGGTGCTTCAGTCTCGTCCTCGCGTCGTTGTCCGTCCCACGTTGAGGAACTGTCCAGACCCTGTTCTACCCATCAGCCCATCCGATCCTTTCTGTTCTATCTGTCCGATCTGTACCAGCTGTGCGATCTGTACCAGCTGTTCTATCTGTCCTATCTGTCCCATCTGTCCATCCGTCCCATCCGTCCCATTCCCGACATTCTTGTCCGTTGACGCATCTCGAATCCGGGAGTAGCGTGCGCTACCACGCGTGCGGGTGAGACGCGCGCGTTCAGGAGGATTCGATGGCCCGAGCCCTGACCGTGTCTCTCGCTGTGTTTCTGTCACTGCTGACGTCCGCTGCATCCGCACAGACCGGCGACGGCAGCCTGCGCGGCTACGTTCGCGACCAGCAGGGCGGTGTCCTGCCGGGCGTGACCGTCACGGCAACGAGCCCGGATCTCCTCACTCCAGTTGTCGCGGTGAGCGACACGGCCGGCTATTACCGGCTGAACAACCTTCCGCCCGGCACTTATACGATCGCTGCGGATCTGACCGGCTTTGCCGCCTACAAACGCGAAGGCATCCTGATGCGCGCCGGCAGCACGTTCACCGTCGACATCGAGATGACGCTGAGCACGGTCCAGGAGAGCGTCACCGTGACCGGCGAGTCGCCGATGATCGAGACGTCGAAGCCGACCAGCACGCTCAACATCCAGGGCGAACTGCTGCGCGCGGCGCCGGTGACGTCACGCCGGCTGTTCAGCGACGTGCTCGACATGGCCCCCGGGGTCAGCTCGCGCAACGTGGACGACGGCGTCGGCCGCCGCGCCTACTATTTCCACGGAGCGGTGATCTACTCGCACGTCTTCCAGATCGAGGGGGCGCCCGCTTCGTCGTTCCTCGATTCCTCGGCACATTCGATGGGCATGGGCGGCGACGCCATTGCCGACTCGGAGCTGAAGCTGGGCGGCGTGGATGCGGCGTCGCCGATGGGCACCGGCGTCGTGATGAACGTGGTGACGCCGCAGGGCGGCAACACGTTCAAGGGCAGCGCCACCTACGATTACCAGGCGCGCGAGTGGAACGGCGACAACACGAACTGGGGCCAGTTTCCCGGCGGCCTGCCGACGATCCAGTCGGTCAAGCAGTACGACCTCGCGCTCGGCGGCCCGATCGTGCGCGATCGCACGTGGTTCTTCGGATCGTTCCGGAACGCCGACCTGACCAACGGCATCAGCCGGAGCCAGTTCAACCTGACCAACCTGCAGACCTTCGGCGGCCCGAGCTTCGTGCCGTTCGACAACACGTTGAAGAGCAATCAGCCGTTCGTCAAGGTGACGACGCAGGCCAGCCGCGGGCATCAGATCTCGGCGTTCTACCAGGGCGATCGCGCCACCTACACGAGCGATCGCGAGCTGGACACCAGCAAGTTCCAGTACAACTCTACCGGCGGCAGCCTGGTCCAGGGCAAGCTCAATTCGGTATGGACCAACAAACTGACCACGCAGGTGTCGGCGTCCTACAACAACAAGAGCGGCAACGACGCCGACACCTACGCAGGTGTGGACCTCAGCGGCCCGCAGATCGCCGTTCATCAGGACATCTTCATCAACCGCGGCATTCCCAACGGCACCGGCGCGCTCGTCAACATGAACACGCCGACCTCGATCTCGATCTCGCCCTCGTCGATGCTGGTGATCCGCGGCGACCTGACGTACTTCACCGAGGGGTGGGGCGGGTCGCACGAGCTGAAGACCGGCGTCTACGCGGCGCCGCGGCTCGTGCGGGAGACGACGACCAACTACGTGAACGACGGCTACGATCTGCTCGAGACGCGTCAGATCGATCCGAACGATCCGGCCGTCGGCACGGTGCCGTGGCACCAGCGGTTCCGGACGCCGGCGGTGAACCCCAGCATCGCCGAGCACGACAGCGATTTCGCGCTCTACGCACAGGACGGCTGGATGCCCCATCCGCGGCTCACCGTGAACCTCGGACTGCGCGTCGACTGGGTGCGGCGGCATGACAACCTTCTCGACATCTACCGTGAGAAGAGCACCGCGGTCCAGCCGCGTCTTGGCCTCGCCTACCTCGTGACCAAGGACGCGAAGAACGTGCTGCGTGCGAGCTACTCGCGGCTGTACGAACAGGTCAATGGCCGCGACTACATCGTCAGCTTCGGCAACACCGGCGGCGTGACGACGCGCGACGTCTACATCGACAAGGCCGGCACGCAGACGACGATCATCACGCCGCCGACGCGCAGCGTCGATCCGTCGCTGCTGTTCGATTCGAACCTGCACCAGCCGTGGGCCGACGAGTTCGTGCTCGGCTTCCGGAAGCAATTCCCGATGCAGCTCAGCGTCGACGTGTCCGCCACGCGGCGCATCTACCACGATCAATTCGAGATGGTCGACATCAACGGCCGTTATCCATCGGCGCCGTTCCAGCCGTTCGGCGGTTTCGGCTTGATCGATCCGAACCAGGGCATCATCTACAAGGAGACCAACGCCGACTGGACGCGCGTCGTCGTCTCGAATCTCGAGGCGACCGTCGCGAAGAACATGTCGCACAACTTTCAGATGGTGATGAGCCTGACACGGCAATGGCAGCATCTGGAAGGGACGTGGAACCCCACGGACCCGGCGCGGTTCATTCAGCCTGACGCGTTCGCCAACGATCGCGACCTGTCCACGCAGCTGTTCGGCAACGGCGACCACAACACGCTCGACGGCCGCGGCCGCGAGTCGGGCGCGGCGTATCGTCCGTATTCCGTGCGCATCGCCGGCCAGTACAACGCGCCGTGGGAGATCAACGTCGGCGCCAGCTACGTGATTCAGGCGGGCGGCTACGTGGGCCCGCTGGTCACGCGCATCGCCGCGGCGGATCCACGATTCGGCCCGGCGACGGTGACGCTCGCGAACGGCACGACGCAGCCGAATCCGCTCGCGGCGACGATCCGCTTCTGCGGCAGCACGACGCTGCCGTGTCTCGCAAATCCGACCCGGGGCGACGGACAGGTCATCAACGACACGGCGAAGTACCTGCAGCTGAAGGTCGGACGGCGGTTCGTGTTCGGCCGCCAGTCGGTGGAGCCGGCGCTGAACGTGTTCAACGCGTTCAACACCGGCGCGAACACGCAGTGGAACACCGGCGCGAACCAGCTGTACAACCCGGGACTGCTGCAGCCATTCAATCGCCACCCGCCGCGCGCGTTCCAGGTGGCGCTCACCTACAAGTTCTGAAACGGCACTCGCAGATGGAGGGTCGCCCTTTTTCAGGACGACCAACAGGGGCGGCCTGAAAGCCCGCCCCTGCCACGAACGGAGCATCTGATGCGAACTCCTGGCGTTGCGGCTGCGGTGCTGATCGCCGGCACCGCAGCCTTCCTGACCGCGCAGACGCGCGCTCATACGCTGGTCGTGTTGAGCCATTCCAACCACACGGTCTACGAGATGAACCCGGCGACCGGCGCCGTCCTGCACCAGTTCGTCGCGCCGGACCAGCCGCACGAAGCGGCGGTGAGCGCCGACGGCTCGACGGTGTTCGCGTCGGTGCCTGCCGCCGGCTTCGTCGAGATCCTCGACGCGGCGACGTTCAAGGAGAAGGGGCGGATCGAGAGCGATCATTTCCGGCGGCGCGATGGGAAGCCCGCGTCGCCGCACGGCATGGGGTTGAACGCCGACGGCACGAAGCTGTACATCGGCACCGAGAACGCCGACGTCCCCGGCGTCGTCGTCTACGACGTGAAGGCCGGCAAAGTGCTGCACAAGATCGATCTGCTGCTCCGCGGCGGTCATTACCTGCAGGTGCAGCCGTCCACCGACAAGCTGTACTATCCGCACCGCAACGACAACCGCGTCGTCGTCGTGGACACGAAGAGCGATCGCGTTCTGAAGATCATTCCGGTCGAGGGAGGTCCGGTCGGCGTGGCGTTTGCGCCGAACGGAGAAGTGTGGCTGCACGAGGACGGCGACGGCTCGGTGACCGTCGTCGACTCGAAGACAGACGAGGTCGTCAAAGTGATCCAGACCGGCGGGACCGGCGCCGGGCGAATGGCGGTGTCGGCAGACGGGCGCTACGCCGCGTCAACGCACAGCGATTCGCAGGATGTCGCAATCATCGACGCGGCGGCGAAGACCGTGCGCGCGACGGTGAAGATCGGGAAAGGGCCGGGCTTCCCGGCGTTCTCTCCCGACAATATGAAGCTCTACGTCATGGAATCCGGAATGGGCGACGTCGTCGTCGTCGATCTGGCGTCGATGACCGTGTCGTCACGGTACAAGATCGGCACTGATCCGTTCGGCGGCGGCATTCGATTTACTGCGCGGTGACGACGTGCGGTTGTAGGGGAACAATGAAAAAGCTGATACTCGTTCTCATCGCGATCGTCGCGATCGGCATTGGGCTCACAGCTCAGGGCCAACCTCGTGTCTCGCCCGACGTGTACAGCCGGCTGCAATGGCGGTTCGTCGGACCCGAAGGCAACCGGTTCTCGGCAGTCGCGGGTGTTCCGGGGGATCCGCTCGTGTACTACGCCGGCAGCGCATCGGGAGGCGTCGCGAAGACGACCGATGGCGGTGTGCACTGGCAGCACGTCTTCGACGCGCAGCCGGTGCAGTCGATCGGCGCGCTCGCGGTGGCGCCGTCCGATCCGAACATCGTCTGGGCCGGTACCGGCGAGGCCTGGATCCGCAGCCACATCTCGATTGGCGACGGGATCTACAAGTCGACTGACGCCGGCAAGACGTGGACCCACGTGGGCCTCGACAAGACCGGACGGATCGGTCGCGTGGTGATCGATCCGGCGAACCCGCAGATCGTGCTCGCGTGCGCGCTCGGCACGGCGTACGGCCCGCAACCTGAGCGCGGCGTCTTCCGCACGGCCGATGGCGGCGCAACCTGGCAGCGGACGCTGTTCGTCGACGAGAACACCGGCTGCTCGGAGATTGCGATGGACCCGGGCAACCCGCGCATCCTGTTTGCGGGCATGTGGCAGCTCGAGATCCACACCTGGGGACGTGAGAGCGGCGGACCGGGCGGCGGGCTGTTCGTGTCTCGCGACGGAGGTGTCACCTGGAAGAAGGTGACCGGACACGGCCTGCCGTCGAAGCCGGTCGGCAAGGTGATGCCGGCGATCGCGCATTCGAATCCCAATCGCGTGTACGCGGCGATCGAGACCGGCGACGGGCTGCCCTGGAAAGGCCAGGACACCGACCGCGGTCAGCTGTTCCGCTCCGACGACGGCGGCGAGAACTGGAAGATGGTGAACACCGATCGCAGCGTGCTCGGCAGGACCGCGTATTACGGGCGCATGGCAGTCTCAACCGACAACGAGAACGAGACCTACCACCTCAACGCGTCGTACAGCAAATCAATCGACGGCGGGCTGACGCTGGTGGCGCAATCGGGCGCTGAGGCGCCTGGCGGCGATCATCACGACATGTGGATCGATCCGACCAATGCCAATCGGATCGCCGTCGCGCACGATCAGGGCGTGTCGATTTCGCAGAATCGCGGGCGGACGTGGCTGCGGCAGCGGCTGGCGAACGCGCAGCTCTATCACGTCACCGTCGACAATCAGGTTCCGTACTATCTCTATACGAACAAGCAGGACGGGCCGTCGTACCGCGGGCCGAGCAACAGCCGCACCGAGGAAGGCAGCGGGCGCGGCGGCGGCAACAGCAACCTCGGCGCGATTCCGCGCGGCATGTGGCACTCCGTCGGCGGCGGCGAGAGCGGCTTTGCGACGCCGGATCCCGTCGATCCCAACGTCATCTGGTCCACGGCGTCGGGCTCGGGCAGCGTCGGCGGGATTGTCGTCCGCTACGACGAGAGCCGGCGGCAGATGCGCAACGTCGAGGTCTGGCCGGACAACGAAAACGGCCCGCCGGCCGATCTGAAGTACCGCTTCGTGTGGGACGCACCGTTCCATATCTCGCCGAACGATCACAACAAGGTCTACGTCGGCAGTCAGTACCTGCATCAATCCGTCGACGGCGGCCAGAGCTGGCAGGAGATCAGCCCAGATCTCACGTTGAACGACAAGAGCCGCCAGCAGAGCTCCGGCGGTCTGACGCCCGACAACATCGGCGTCGAGTACGCAAACGTGATCCACGCGATCGCCGAGTCGCCCAAGCAGGCGGGCGTCATCTGGGTCGGCACCAACGACGGCCTCGTGCAGATGACGCGCGACGGCGGCAAGAACTGGACGAATGTCGCGAAGAACATGCCGAACCTGCCGCCGTGGGGCACGGTCGGCAACATCGAGCCGTCCCGGTTCGACGCGGGCACCGCCTACGTGGCAATCGACTTCCACCAGGTGAACAACCGCGATCCGTTCGTCTACAAGACCACCGATTTCGGCGGCTCATGGAAGCTGATCACGAACGGCGTGCCGCACTCGATGCTCAGCTACGCGCACTGCGTGCGCGAGGACCCGGTCAAGCGCGGCCTGCTGTACCTCGGCACCGAGAATGGCATGTACGTCTCGTTCGACGACGGAAACAACTGGCAGCCGCTGCAACTCAACCTGCCGCATGCGCCGGTGTACTGGATCGTCGTGCAGGAGCAGTTCAACGACCTCGTCATCGCGACCTACGGACGCGGCGCGTGGATTCTCGACGACGTCACGCCGCTGCGCGAGCTGACGCCGCAGGTGCTCGATGCCGATGCGCACCTGTTCACGCCGCGGCCCGCCTATCGGTTCCGCCAGATCACCGACCCGGCGACGCCGTACGACGATCCCACCGCCGGCGACAACCCGCCGTACGGCGCGGGGATCAACTACTACCTGAAAGCGGCCGCAACCGGCGCCGTGAACATCGCGATCCAGGACTCGAAAGGGCAAACAGTGCGGACGCTGACCGGCGAACAGGCGGCCGGGCTGCATCGCATCTACTGGGATCTCCGCGACACCCCCTCCAAACGCGTGAGCTACCGTACCAGCCCGCTGTACGCGCCGGAGGTCCGCGTCGGCCCGAACGGGATCCGCGAGAGCGAGGGCGGGTTCGGCGTCGGCGGCGGCGGGCTCACGATCCTGCAGGCGCCTGGCACCTACACGGTGAAGCTCACGGTCGGCGGACGCGACTACACGCAGCCGCTGCGCGTCCTGAAAGACCCGCATTCGGCCGGCACCGACGCGGACATCGAAGCGCAGCATCGCATGCTGCTCGACGTCAGGCGTGACCTCGACGCCGCCGTCGACGCAGTGAACGGCGCCGAGCTGGTTCGCGGCCAGATCACGTATCTGCTCACGATGATCGACAACAGCGAGCTGAAACGGGCCGCGCTGGATCTCGATCAGAAGATCGCCACGGCCGAGGGCGCGCTCGTCGAGCTGCGGACGACCGGACGCGGTCAGGACGGCGTCCGCTTTGGATCGAAGCTGGTGCAGAAGTTCGGTTACCTGGCCAACGGGCTGCAGAGCGCGGACTTCAAGCCGACCAACCAGCAGTTGGCGGCTCACAAAGATCTGCAGGATCGGTTGAAGAGCTCGCAGGGGCAGGTGAGCGACGTCTTGAATCGCGAACTCGGCGCGTTCAACGACATGCTGCGCCGCGCCAGCATGCCGACGATCATGGCGCAGCCCCCGCGGCGGACCTCGAGTCAGTGACCCATGCCCGCGTTTCACACTCACGTGTAGGGGCGCCCTTTCAGGGCGGCCGCGCGGGCGGCCTGAAAGGCCGCCCCTACATCGTCATCCTCGTTGCGTTCTGTCTTGCGGACCCCGCGTGCTCGCGCAGACAGCCGACTCGTCCCAACATTCTCCTGATCACGCTCGACACGACTCGCGCCGACCATCTCGGCGCGTACGGGAACCACCGCGCGCGGACGCCGAACCTGGATCGACTCGCCGCGGCCGGAGTGCTCTTCGAGCGCGCGATCACCGCCGCGCCGCTGACGTTGCCGGCGCATGCGAGCCTCCTCAGCGGCCGCTATCCGTTCACGCACGGCGTGCGCAACAACGGAAGCTTCACGCTCGGCGACGCGACGCCGACGCTGGCCAGCGCACTGCACGACGCCGGCTACCGGACCGCCGCGTTCGTCAGTGCGTTCGTGCTCGATCATCGCTACGGCCTGGCCCGCGGCTTCGATCGCTACGACGATCGGCTCGATCTCGAGCGCCGCGGCGCGGACACGGTGGCCGCGGCAGGCGCGTGGCTGGCGCAGACCGCGCAGGATCGACGTCCGTTCTTTGTCTGGCTCCACCTCTACGATCCACACGATCCGTACGAGCCGCCGTCCCCCTTCGCCGAGGCGTTCCGCGACAGCCCGTACGACGGCGAGATCGCCTACGACGATCAGCAGGTCGGCGAGCTGCTGGCGCGCCTGCACGCGACAGGCGCCGATCGCTCGCTGCTCGTTGCCGCCGCCGGCGATCACGGAGAGAGCCTTGGCGAGCACGGCGAGGCGACGCACGGCCTGTTCGTCTACGAGGGCGCCATTCGGATTCCGATGACGATCACCGGTCCGGGTGTTCCCGCTCGGCGTCGCGTCGCGGGCCTCGTCCGCGGGATCGATCTCGCACCGACGCTGCTCGATGCGGCCGGACTGCCGCCGCTCCCGCACGCCGACGGACGCTCGCTGATGCCGCTGATCGCGGGGAGCGGTCCGGGACCTGACGAGGCGTACGCCGAGACGTACTTTCCCGAGCTCTACATGAACTGGGCGCCGCTGCGCTCGATTCAGGATGGGCGCTGGAAGTTCATCGAGGCGCCGTCCGCTGAGCTCTACGACCTGCACCGCGACGCGAACGAGCAGACCAATCTCGCGGCGACCGACCAGGCGCGCACAGCGACGTTCAGGCGCGCGCTGCAGGCCACTGGCAGCGGGTCGCCGCCGGCGGCGCCCGCCCGCGTCGATCGTGAGACGGCGGAGAAGCTCGCGGCGCTGGGATACATCGGCGCCGCCACCGCACCGCGCGACGCGACAGACACCGCCGCGCGCCCCGATCCCAAGGCGATGATCGACGTCTTCAATCGCCTCCGCGAGGCGAATACCGCAATCCGGCAGCGGCAGTTCGCCGCGGCCGCGCGGGCCGCGCGAACGGTGCTCGCGCGCGACGATCGCAACGCGTTCGCGACGATGATTCTTGCGCGCGCGCAGATGGAGGACGGGGAGTATCGTTCAGCGGCCGCAGGCTACAAGCGGTACGCGATGCTGGTGCCGACGAGCGCCGACGCGCATCACTGGCGCGCGATCTGCCTGTCGCGGCTGGGCGAGGTGGACGAGGCGATCGCCGAGGAGGATCTCGCGCTCGCGCTCGACGGTGACGACGCGGAGGCGCATGAGCTGCGGGGCGGTCTGCTCGCGGCCCGTGGCCGCGTCGAGGCGGCGCTCGTCGATCTGCGCGCGGCCGTGGCGCTGGCGCCCGCCAACGCGGCGTTCCGCGTTGGTCTCGCGCGCGTGCTGATCGATGCACGGCAGCTCCAGGCGGCAGGGCAGGAGATCGGGCAGGCGCTCGAGCTGCAGCCGGACAGCGCCGACGCGCACGCCGCGGCCGGTGCGCTCGCCGTGGCCCAGGGCCAGTTCGATGCCGCGCGAATGGCCTTCGAACAGGCCCTCGCTCGCCGGCCCGACGCCGACGATGTGCGGCTTGACTATGCGGACGCGCTGGACAAACTGGGAAGGCACGCGGACGCGCGGCGTGAATATGAGCGGCTGGCCGGGGGGCGCGAGACGACGGAGCCGATCCGCCGTGAGGCGCAGCGGCGGCTCCGGTGACAGCGGGGCTCGCTTCGCTCGTGGGCCAGGTGGGCCAGGTGGGTCGGAGGATCGGAACGACAGGAGAATGGGAGGGATGGGAGGTCCCATCCCGTCTCTCTCCGTCCGACCTACCCGACCTACCAGGCCTACCTGACGCACCCGGCTATAATTCAGCAGTGCTCCGACCCTACCGGGGAGTGCTGCCCCGCGTTGCCTCCTCCGCCTTCATCGACGACAGCGCACAGGTGATCGGCAACGTTGAGATCGGCGACGAGAGCAGTGTCTGGATGTGCGCCGTCGTGCGCGGCGACGTGAACAGCATCCGCATCGGCCGGCGGTCGAATGTCCAGGATGGGGCGATCGTCCATGCGATGACCGGGACGCACCAGACGAGCATCGGCGACAACGTGACGATTGGCCACGGCGCCGTGATCCACGGCTGCACGATCGAGCAGCAGTGCCTGATCGGGATGGGCGCGATCGTGCTGAATGGCACGCATGTCGGCGCCGGCTCGATTGTCGCGGCGGGCGCGCTCCTCACCGAGAACATGAAGGTGCCGCCGAAGTCGCTGGTGATGGGCAGCCCGGCCAAGGTGAAGCGGCTGCTGACGGCGGCGGAGGTTGCGAGCATTCAGCAGTACGCCGATCGCTACGTCGGCTACCGGCTGGATTACATGGGCGGGTAGGGTGGGGGCAGGATGGGCGGGACGTACGGAACGAACCGGTACGTGTAGGGCCGGCCTTTCAGGCCGGCCGCGTGGAGATCGATAGACAACGAGATGTCGGGCAGTACACAACCGGCGCGCGGGACCCGCGACTTTCTTCCGGACGACATCCGCCGGCGGCAGCACGTGATCGACGTCGTCCGCGAGGTCTACGAGCACTACGGCTTCGAGCCGCTCGAGACGCCGGCGTTCGAGAACATCGAGACGCTGCTCGGCAAGTACGGCGACGAAGGCAACAAGCTGATCTTCAAGATTCTGAGGCGGGGCGAGCACGAGCACACCGGCGAAGCCGACCTCGCGCTGCGCTACGACCTCACCGTGCCGCTCGCCCGCGTCGTCGCGCAATATCAGAACGTGCTGCCGAAGTTCTTCAAGCGCTACCAGATTCAGCCGGTCTGGCGCGCCGATCGGCCCGCCCGCGGGCGGTTTCGCGAGTTCTACCAGTGCGATCTCGATGCCATCGGATCGACGTCGCCGATGATCGAGGCGGAGATTCTCGGCGCGGTGTCGGACATTCTCGTGCGTCTCGGCTTCGACGATTTCTCGATTCGCCTGAACCATCGCCAGGTCCTGACCGGACTGTTGGAGACGGCCGGTGTTCCCGCGCTCTTTCACAACGACGCACTGGTCGCGGTGGACAAGCTGGACAAGATCGGGCTCGAGGGCATGGCGAAAGAGTTCGCCGCACGGGGGATCGCGCGCGACGCCGTGGAGAAATGCCTGGCGTTCTTCGACGTGAAACAGGTCGAGCAGCCGCTCGACACCCTCACTCGCATCGAGTGGATCTTCGAGCGCACCGAGCCGGCGATCGACAACCTGCGGCAGATCGTCGCGCTCAGCGAGGGCACCAGCGCGGCGGGGCGGCTCAGGATCGATCTGAGCCTGGCGCGCGGCCTCTCGTATTACACCGGCGCGATCATGGAGATCTCGGTCGCGCCGCTCGCCGGCAGCCTTGGCGGCGGCGGCCGCTACGACAACCTGGTCGGGATGTTCCTCGGCCGCGAGGTGCCGGCGTGCGGGTTTTCGCTCGGCCTCGAGCGGATGATCGTCGTGATGACCGAGCGCAACATGTTCCCGCCGGCGGTCGCCGGCAGCGCCGTTGACATCATGGTCACACTCTGGAACGAGAATGCCCGGGCGGATGCGGTCCGCCTCGCGACCGACCTGCGGCACGGCGGGCTGCGGGTCGAGGTCTATCCCGATGCGGATAAACTGGGGAAGCAGTTCAAGTATGCCGGCTCGCGCGGCGTGCCGTTCGTGGCGATCCAGGGCGACGACGAACGCGCACGCGGCGAAGTGGCCATCAAGGACATGCGCAGCGGCGAACAGCGGTCGATGCCGCCCGACCAGGCCGCAGCGTTCGTACGGGAGAAAGCAACCGCAGAGAACGCAGAACCTGGAACCTAGAACCTGGAACCACAAACCTGGAACCACGAACCGAGAACCTTAGAACCTTAGCACTTGAAGAACCTCGATATTCCGCATGGCTGAACCGCTAGGCTCCCTCACCCGCACTCATACCTGCGGCGCGCTGCGTCCATGCGACGTCGGCGCTGACGTCGTCCTGCTTGGCTGGGTGCACCGGATCCGCGATCTCGGCGGCGTCACGTTCATCGACGTCCGCGATCGCGCCGGCGTGTCGCAGGTGGTCGTGCGCGAGAACGAGGCGCAGATGGCCGTCGCCAAGCGCCTGCGGTCCGAGTACGTGGTCGGCGTCAGCGGTCTGGTTCAGCGTCGGTCGGACGACACCGTCAACCCCAAGCTCGCGACCGGCGAGGTCGAGGTGCTCGCGCGCGAGATCCGGATCCTCAACGAAGCGAGGACGCCGCCGTTCCAGATCGCCGAGGACGCGCTGGTGTCGGAAGACGTGCGGCTGAAGTACCGGTATCTCGATCTGCGCCGATCGCGGCTGCAGACGAACATCGGGCTGCGCCACCGCGTCGCGATCGCGATCCGGAAGTATTTCGACGCGAACGGATTCTGGGAGATCGAGACGCCGATTCTCGCGAAGTCCACGCCCGAGGGCGCGCGCGACTTCCTCGTGCCGAGCCGCGTCCACCCGGGCGAGTTCTACGCGCTGCCGCAGTCGCCGCAGCTGTTCAAGCAGATCCTGATGATCGCCGGCACCGATCGGTACTTCCAGATCGTGCGCTGCTTCCGCGACGAGGATCAGCGCGCCGACCGGCAGCTCGAGTTCACGCAGGTGGACGTCGAGGTGTCGTTCGCGCGTCCGGAGACGATCTACGCGCTGATCGAGCCGCTGATGCGCGAGATCCTCAGGGAGGTCGGCCGCGTGGTGACGCTGCCGATCCGGCGGATGTCGTACGCCGAGGCGATCGCGCGCTACGGATCGGACAAGCCCGATCTCCGCTTCGGCCTCGAGATTCACGATCTCTCGGCGGTGTTCAAGGAGTCCGAGTTCCGCGTGTTCAAACAGATCGTCGCCGAGGGCGGGGCGGTGCGCGGGTTCGCGGTGCCGGGCGGCAACAAGTACACGCGGAGCCAGATCGATCTGCTCGTCGATCAGGCGAAGCAGATCGGATTCACCGGGCTGATCTGGGTGCGACCGGGGTCGCCGCCTCTGAGTTCGGTGAAAGCGCTCAGCGAAACCGCGCTGCGTCCCGCGCTCGAGGCGGCGCAGGCTGGCGCCGACGACCTGCTGCTGATGGCCGCCGGCCCGGCCGACCAGACCTCGAAGCTGCTCGGCCAGCTGCGACTCGCGATCGCCCGGAAAGAGAATCTGCTCGCCCCCGACCGCTACGAGTTCCTCTGGGTGACCGACTTTCCGCTGCTCGAGTACCACGACGAGGATCGGCGGTGGTATTCGATGCATCATCCGTTCACCTCGCCGCTCGACGAGGACGTCGACACGCTCGAACGCGATCCGGGCGCGGTCCGTGCGAAGGCGTACGACCTGGTGCTGAACGGCTCCGAGATCGGCGGCGGCAGCGTGCGCATCCACGACGCTGCGCTGCAGTCGCGCATCTTCCGGCGTCTCGGGATCAGCGACGAAGAGGCGAAGCTGCGCTTCGGCTTCTTCCTGGAGGCGCTCGAGTACGGCACGCCGCCGCACGGCGGCATCGCGCTCGGCCTCGACCGTATCGTGGCGATCCTCGCCGGCGAATCGTCGATTCGCGAGGTGATTGCGTTTCCGAAGACCGCCAACGCCGTCGATCTGATGGCCGGCGCGCCCTCGGCCGTCGACGCGAAACAGTTGCGCGAGCTCCATTTGAAGACTCAGAATTGACCCTGATGAAGCGCATGACCGTCCCTGAGGAGGGGATCGAGACGCTGTTCGGCTCCTACGACGAAAACCTCAAGCATCTCGAATCCCTCTTCA